>DASYIS010000512.1:0-10847 GCA_035997375.1 Chthoniobacteraceae bacterium
CCCAGCCGTGGCGCACCCGACTCTCCAGCCCCGGCTCCTTGCCGAGCGAGGCGACCACTTCCTGCCGCGGCCCCTTGGCCGTGCGCACCAGGGTCCAATACTCGTAGGTCTCCCCGGCGACTCGGCGGCGGTTGCGGCGCAAAAACATGGAGGCCAGAATGCCTGATCGGTGGACCGTCGCTCAATGGGGTCTTCTCCACTACACGCCCCACGCGACGCCGAGGCTCCCCCCAGGCACCGGCTGTCCGCCTTGGTGTAAGTCGAGCAGCAAGGGGCGCGCGCCGTCAAAAAAGTGATTTAGGCCCTATTGCTGGCGAACTTGGGCTAGGGCGAAGGGCAACTTTTACTTCCTGGCGGCGCGGGCGGGGCGGGAACCTGGACGCCGGACGGCTCGCGGGGCGGGAGCCGCGTGGCGGGGAGCAGGCTCCGCCAGCACCAGTTCCAGCGCGCATTGACGCAGCACCCCTTCGTCGCGCAGAGCCGTGTCCTGCACCCGCAAGGTCCAGCGGCCCTTCGCGCTTCGGCCTTTAAAAGCAGCAAAGGCGGGCACCACCAGCGCGTCGAAGGTGCGTTGGAGATTGCGGGCGGAGTTCCCGGCGCGGTCGTGCAGCACCAAGTCTCGCATTCCCAATTCAGCCGGCGGGGCCAGGGTCACGCGAAGATCGCCGATGTAGGTGTGCTTGATGTCCACGGAAAAGGCGACGCTCTCCGCCGGCGCCGTCTCATTCACTTCCAGCGTCACTTCGACGGTTTGCAAATCCGGCAGCGGCTCATTCACCGTGCGGCTCACCCGCAGGGCTCGGCGGGCCGAGGGCGCGGCCAGTTGCACCGCGGACTCCGCATTCAATCGGCCAAAGCCGTAAAAGCGGCTGCGCCCTTGCGCATTGTACTGACCGCCCTGGGGGTCGATCCGATCGCAGGCGCGACGCAGGATATCCCGCACTTCCTGCCAGCGCAGCTCAGGATTGCGTGAAAGGACCAGCGCCGCCACGCCGGCCGCGCCCGGCGCGGCGCTGGAAGTGCCGCCAAAACTGTTGGTGTAATTGCCCGCCGCGTCGCCCAGGTCCACCCGCCCGCTGTTGTAGCCCGCGGCTCCGTGGCGATCGGTGGTCCAGATGCCGGGAGTCAGCGGCTCCGGACGGTTTTCCGGTTGGAAGGCGAAATCGCTGCTCGGGAAGCTGCACCAGACGGCATTGCCAAAATCGCTATAGACGCAGCGCTTTCCCCGGTCGTTGCTCGCGGCCACCGCGATCACCCGCTCGTAACTGGAGTAGCCATCGTTGTCCACGCTTTCGTTGCCGTTGCCGGCCGCAAAAAGGATCACGCATCCTTTACCCCCGCGCCCCGCGTCGGTGGCGTGGTTCAGCGCCAGCCGGGTGCTCGCCGGCAGGGGAAAGACATTGGCATGGCTCGGATCGTTCGGCCTAAACCATGGGCCGTCCGGCGGGCCCCAACTGCAGGAAATGACGTCCGCCCCATGATCCACCGCCCACGCGAAGGCGTCCGCCTCCTGCTGTGAACCGAGCCCCGACATCAGCCGAATCGGCATCAGTTTCGCCTTGGGCGCCACGCCCGAAGCCCCGGCCACTCCATCCGCACACGCCACGCCCGCGCAGGCGGTGCCGTGATTGTCCGGCTCCGAGGAAAATGGATCCTTGGGGCGCGGATTGTCGGTCCCCAAGGTCACATCGCGCGGCGCGACGATCTTCCCCGCGCTCGCAAACTCCGGATGGTCGACATCCACCCCGTCGTCGATGATCGCGATGACGATCCCTTCCCCTTGCGTCAGCCCGTGCGCGAGCTCCACGTTGGCGCTGGCCGCCACATTCACCCCGTCCACGGAGGTGGTGCGCAAGTGCCACTGCTGGGGCGCAATGGCCCGGCGCACCCGGCGCCAGAGAAGTTCCGGGTGGCAAAACTCGACATCCTCACGCTGCAGGAGCCCGGTGGCCAAATCAAAGATTTTTTCCCCGATGCCCTCGGGCGCCGCCGCAAAATAAGAATTTAGAGCATAGGTGACTTCCCGCTTGATGGTAAGGCCCGCCTCGCGCAGCACCTCGCGACAAGTCTCCGGGGCGACTTGATCGTGAAATTTGATGAACAGGTTCTCCGTGTACAGCACCGGCTCGCCGCCGGCATCGGTAAACACCCCGCCGGCGAAACGCACGTCCGGCGCCGCTTGCAACGCGGCCTTGCGATCCACCAAGGAGCGTGCGCCGCGCTGCACGGGCAGCCGGTACACCTCCACGCCCGCCTCAGGAAAAGCCACAACCAAGTGGCCGTCACTCAACTCGTCCGCAGCGGCGGCCGGCACCGGGCCGGCGCGCAGGGAACGCGTGCTGCGGGTGCGCACCGCCAGGAGGTCGGTGCTCTTGGTGAGTTCAATCGAAGGTTCGTCTTTGCGACCAAGGCGGATGGTAGGCATCGTGTTATCTGGGGTAAGACATCAGGTTGGTGCCTAATTCGCGAATCACACAAGCCTTATCTCCATTAATTTACTGAATATTCCGCCGGCTATCTAACATCCCATTAATACTAAAAAAACTGGACAGGGCAACGCCGCGTGGCGGACTGGCCCGCGAAATCTCGCGAAAACACCAAATCGTCAAAACGTAGCACGATAGATCGCCTCCACCAACTTCACCGACCGCTCATCTGGCAACACGCCGGGTTGCATCTGATTCATCACATACGCGAACGCCACGCCGTTTTCCGGATCGGCGAACGCGTGGCTTCCGCCCGCGCCCGGATGCCCGAACGCCCGGCGCGAAGGGCCGAAGGCCTGGCGCAGCTTGCGGCCGTCGGGGGCAAGCGGATCCTGCATGAAGCCGGCGGAGAAGGCGGTCTTGGTTTGCAGGACGAGGTCGGGGCCTTCCACGAGCGGGGTGGACATGAGGGCGACGGTCTCGGGTTGAAAGTAGCGGCGACCGTCGAGCGCGCCGCCTTGCGCGAGCATGGCGTAGAATTTCGCCAGCGCGGAGGCGGTGCCGATGCCGCCGAAGGCCGGGAGTGAGGCCATGCGCGCCTCGGGCGTGTTCATGGAGGAGGCGGTGTGCAGGCCGCGCGGCGAGGAGAAGGTGCGCGCGGTGACGGAGCCGGCGGTGAGGAAGGCCGAGTAGAACGGGTCGCCTTTGGGCGGTGCGGTGCGCGAGCCGTGGATCGGGGCGACTTGCTCCACCATCGTCTCGGGCACGCCGATCCAGAGATCGAGCCCCAGCGGCCGGGCGAAGGTCGCCTGCCAGTACGCGCCGAGCGTGGTGCCGCCGGCGAGGCGGCGCAGGAACTCATCGAGCAGGTAGCCGAAGGTGCGCGGGTGGTAGCCGTGGCCCGAGCCGAGCGGCCAGTGCGGCGCCTCCGCGGCGAGCGCGGCGACGATGGCGTCGTAATCAAAAACGTCGATGCCGCGGGAGAGCGCCGAGAGGCCGGCCTGATGCGACATCAGCTCGGCGATCGTGATCGCGCCTTTGCCTTGCGCCGCGAACTCCGGCCAGAATTCCGCCACTTGGCGCGAGAGCGCGAGGCCGGCCTCCGCGCAGGCGTGGAGCACGCAGGCGGCGGCCGGCCCTTTGGTCGCCGACCAGAAGAGCACCGGCGTCGCGGCGGTCCACGGGCGGGTCTTTTCGCGATCCTGAAAACCGCCGGCGAGGCTCGCCACTTCGCGCCCGCCGGCCCAGACCGAGACCGCCGCGCCGAGGTCGCCGCGCTCCGCGAAATTCCGCGCGAACTCCGCCGCGAGCGCCTCGACCGCCGGTGCCGCAGGCCCTGAGCTTGTCGAATGGGTCACGGCTGCTTCTCCTTCGCGTAGAGCGCCCTCAGGTCGACATCGGTCTTCGAGAATTCGCGGTACTTCGGGTCGAGCGCGATGCTCTGCGCGAGCAGTTGGCGCGCTTCGTCGACATTGCCGAGCACGCACTCGTAGCAGGCGAGATTGTAGAAATAGTTCGCCTCTTTCCGGATGGAGGGCGGACCGCTCATCAGCCACGCCTTGGCCTGGCCGGTGAGCCCGAGCTCGTGCAGGCAAAAGGCGAGGTGGATGAATCCGGCGCCGGCTTCCGGGCGCAGCTCGCACATCTTCCTGCCGTACTCCAGCGCCGCCTCCCAGCGCTTCGCCTGCATCAGCGTCACGAGGTGCATCTCCACCACGACCGCCTCGCCGTGCACCTCGGGCGGGAGCGAGGCGAGCTCCTCCAGCGCCTCGTCGTACATTTGCAGCTCACAATAGCCTTGCGCGGCGACGAGGGTGCGTTGGTATTCCTCCACACCCCCTTTTACGCCGCCCAGCCCCGCGCGCAAACCGGATTCGCCAATTCCCCCACCTCATTTCTTCAATTAAGCCTCCGCATGTGGAATCTTCCTCTTCCTCTTCCTCTATTCGGGGAAGGAAGATTAAGAGGAAGAGGAAGAGGAAGATTCCCGAGCACCCCGCCAGTTGATCGCCCCCCCCACTTCCCATGACCAAATTCCTCCTCCCGCTCCTCCTCGCCCTTGCCGCGCCCGCCTTCGCCGCCGACCGCTACGAGACGCGCGCCGACCACGATCCCAACGGCATCGGCGTGTTTTACATGGACCGCGAAATCGCGCACGTGATGGGCCACCAGGCCGCCGGCTGGCTCGAGCGCCCGGAACGCCAGGAGGAGGAGCGGACCGATCTGCTCATCGAGGCGCTGAAGCTCAAGGCCGGCGACACGGTGGCCGACATCGGCGCGGGGACCGGCTACATCTCGGAGAAAATGGCGCGGCGCATCGTGCCCGGCGGCGTGGTCTACGGCGTCGATATCCAGCAAGAGATGCTCGATCTGCTCGAGCGCAAGATGAAGCTGTTGCGGATCGACAACGTGAAGCCGTTTCTCGGGACGATCACCGATCCGAAGCTGCCCGAGGGGAAGATCGACCTCATCATCATGGTCGATGTCTATCATGAATTCGACCACCCGTACGAGATGACCGAGAGCATGGTGAAGTCGCTCAAGAAGGGCGGGCGACTCGTCTTCGTCGAGTACCGCAAGGAGAACCCGGAGGTGCCGATCAAGCTCGTGCACAAGATGAGCGAGGCGCAGGTGAAGAAAGAGATGGGCGCGTTTCCGCAGCTCGAATGGGTGGAGACGAACCCAGTGCTGCCGCAGCAGCACATCATTATTTTCCGCAAGAAATGAGCGGCCGCCTCGCCGCCGCGCGCTACTCCTGGCGCAAGCTGAGCGCGCTCAAGTGGAGCGATTCGTGGATGGAACGGCTGAGCTTCCTCGGCCCGCAGCGCGTGATGATCATCGAGCTCGCGGGCGCCCGGACGGCGCGCGTGGAGGCGCACGGGCTCACGAAAAAAGAAGGCGACGCGTTGGTGAAAATGTTCGGCGGCACGCTGCGGGAAGCGAAGTGGCTGACCGCGGTGAACCCGCCGGATCGCCCGCCGATCCGCGTGCGGGGACGGCTGGTGGTTTACTCGACCGTGAAGGAGATGGAGGCGCATGGAGCGGGGGCGGGGAAGGAGGGGGCGGCGGGGAATCGATCACGAGCAAGAGCAGGAGCACGAGTAGAAGTAAGAGGTGCGGGGACGCCCGCCCTGCTCATCCCCGCGGGGATGGCGTTTGGGACGGGGGAACACGCGACGACCGCGACCTGCCTGCGCCTGCTCGTGGATGTCAGTCGCACGCAACCGGAGGGCTGGGAGATGCTCGATCTCGGGACGGGGAGCGGCATTCTCGCCATCGCGGGGCGGACGCTCGGCGCGCGGCGCGTGGAGGCCGGCGACTTCGATCCGCACGCCGTCCGCACCGCGAAGGAGAACGTGAAGGCGAACGGCGTCGACCGCGTGGTCGTCTGCAAGATGGACGTGCGCGCCTGGCAGCCCGAGCGGACGTGGAACGTCGTCGCGGCGAATTTGTTCAGCGGCCTGCACCTGGAGGTCGCGCCGAAGTACACGAAGGCCGTCGCGCCCGGCGGGAAGCTGATTTTCTCGGGCATCCTGCGCGAGCAGGAGGCGGAAGTGACGGGCGCGATTCGGCAGGCGGGCTTCGCGATCGAGAAGCTCGTGCGGAAGGGGAAGTGGGTCAGCGGGCTGGCGACGCGGGGCGCGTGAAAACGGCGCGCAGCGCCTCTTGGCCTCGGGTAGGGTGGGCGTCCCGCCCGCCCCGGCGGGCATCTTGCCCGCCTCGATTCCGGGATGTGGCAATGGCTGCTATTCGCGTCGGGCGAAGACGCCCTCCGCGGCGGGCAAGATGCCCGCCCTACCCGAGGCCCCTGCACCGCCTCGGGCGTCGCCCCGCACCTACTTCGCCGGCGCCTTGAGCGAGGCCAGGTACTCGACGAGGTCGACGAGATCCTGCTGCGAGAGCGTCGCGCTGAGGCCGGCCGGCATCATGGAGGTCGGCAGTTTTTCGCGCTTGGCGATGTCACTCGGCTTGTTCTTGACCACGATGCCGCCGGGCATGGCGAGGACGACTTCCTCCGCCGTCTCGCTGCGGATGATGCCGATGGCCGAGCTGCCGTCCTTCATCGTGAGCACGGTCGTCTCGAAGCCCATGGAGACGCCGGCGTTCGGGTCGATGATCGACTCGTAGATGGCGGCTTTGCCGAGCTTGGTGCCGATCTCGGAGAGCCCGGGGCCGAAGTCGACGCCGACCTGGCCGATCTTATGGCAGGTGATGCAAACCGAGGTCGGCGCGGCGAAAATCTGTTTGCCGTGCTCGACTTTGCCCTTGAGGTTCACGAGATCGGCGATCGGCGGCAGCGTCTGCGCGGCGGCGCCGGCCGGCGGCGGGAAATACTGCGCGATGGCGGCCTTGTATTTCGGGAGCTGCACCGTGGCGAGCGCAGCGGTGGCCACCGGCTTGCAATCCTCCGGGAACGAGCCGTTGCCCGCGGCGGTGAGAATCGCCTCGATGCCGGCCGACGATTTCGTGAGGGAACGCACCGCCTGCTGGCGGAGGACAGGGTCGGCGCCGGCGGCCTGGAGAGGGTTGTCCGACTCGGCAGCGGCGGGCAGGAAGGCAGCCTTCTTCAGCAGCGGCACGGCGCGGCCGTCGGCGGTATTGCCGAGGGCGCGAATGAGGTTCAGCGTTTCGGCTTGGTTGAGATTCTTTGCCGGAAGCTTGCCGTCGAGCAGCAGCTTGGTCGCGTCCACGCCTTCGGGGCTGTCGGGATGGGCGAGCACGATTTCGTACAATCCATCGCGCTGGTCGCCGAGCTTGAAGTCGCGCACGAGCTCGACGAACTGTGCGGTGCCGCGCGTGTTTTTCAGCGCGTCCGTCACGGCCGCTTTCAGCTCCGCGTTCTGCGCGAGATCGACACCCTTCAAGCGCTGGAGCGCCTCGGCGGCGATCGCCTTCTTGCTGTCGGTCAGACGGGCCAATTGCACGAGCGCTTTCGTCTTTTCATCACCCGCCGGGAGGAAGTCGAAGGCGCGCAGAAACTTCGGCGCGTCTTCCGCCGGCAGGCCCGGCTCGGTGAGAATGCGCGCGAGGAAGTGCGCGGTCTTCGTGCCGCGCAGCCGCCAGATGATGTCGCGGCCCGCCGCGTTATTCCACGGACCGGTCTCTCCGCCGACCGCGGCGAGCCACGCGTCGAAGCAGGCGTCGTCGTTCCCCGTCGCGCCGATGCCGAGCGCCTCGAGATACCAGCGGTCCTTGCCGTCGTACTGCTTGGCCAGCGCGGCCCAGGGTTCCGCGACGTCTTTATCGCCGTACATGGCGAGCACGATTTCGCGGCGCACTTGCGGGCTCGGATCGTGCAGCAGGCCCAGCAAGATGCCCCCCGGCATCTGCGAGGGGTCCGTCAGGCCATACCGATCGAGCGTGCGGGCGAGGCGCGCCGCGGCGACGCGGACGTCGGAATCGGCGTCGGCGAGGCCGGCTCGGAGGGCCTCCACGGAGAGCGACGGAATGTTCCCCATGATCGCCATGGCGCGCGCGCGGAAGCGCGAGTTGGCGTCCTTCGCCAGCGTTGCGAGCGCGGCCTTCGCCTTGTCCCCCATCGCCTCCAGCGTGCGGGCGGCCACGTATTGCGTGGAGCGGTTGGGCGACTTCAGCGCTTCAACACAACCTTCCGGCGTGCTGAAATTCGGCGCCTTCACGGCGTACTTGGAATCCGCCGGCGCGACGCGGTAGAGCCGGCCGCGGACGCTGCCCGCCTCGTGGTCGCCCATGTTGTGTCCGCCGACGCCGGGGTCGTACCAGTCGGCCACGAAGAGCGAGCCATCCGGCGCGATCGCGACATCCGCGGGGCGATACCAGTTGTCGGAGCTGGTGAGGATGTCGACGATCTCGGCCTTGTAGCCGGCGCCGTCATTCGTCACCGGATACGCGCGCACCGTGCGCGGGCCGGCGTCGCAATGGATCATCTGGTTCTCGAAGCGCTTCCCGAGCAGCGCGCCTTCGTTGATCACCATGCCGGTCGGCGAGCCGCTGCCGGTCTGCAGGAGATTCGGCACCGAGCCGGGGTCGTTTTGATGCCAGTGGCGCTTCGGGATTTCGCTCTCGATGTTGGAGCGCGGCGTCTGCCAGGAGGCGCCGGTCATTTCATCGGAATAGCCGTAGTTGCCGTGCTGCAGGATGTAATTGATGCGCACCCCTTTGTTGCCGTCATCGTCGTTGTCAGACTGCCAGAGCGCGCCGAACGAATCGACCGCGACCTTGTAGTTGTTGCGGAAATTCCACGCCATCGGCTCGACCTTGCTCGCGACGCCTTTTTCGAGATCGATGTCGCAGCGGAAGATCATCCCCTGGCGGTACGGGTTGCCGCCGGCGGCGACTTCGCGGCCGAAGACATCGACGATCGTCTTGCCCTCCGGGTCCATGAGCTTGGTCGCGGCGTTGCCCATGTTGAAATAGAAGCGACCGTCGAGCCCGTAGCTGAAGGCGTGGACCTGGTGGTCGTGGTCCCAACTGCCGCCGACGGTGAAGAGCTTCTCGACCTTGTCCGCCTTGTCGTCGCCGTCGGTGTCGGTGAGCAGCCAGACGTTCGGCGCGGCCGAGACGATGACCTTGGTCCCCTTCGCCTGCGGCAGCACGCAGATGCCGAGCGGCGCGATCAGCTCCTTGCTTTGCCAGAAAGTCGTCTCCTGGTCGGCGATGCCGTCGCCGTTCGTATCCGCGAGGACGACCACGCGATCGCCCTCCGGCCGCAGCATCCACGGGTGCATCGTCGTGCGGTAATTCACCGCCTCGACCGCCCAGACCCGCCCGCGCGGATCGATGTCGATGTTGGTGGGATTCTGGATCTGCGGCTCGGAAGCGAAGAGCGTCGCCTGCAAGCCGTCGGCCGCGGTCATGGTCGACATCGTCTTTTGCGCCTCCGCAAAACCGTACGAGATTTTCGGCGGATCGGCGGCGAGGAGAGAAAGCGGCAGCAGGGCGGCGGTGAGCAGGAACGGGGAGCGCATGGGAATGAGGTGGGGACGAACGGGTCGAAGATGAAGCGGCGCGAGGGGCGCAAGGTATATCCGGGGCGGGACTGGTCTCTTGGGGGGAACCGAAGCGGCGCGCCGGTTCACCGGGCGAATCTCAGACATTCCCACGCGGGGTGGAAGGGAAAAGTGGTCGCGATGGGCCGGACGGCGCTCACGCCACGGCCACAAACCGGTGCTCCACCGCCCACTCCACGCGCGCTTCGCTCCGCCGGCTGGAGACTTGGCACAGGGTGTAACCTTTCTCGTCAGAGCCGTCGTGATTCTCCCGCCACCACGCGCAGCAGCGGCCGGTCGAGAGATGGACGGAGCCCTCCTGGCGCTCGGTGATCCCATGCCAGTGGCCGGAGAAGGTCGCGAGCAAACGCTGCTCGCGGAAGCGCTCGAGCAGCCGGTGGGCGTTGAGCGGCCGGAGCCAGTTGCGGCCGAGCGGGAAATGCGTCAGGACGATCGTCGGGCGCTCGCGCGAGAGCGACGGCAGCGCGGCGTCGACCCAGTCGAACGTGGAGGCGGCGATGCGCGTGCGGTAGACGCTGCGGCCCTGCGTGGTATCGAGCGCGAGAAACTGGCAGCCGCCGTGATCGAACCGGTAGTTGAACGGCGCGCCGCAGATCGCCTCATAGGCCGAGCAGTCCCCCTCCACCGTGTGGTCGTGGTTGCCGATGAGGAGCTTCACCGGCATGGGCAGCGGCGTGAAAATCCGGCGCACGGCGGTGAGTTGCTCGGGCGTGCCGTCTTCCGAAAGGTCGCCGGCGAGGACGAGGAAAGCCGGCCGCGGCCGCTGCGCCCGCACATGGTCGGCCACGCGCCGGAGCCAGTCGCCGCAGCGGGCGTCGCGGTAGTGGAGATCGTTCGCGACCGCGAAGGTGAAGCCGGATGACGGGCGTTCACTGGCCGCGTGCGCACCCGGCAGCGTCAAGCCCGCCGCGCCGGCCGTCGCCAGTCGCAGGAAGCGCCGCCGCGTGCCGGCCTCCGAGATCGGCGGTCCATTCCGTCCATCGGGTCCATGCGGTCCATCTTCTCGCAAGCTACTCATCGTCTTTGAAATGGTAGGCCCTCGGCGGACCCGGCGGGCGCAGCGGCGCCTTGCCGCCCGCCCGGCGGCGCATGGCATCGAAGGCGAAATCCGAGCCGTCGGCCTTCATCTGGTAGACGATCCGCAGCAGCTCGCCGAAGCGGCCGCGCGGCCAGCCGGCCTTGGTCGCGAACCAGCCTAGATACTCCACCGGCAGATCGTAGATCGGCGTGCCGTTCGGCGGAAACGTCTTCGGCCCGAAACGCCCGAACGGCATCCGCGTCAGCTCGATCTCCCGGAGGTCCGCCGCCATGCGCGCGGCGAGACCGTCCGTCTCAGCGGTGCTCGGCGGCGATGAAGAGGACTCCATGGGGCCGGCATTCTCCCGCGAAATGCGCGCGGGTGCAAGCCGTGGTCCGCACAGTCCTCTGTGCG
>DASYIS010000513.1:0-5278 GCA_035997375.1 Chthoniobacteraceae bacterium
CGACCGGTCGGCCCCTCAGCGAACCCCGGCGGTGTGGCGGAAAGCAGCCAACGCTCGGCGCCGCCGGCCGCGCCGCTTCCTCCCAATCCCGCCGTCGCGCGCACGCTGACTCCGCGCGCCGAGGGCCTTGTGCTCCCGCCCGAGGCCGAAGCGCTGGCCCGCACGCTGAACGCGCCGGAGGAATCGGCGGAGCATGACGTGCAGACGCTTTCCACGCTGGTCGACCTGTTTCGTCGGACGAATCGCGGCGCCATCCCGGCCGGCGGGTTGAACGAGGAAATCACCGAGCAGTTGTTAGGCAAGAACCCGCAGCACTTCGCCGTGCTCCCGCCGGATTGTCCCGGTCTCGACGGGGCGGGCCGATTGCTCGATCGCTGGGGCAAGCCGTACTTCCTGCATCCGCTGTCGCGCGAAGTCCTTGAGATTCGCTCCGCGGGACCGGATGGGAAATTCGGCACGGAGGACGACGTGGTCGTCGGCGAGGAAGCGGTCGCGGAAATCCGGCGGTAGGAGTGCGCGCGATTTATCTCGTGTCAACGCCGGCGCGTTGGGCTGACAATGGCGACGTCATGAAACCAGCCCTCGTCTCCCTCCTCGCTGCCACCGCCAGCGCCCACGCCGCCACGATTTGGATCGAAGGCGAAGCGCCGACCAAGACCGATGTCATCAAACAAAGCTGGTACGATGGGGTGAAGAAAGAGAACCTCTCGGGGGGCAACTGGCTTTCGCACTACGGCAATCGCGCGGGGGAGGCGACTTACAATGTGACGGTGGCGGAGGCGGGCACTTACACCATCTGGGCGCGGCTCAATCCGGTCGCGTCCAAGCCGACGTGGTCGCTCGACGGCGGCACGGCGACGGCGGTAGATCTAAAGGATGCCCGCGGGCAGCAAAATCTCGCGCCGGATGGCAAGCCCGATCATCGGTTCATCGCGTGGGTGAAACTCGCCTCGGCGCCGCTCAAGGCCGGCGCGCACACGGTGATGTTTCATTGGGAAGGCGGCGCGCAGAACAGCGGCGCGCTCGATTGCTTCCTGTTCACCAATGACGGTTTCGTGCCGCAAGGAGCGATGAAGCCGACGGAGGTTAAGCCTGCGGGGCCGAGCGATTGGTTCCCATTGCTGGCCGATGAAGATCCGCTCTCGCAAAAAAGCGTGATCGACATGTCGAGCCTGGTCCCCGCGCCGGCGGGACAGTTCGGTTTCCTCAAATCGGTTGGCAAGGATTTGCGCTTCGAGAAATCTCGGGGTCCGGTGAAGCTTTGGGGGGTCGGCGCGAATCTTGAGTTCGGCAAGTACAGCCAGGCGCAGATGACGCAGCGCGCGAAGTATCTGCGCAAGTTCGGGATTAACATTGTCCGCCAGCATGCGGTCTGGGACGAACTGGCCGTCGAGGGCCGGCTCGATCCCAAGCGCCTCGATGCCTATGACTGGTGGTTCGCCGAGCTGAAGAAGAACGGCATTTATACCGACTGGTCTGTCTTCTATCATTGGACGATTCGGCGGGACAGCGGTTACCCCTTATTCGATGACCTCGACGGCAAAGGCGACGTGCGCGATACCTATGGCGTCATTACCGCCGCGCCCAAGCTCTGGGAGCTGAGGAACAAAGTGGTTGCTGAGTTGCTCGCACACAAGAATCCTTACACCGGTCTGCGTTATGCGGACGACCCGGCGCTCGCGATTGTCGAGATGCAGAATGAGGACAGCATCTTTTTCTGGAACCCGCTCGGTGGATTGGCCGACCCAAATCCCAAGAAATGGAGCGCGCACGCCGCGCAGTTGAGAAAGGGATTCGCCGTGTGGGCGAAGACCAAGTACAAGACCGACGATGCGTTGAAAGCCGCCTGGGGACAACTCCGCGCGGGCGACAGCGTGAATGCCGCCGAGCTGCGGTTGATGAGCCCATGGGAGCTCGAAGGGAGCGGACCGCGCGGCCCATTCGCCGGCGAAACTCGGCGCGCGGGGGACTACGTTCAGTATCTTGCCGAACTCCAACGCGGCGAGTTCGAGAGCGCGGAGAAGACGATGCGCGACGCGGGTTATCGCGGGGTCACGATGACGACGGCATGGCAGGTGGGCGGGCCGGCGAGTGACGCGGCGAACATCTGGACCGACACCGTCGGCAGTATGATCGACCGCCATAATTATTCGGGGGGAGGGGAGGGCGGCCACGGGATCAAGGAAGGGAAGGTAAACAACGAGTCGCATCTCGGCATGCCGGGCGGCGGCATCTTCAGCGTGGGGATGAAGCAAGTGGAGTCGCGCCCCTTTTGCGTGACTGAATGGACACAATCGCCGCCGAATCAATGGAAGATCGAGACCGCGCCAATCATGGCATTCTATGGGCTCGGCCTCCAAGGCTGGGACGCGTCGTTCCACTTCATTCAATCTGGCACACGACTCGGCGACGGCTGGCCGAACATGAGCTCTTATGCGAGCGACACGCCGGCGTATATGGGGCAGTTTCCCGCGCTCGCGCTTGCGCTTTATCGCGGCGATCTCACCGAGGCGCCCAACGTGGCTGCGCGCCGGCTCTCACTCGCCGACGTCTTCTCGGGAACCAATGCCCTCAAGCAGGATGCCACCAAAGGCGGCTACGATGTGAAGTCGCTCATCGTGCAAGGCGGGACGCCGCTCGAGGCTTTTGCGATCGGGCGGGTGACGGTCGACTTCGCCGGCGGCAAGACGGAGCAGGCGGACTTCGGTAAGTATTGGAACCAAACCGCGAAGACCATCAACTCCGCGACCGGCGAACTGACGTGGGACTACGGACATGAGGTAATCACGCTGCGTGCCGCCAGGACGCAGGCGGTGATCGGCAAAGCCGCCGGGCAGAAGTTCGAGCTGCCCGGCGTGGCCGCGACTTTCCGCACGCCGTTTGTCAGCACCATTTTTTCCTCCCTGGATGGGCTGCCGCTCGCACAGTCGAAACATATCCTCATCACCGCGCTCGCGCAGGATAAACTGACCGGCACGCGTTACAGTGCCGATGGCACGAAGCTCGAGGCGACCGGCACGGCGCCACTGCTGCTGGAGCCGGTACAGGCGACGTTCTTGTTCAAGGGCGCGAAGCCGTTGAGCGTGACGCCGTGCGATCATTACGGCATCCCGATGACAGACAGGAAGGTGGCCATCGCCGCCGATGGAAGCTTCGCGATCGACGGCTCGCAGCGCGCGTATTACTATGAGGTTAAGCGGTAAGTGGAGTTTTGTGTATCTTCGCTTGCATGTGACTTCGGCAGAGCCTCTAACTCGTTCCCATTATGCGATCCCCCATCACTTTCCTTAGCGCGCTTGCCTTCACCGCGGTAAGCGTCTTCGCGCAAGAGGCAGCGCCGAAGCCCCAAGTCTTGGCGCTCTGGGACGGCAAGGCGCCGGCCGGGGACGGCACGACCGCGGCCGACGACGGCGAGATTACGGTCTATAAGGCCGCGTTGCCGAACGGCGCCGCGATGGTGATTTGTCCCGGCGGCGGTTACGGCGGACTGGTCATGGGCGCGGAAGGCTCCGGCATTGCGCAATGGCTCAACCAGCATGGGGTGACGGGCGTGGTGCTTAAGTACCGGCTGCCGAAAGGCCGGGCGATGGTGCCTTTGCTCGACGCGCAACGCGCGATCCGCCTGACGCGGTTGCATGCCAAGGAATGGGGCATCGATCCGAAGCGGGTCGGGATCATCGGCTTTTCGGCCGGCGGCCACCTGGCTTCGACCGCCGGCACGCATTTTGACCAGGGCGAGGGGAAGACCACGGACCCGGTGCAACGAGAGAGTTGCCGCCCGGATTTCATGATCCTCGTTTATCCCGTCATTTCCATGGGCGAAATCGGTCACGCCGGCTCGCGCAAGAATCTTATGGGCGCCGAACCGACACCGGAGTTGGTCGACAAGTTCTCGAACGAGAAGCAAGTGACCGCCGAGACGCCGCCGGCTTTCCTCGCGCACGCGGTGGATGACAAAGTGGTTCCGATCAAGAACAGCCAGGTGTTTGCCGAGGCGCTCAAGGCGAAGAACGTGCCGGTGAAACTCCTGGAGCTTCCGTCCGGCGGTCATGGGTTAAACGGATACAAAGGTCCGTCCTGGGACGCCTGGCAGACGCAGTCACTCGAGTGGCTGGCCGGCCTCAAGCTCATCCCGGCGAAGTAACTTCGCCTTCAGCACGACTACCCTCCAGGCGGTGGGCGGTACGGAGGCGGATTGTAGACCGGCGGCGGATTGTAAGCCGGCGGTGTGTACGCCGGCGGCGTATAGCTCGGCGGCGTGTAAGTTGGCGGGCGGTAGGTCGGCGCGGTGGCCGCTTGGTTCATGCTCTGCACCTTCGACTGGAAATCCCGCTGCGCACTCGCTTGGTTGGCCTGCTGGTTCTGCTGCATCACTTGGTTGCGCTGGTTCGCCTGCTCGTTCGCTTTCCAGGCGGCGTTCGGATCGTAGGATGAACTGCCGGAGGAGCCGCCCGCTGCCACCATTCCGCCGCCGCGGCCGGCCGACCAGCCGTCCTTGAGGAGCGCCGCGTCTTTCATCATCACGTCGACCGCGCGGCCTTTGCACTGCCCGACGAGGGAGACGGTCTCTCCCTTTTGCAGCAGCGGCGTCCATTGATCGCCGCGGCTCGTCCGGCGGATGCCGGTCACCCAGGCCGGCATCGTGGTGCCGGCGAAGTCCTTGTGCCGGGTGCGGTATTCCAGGCGCTGGCCGTCGACGACGCGGAACTCGTACGTCGTCCCAGTCTGGGCGGATTCCTTTGGGAAGGTCATCTCGACGCGCACGAGGGGCAGACCGGGATTCGTCGCCAGCAGGAGGACCGCGGCGGTCGTCACGTTGTCACCCGCGCTGACTTGCTGGAGCGTGCCGGAGACGGTGAGAGTCTTGTCGCGGTATTGCTCGTCGGCGGCCTTCGGATCCGTTTTGTATTTGAGCGCGATCTGCTGCGCCTCGACCGAAGGAGGGCCGGCGGATTTGGCCGGCGCCGGCGGCCCGGCGAGGAAGAGAAGAGACGCAGTGCAGCAGGCCAGGGTGTTTCTCATGGCAGAAGGGGGCTGGGTGAACCGACGGTCGAGAGTAGGGCGATTGCGTTCGTATGGCAATACGATGTTCAAGCGAGGGCCGGACTGCCGGAAGGCGTAACTACGAACGCTGAAACAGGTTGGCCGCGGCGTTGCCGGTCCACACGGCGAGCAGGCAGAGCGCGACCGAGAGGATGACATTGAGCGAGGCGCGGAGCCACTCGCCGTCGCCGGCGAGGTTCAGGGTTTGCAGGCTGAAGGAGGAGAAGGTGGTGAA
>DASYIS010000514.1:0-4304 GCA_035997375.1 Chthoniobacteraceae bacterium
AACGGCGGCGTCGAGAAACAGAACCCCGGCGAAGACCGCGAGATCGTCCCGTCGCCGAAGGACGTGGCGACGTACGATCACAAGCCCGAGATGAGCGCCCCGGAGGTGACACGCCGCGTCGTCGATCTGCTGCCAAAGTACGACCTGGTCATCCTCAATTTCGCGAATCCCGACATGGTCGGCCACACCGGCGTGGTCGAGGCGGGGATCAAGGCCGTCGAGGTGATCGACGACGCCGTGCGCCAGGTGGTGGAGAAAACGCTCTCGCTCGGCGGCCACCTCCTCATCACCGCCGACCACGGCAACTGCGAGCAGATGCGCAATGCCGACGGCTCACCGAACACCGCGCACACCACGAACCTCGTCCACTTCATCCACGTCGCGCCGGCCGGGACACCCCCGACGCGCGTCGAGAGCGGCATCCTGGCGGACGTCGCGCCGACCATTCTTGCGCTGCTCGGCGTGCCGCAGCCGGCGGAGATGACCGGCCGCAACCTCGTCCGAGGTGCGTGACGGGAAGGTGAAGAGCCGAGCCCGGTCCTCGTCGAAGTGTCCGTCGAGCCGAGCGCAGCGCAAGTCGATCAAGCCTCTACTCCACCAACCCCTCCCGCACCGCATACCGCGCCAGGTCCGCGTTGCTCCCCATGGCGAGCTTCTCCAGCAGCCGGCTCCGGTAGGTGCTCACCGTCTTGATGCTCAGCGAAAGCTCGGCGCCGATTTCCTTCACCGTGCTGCCGCCGGCGAGCTTTTGCAGCACCTGAAACTCGCGCTCGGAGAGGGCCTCATGCGCGGGCCGGGCGAGGTCGGTGAGCGAGCCGGCGAGTTGCTCGGCGAAGGTCTCGCTGACGTAGCGGCCGCCGGCGAGAACCTTGCGCACGGCGCGGATCAGCTCCTCCGTGATGCTCTGCTTGTTGATGTAACCGGCGGCGCCCGCCTTCATGACCCGCGAGGCGAATTGCTCCTCGGCGTGCATGCTCTGGACCAGGATCTTCGTCTTGGGGCAGCTCAGCCGGAGGTCGCGCAAAATGTCGAGACCGCTGCGGCCGGGCGGCAGCGCGATATCGAGCAGGATCAAATCCCAGTCGCCGCAGCGGCATTTGGCACAGGCTTCGTCGGCGCTCTTGGCTTCGCCAAACTCCGAGTCGCCGAACTCCTCGCGCAACAGCTCGCGCACGCCGCGCCGCACCACCGCGTGATCGTCGACGATCAGGAACTTGAACTTCGTGCGCGCGCTCATCCTCGACTGCCTTTCTCGTGTTCCATGGGAATGCAAATCTTCACCGTCGTGCCGCCGCCCGGCGTGGGCTCGAAGGTCGCGCTCCCCTCCGCCGCCAGCGCGCGCTCGCGGATGCCGACGAGGCCGAAGCTGTTGTTGCGCGCAAAGGCGTCCTCCGGCAAGCCGCAGCCGTTGTCCGCGACCGAGAGGTGAAACGCCTGGTCGTCGCGGCGGGCCGAGACCGTCACCTCCGTGGCGCGCGCGTGCCGCGTCACGTTGGTCAGCAACTCCTGCAGGATGCGGAAAATTGCGGTGCGCTTCGCATCGGCCAGACCGAAGGATTCATCGCGCGAGATCTTGCAGCGGATGCCGGTGCGGCCCTGGAATTCCGCGCACTGCCAGTCGATCGCCGCCGCGAGCCCGAGCTGATCGAGCACCGCCGGCCGCAGCGCGTGGCAGACCTTCCGCATGCTGTCGAGCGTGCCGTCGACCTGGCGGTTGATGTCCGAAAGCCGCGCGTGCAATGGCTCGCCCCGCGTCGGCTTCACGATCTTCGCGAGCTGGCGGTCGACCCAGCCGAGATCCATCTTGAGCGCGGTCAAGGCGGAGCCCATTTCGTCATGCAGCTCGCGCGCGATGCGCCCCGCCTCCTCCTCGCGCACGGAGTGGAGATGCTCCGCCAGCGCCCGCAGTTGCGCGCGCGAATTCCAGAGCGCCTCCTCGGTCGCGCGGCGCTCCGTGATGTCGATGTGGCAGCCGAGCATGCGCTCCGGCCGGCCCGCGGCGTCGCACGTGAGGCGGGAGCGGGAAAGCATCCAGCGGTAGTCGCCGTCGCGGTGCAGCATGCGGTACTCGAGCTCGAAGTCGCCGGCCGGCTTGTGGGCGCGAATGCTGAGCGTCTCCAGGACGCGCGGGAGATCTTCGGCATGGACGCGCGTCTGCCAGAACCGATAGTCGTCCGGCGGGGTCTCCTCCACGAAACCCAGCTGGCTCTTGAACTCCGGCGACAGGTAAAACAGGTTCGTCGCGACTTCCCAGCTCCAGAAGCCGATGCCGGAAGCGCGGACCGCCACCTCCAGGCGCGAGCGCGCTTCATTGAGCTGCTGCTCCGCGGCCTTGCGCTCGGAAATGTCGATCCCCACGCCGACGAGGCAGCGCCGGTCGTCGAGGCCGATATAGCGGCCGGTCAGCAAGTGCCACCGATCCTGGCCCGTCACATGGTGGCGCAGCCGGGCCTCGATCATCGCCGCCCCCGACTCGAACGTCTTGCGGATGCCGGCCTCGACGACCGGCCGGTCTTCCGGCGCGATCGTCTCGAGCGGATGCGCGCGGCGAAAGTCATCGCCCACGCGGCCCGTCATCGCCTCCGCCACGTCATTCCAGCGGATGTAGTCTCCGTGCTCATCGAACAAATAGAACGTGCCGGGAAGGCTGTTGATGATCGTGTCGGAGAGCGTCCGCTCATGATCGCGCCCGTGCTCCGCCTTCTTCCGATTCGTGATGTCCTGAAAGAAAATCGAGACGCCCTCCCTGGATGGATAACAGCGCGCCTCCAGCCAGATGCCGCGTTTTTCATAGAAGGCCTCCATCTTCTCCGGGCGTTCGTGGCGCACGGCCTCCAGGCACTTCTGAAAGGCCGGCTGCGCCTCGGCCGTTGGGAAAACATCGACCACCCGCTTGCCGAGCATGGCCATCGGGTCGAGCCCGAGCAACTCGCCGGCCTTGCTATTCACGTAGTCGAAGCACCACTGCGGATCGAGCGCCACCATGCCGTCGCTCATGCGCTCGACCATGTTCCAGATGTGCTGTTTCGCGGTCTCCGCCTGGCGCACCGCGATCTGGAGTTGCGTCGTCCGCCGGGCCACCCGCCGCTCCAGCTCCGTGTTCGCCACCGCCAGCGCCGCCTCCGCCTCGCGCCGCTCGATGCCAAGGCGGCGCAGCTCGAGCTGGGCCGCGACATGCCGGCTCAGCACCCGCAGCGTGCGCCTCTGTTGCTCGGTCAACTTGCGCGGCACGTGATCGATCACGCACAGGGTCCCGACTGCGAAGCCGCCCGGCGTGATCAACGGCGCAGCCGCGTAGAAACGAATATGCGGCTCGCCGGTGACCAGCGGATTCTGCGCGAACCGCTTCTCGGCGAGCGCGTCCGGCACGATGAACAGATCGCCGCGGCAGATGGTGTAGTTGCAAAAAGCCTGCTCGCGCGGCGTGAACTCCACCTGGAGGCCGACCCGCGATTTGAACCACTGCCGCGTCTCATCCAGGATGGTGATGAGCGCGATCGGCGTCTCGCAAATCTCGGCGGCGAGCGCGGTGAGATCGTCGAAGGCCGCCTCCTGCACCGTGTCCGGGAGCTGGAGCGCCTTCAGCATCCGGAGGCGGCCGGCTTCATTTTCTGGCAACGGAAAGTTCACGAAAGAAAGACCGCGCAAGGATGCTCCCGGCGGAGGGATTACCGGCGAACCGAGCCACGGATTCCAACCGTGACTGGCTCGCCGAGCGGCCCCCATCCGGGCGGATCGTTATGCGTGAAACCCGATCATAGCAGGAACTTTGCCGTGGGGAAATGGAAAAGGCGGCGGCGGGGAAAGTAATCAGTAAGCAGTCGGGCAGTAATCAGTAGGCCGGCACCAAGCCGCGCGCAGCCTTGCCGTGGCGCCTCAGGGACTGATTACTGCCGACTGATTACTGATTACTTCGTCCCCCCCTTTACGCCCCGCCGCCGCCGTCTTACGCTTTCCCCTATCGAAATCATCGGTCATCGGGGCGCTTCGCACGACGCGCCGGAGAACACGCTCGCCTCGTTCAGGCTCGGCTGGGCGCAGCGCGCCGACGCCAACGAACTGGACATCCGCCTGACCCGCGACGGACAGGTCGCCGTCTTCCACGATGCCACTACGCGCCGCATCGCCGGACTCGACCGCGCGGTCGCCGCGAAGTCGATGGCGGAGCTGCAAGCGCTCGACGCCGGCTCGTGGAAAGGCGCCGCTTGGGCGGGCGAGAAGATCCCCGCGCTCTCCGACGTCCTCGCGACGGTGCCCGACGGCCGGCGGCTCTACATTGAGATCAAGTGCGGCGTCGAAGTGCT
>DASYIS010000515.1:0-2522 GCA_035997375.1 Chthoniobacteraceae bacterium
CGGGCCGTGTTGGACACCCTCGAAGCCGTGAAGACCGAGATGGCGGTCGCGATGAACCCGAACCGGCAGGCGCTGCAGGCGCTGGAGCTGAATGCGATGACCGGCGGCACGAAGCTCTGCTACCACGACACGGCGTTTGCCCTCTGGTCCGAGCTCTGGCAGCGCGACGGCGATCTCCAGGCGGCGCATCATCTCGCGATCATGCACCACGCGCGCGCCATCGACCTGGAGGCCGGCGCCCATCCCGGGCAGTCGGACGCGGATTGGGAGAAAGCGCTCGAGCTCTGGGCGGGGCTCTGGCGCGCGGACGCCTTCTGGACCGGCTTGGGCGAGCGGGTCGCCAGTGCGCCGGTGGCGGCGAAACTGCGCGAAAGGCTGCCGGTGCTGCTCCTGCAGATCCACTACGACATCGCCTTTTGCCTCGACCGCCCACCGGTGAAAACGCCGGTGCACCGCGCCAAGTTTCACCTGCAGCTCGCGAAGAAATCGTCCTTCCCCGCGGAAGCGAAAGCCGAGGTGCAGCAGACGGCTTTCAAAGCCTTCACCGCCGGGTTGCCGAACAACGTCTGGCAGCACACCGAGCGCAACGAAACGATCCTCCAGAAGGGGTTGGCGTGCTTCGAGCAATTCCTGGAGCGCGATCCCGATTGCCGCACGGCCCTGGAGGAAGCCTTGAGTGTCCTCGTGCGCCTGGCGCGCGCCTGCATGGAAGAGATCAACGCCACCGACCACGAGGCGTCGAATCGCTCGGCGCTGCTGCAGAAGATGGCACGACAGGCCGGCACCTGGCGCCCGTACCTCGACCAGTTCGCCGCGGCGGGCGGGCTCGACGAGGGCCAGCGCGACCGCCTCGCCTACTGGTACCGTTCGCAGGGCGATGCCAAGTCCGCGCTCGAGCAGTACGCCGAGGCGCAGGCTTTCCTCGAGGCGGGGATCCGCGTGACGCAGCCGGGCGATGAAGAGCGCCGGCTCTGCGAGGATCACCGCGTCACGGCCATGGCCTGCGCCGCCCGCGACGACGCGGTGGAGGGGAGAGCCGGCGCGAAGGCCAAGTGCGACCGGGTGCGGACGGAAAGCCGCCTCCCGGTCTCCGCCTGCTTCGTGCTGGCCAATGCCTACCTGCTGCTGCGCGAGTTCGATTTCGCGGACCAACTCTGCCGCCGCGGGCTGGACCATGACGACCTCGACGAGAGCGGGATGCGCCCCGCGCTCGAGAAAATGCAGGCCTCAATCACCAAGCAACGAAGGCGGTAATGAAAGGACCACGCGCATGCCATTAAAATGGGAACCCGGGAGAAATCCCTACCAACAGACCTACTTTGCGCGGCTCGGCTTCGGCCCGAATGTGACCACGCGGCAGATTCCCGGCCTCGCGAAGTCGCGGAAACAGAAGCTCGACCATGACCGCGCGAAGGGCGAAACGGTCGAGCTCCACGGCGAGCCGCTGGACGAGCACAGCCTCGCCGAGGCGCAGCAAAAGCTGATCGATCCCGAGTCCCGCGCGCACGAGCTGTTGCTGGTCCATCCCGAGCCGCCGCGCGAGGCGTCGAATCTGGACAAGGCGTGCAAAGCCCTCGGCGAAGCCGCCGCGCTGCCGGACGAACGGCCGCCCCTGCCGCTGACGCATCCGCTCGCGATCTTCTGGTTCACGCCGGCGCCGGAAATGGCCGCCGTCTCCCTCCCGCCGTTGCAGGCCTTCGGCTTCATCGAGGCCGGCGCCCCGGACGACCTCGCGCTCGACCTCGTCTTCGACTCCTAGCAACCCAAACCCCACCAAACCATGAGCACCTCCGTTGAACCGGCCGACATCGGGATCGATCTCGGCACCACCTATAGCGTCATCGCCATCAAAGGGCGCGTCGAGTTGCAACCCTCGTACGGAAAGAAGGGGATCTACGTGGAGGAGTGCGACGCCACCATCATTCCCACGCCCGCCGGCGACCCGAGTTTTCCCTCGGTTTTCTGGGTCGATCCGGCGGATGGCCGGATCGTCATCGGCATGGAAGCCAAGCGGAAAGCCGAGGACGGCGGCGCGCCGATTATGTTCTCCAAGCGCGCGATCGGCACCATGGAATTGCTGCCGCTCCACGACCGCAGCTACACCGCGCAAGAGGTCGCCGGGCACATCCTCCGGCATCTGAAAGAGTGCGCCGAGGCGGCGCTCGGCCGCCCGGTGCGGCGGGCGGTGGTGACGCATCCTGCCTACTTCGAACGCAACCAGGTGGAGGAAACCCGCGCCGCCGCGGTCGCCGCCGGCTTCGACATGCGCGACGACCGGCAGATGATGATGGAGCCCGCGGCCGCGGCGCTCGCGCACACCTGCACCATCCAGACCGACCCGCTCACCATCGTCACCTACGACCTGGGCGGCGGCACCTTCGACGTCACGGTGCTGCAGCGCAAGGAGGGGGTGATTCGCATGCTCTCCTTTGACGGGGACCACCTGCTCGGCGGCTACAATTTCGACCGCGCGCTCGTGCAGTGGATCCTCGATAAGTTGCGGGAGAAAGGGCGCACGATCC
>DASYIS010000516.1:0-8062 GCA_035997375.1 Chthoniobacteraceae bacterium
AAGAGGAAGAGGAAGAGGAAGAGGAAGAGGAAGAGGAAGAGGAAGAGGAAGAGGAAGAGGAAGAGGAAGAGGAAGAGGAAGAGGAAGAGGAAGATTTCATGCGCGTGTTGGTGCGTTGTTCGACTTGAGCCGCACACTCCCTCTTTCCAACCCGCGCATTTCTCCTTACCTTCCCGCATGCCCCCGACTCTCTCCCTCACCGGAACCAACGGCTCTGCCGTCCCCGCCGCGGGCGTGCGCGAGCTGATCGCGCAGGCTTGTCCCGGCAAGGATTACAAAGGCCGGAAGATCCTCCTCATCGTCCCCGATGCGACGCGGACCTGCCCGCTCGGCCTGCTCTTCAAGACGCTCTTCGACCAGATTGGCGGGGTCACGGCGGCGCTCGATGTCATGATCGCGCTCGGCACGCATCAGCCGATGAGCGAGGAGGCGATCTGCGAGCGGCTCGAGCTGACGGCGGCCGAGCGCGGCTCGAAGTTCGCGTCGGTGCGCTTCTTCAATCACGAGTGGGACAACCCGGCGGCGCTCCGGCGCATCGGCCTGCTCTCGCGCGAGGATACGCGCGAGCTGACGGACGGGCGGTTCGAGATGGAGGTACCGGTCGACGTGAATGCGAAGGTCTTCGAGTACGACCAGCTCGTCATCATCGGCCCCGTCTTCCCGCACGAGGTCGTCGGCTTTTCCGGCGGGAACAAGTATCTCTTCCCCGGCATCGGCGGCCCGGACGTGCTGAACTTCTTTCACTGGCTCGGCGCTCTCGTCACCAACCCGATGATCATCGGCAACAAATGGACGCCCGTGCGCCGGGTCGTCGACCGCGTGGGCGGCATGGTGCCCGTGCCGAAGCTCTGCCTCTGCATTGTGGTGGAAAAGGCGGAGCTCGCCGGCCTGTTCATCGGCTCGCCGGAAGGGGCGTGGGACGAGGCGAGCGAGCTCTCGAAGCAGCTTCACATCACGTACAAGGACCGCCCTTTCCACACCGTCCTCTCCTGCGCGCCGAAAATGTACGACGAGCTCTGGGTCGGCGGGAAATGCATGTACAAGCTGGAGCCGGTGGTCGCCGACGGCGGCGAGCTCATCATCTACGCGCCGCATATCCACGAGATCTCGCTGACGCACGGTGAGCTGATCCGCGGAATCGGCTACCACTGCCGCGACTACTTCTTGAAACAGTGGGACCGGTTCAAGGACGTGCCGTGGGGGACGATCGCCCACTCCACGCACGTGCGCGGCATCGGCACGTACGAGGACGGCGTGGAGAAATGCCGCGTCCGCGTGACGCTGGCGACCGGCATCCCCAAGGACATTTGCGACGAGGTCAACCTCGGCTACCGCGACCCGGCCACGATCCATCCGGCGGACTACGCGGACCGCGAAGACGAGGGAATCCTCTACGTGCCCAAAGCCGGCGAGATGCTCTATCATCTCAAGAACCGGCCGGAGTGGGCGCGGGAAATGTAGGCCGAATCCGTAAGCATGAGCGCGAACCACAGCCCGCGGCGAAGCCGCGCATCGACCCAATGTGTAGAGGCGGCTCTCCCTGAGCCTAGGCGAAGGGGTGCCGCCTCACTTTCCTTGAGCGTCGTCCGCGCGAGAGACGCTCAAGGAATTGGAGGCGGCACCTGTTCGCCTAGGCTCACAGAGAGCCGCCTCTACACAGCTGGGGACGAAGCAGCCTGCGGCGCTTTAGCCTATGTCTGAGCCAATCTTAGTTGCCTGGGAAATTACGAAACGCTTCGGCGGCGTGACGGCGCTGCACGAGGTCTTTTTCAACCTGCTGCCGGGGGAAATCCATGCGCTCTGCGGCGAGAATGGCGCGGGCAAATCGACGCTGATCAAACTGCTCTCCGGCATTCATCCGCACGGCTCGTATGAAGGCGACCTCGTGGTCGGCGGCACGACGGCGAACTTTCGCTCGACCGTCGACGCGGAGCGCGCGGGGATCGCCGTCATTTACCAGGAGCTCGCGCTCGTGCCGCGGATGACGGTGGCGGAGAACATCTTCCTCGGCCACGAGCCGCGCCGGCTCGGGCTCATCGACTGGGGGCGCATGTACCGCGAAGCGCGCCGGCTGCTCGAGCAGTTCCAGGTGAAGATCGATCCCGCGGCGCGCTGCGAGGATCTCGGCGTGGGGCAGCGGCAGCTCGTGGAAATCGTGAAGGCGCTCTCGAAAAGCTCGCGCATCCTCATTCTCGACGAGCCGACCGCGGCGCTCGCGGAGCACGAGGTCGTGGTGTTGCTCGACATCCTGCGCGACCTGCGCCGGCGCGGCATCGCATGCATCTACATCTCGCACAAGCTCGACGAGGTCTTCGCGATTGGCGACCGCATCACCGTGCTGCGCGACGGCACCACCGTCTCCACCGCGCCGGTCGGCGAGACCTCGAAGAAGGAGGTCATCCGGCAGATGGTCGGGCGCGAGATCGGCGAGCTCTTTCCGCGGCGCCGCTCGGCCACGGTCGATCCCGGTTACAATCCCGCTTTGCGGGTCGAGGGGCTCACCGTCGCCGAGCCGGAGACCGGGCGCGAGGTGCTGCACAACATTTCGTTTTCCGTGGCCGCCGGCGAAGTCCTCGGCCTCGGCGGCCTCATGGGCGCCGGGCGCACGGAGTTGCTTATGCATCTTTTCGGCGTCTGGGGCGAGCGGCGCGCCGGCGAGGCGAAGCTCGGCACGCGCCTGTTGCCGGTGGGCAATCCCATCGCCGCGTTGCGGGCCGGCCTCGCGCTCGTCACCGAAGACCGCCGCCGCTACGGCCTCACGATGGAGCAATCGATCGGCTTCAATCTCTCGCTCTCGTCGCTGCGCAAGATTTCCGCCGCCGGGATGGTCCAGGCGAGCCGCGAGTACGCGCGCAATCAGGCCATCGCGCGCTCGCTGCAGGTCAAGGCGGAGAGCATCGACAGCGTCGTCGGCCGGCTTTCCGGCGGCAACCAGCAGAAGGTCGTCCTCGGCAAGGCGCTCCTCGCCGAGCCGCGCGTCGTCTTCCTCGACGAGCCGACCCGCGGCATCGACGTCGGCGCGAAGATCGAAATCTACGAGATCATCAATCGCCTCACCGACGAAGGCAAAGCCGTCGTATTGGTCTCGTCGGAGTTGCCGGAGTTGATCGGGATGAGCGACCGCATTCTCATGCTGCACGAGGGGAAAATCGCCGGGGAGTTTGCGGAGGAGAACGCGACGCCGGAGCGGCTGCTGGCGGCGGCGATGGGGCATGGGTAGCGGTGCGCCGTCGTTGTTCGGGCGCCGGCCGGGAGGCCCGAGATTGATTACTTTCCCTTCTCCATCGCCGCCGATAAGTTTCGCCCCGCATCATGACCAGCGCCCAAATCCGCCAGTCCTTCCTCGATTTTTTCCGCGAAAAGCAGCACACGATCGTCCCCTCGTCGTCGCTCCTGCCGGACTCGCCCAACCTGCTGTTCACCAACGCCGGGATGAACCAGTTCGTGCCGATCTTCCTCGGCGAGCGGCGGGCCGATGTCGCCAAATGGGCGGGCGCCGTCCCCGGCTCCGACACGCGCGCGGCCGACACGCAGAAGTGCATCCGCGCCGGCGGCAAACACAACGACCTCGAGGACGTCGGCATCGACACCTATCACCACACGTTCTTCGAGATGCTCGGGAACTGGTCGTTCGGCGACTACTTCAAAAAGGAGGCGATCGAGTGGGCGTGGGAGCTCGTCGTCGGGCGCTGGGGCTTCCCGCCCGCGCGGCTCTACGCCACCATCTATCAGCCCGACAAAAGCCTCGGCGACCCCGCCGAGCGCGATGAAGAAGCGTGGGGCTTCTGGGCGGAGAAATTCCGCGCCGTCGGCCTCGATCCCGCCGTCCACATCGTCAACGGCAACAAGAAGGACAACTTCTGGATGATGGGTGAGACCGGCCCCTGCGGCCCGTGCTCCGAGCTGCACGTCGATCTCACCCCCGCCGGCGACACCAAGGGCCGGCTGGTCAATCAAGGCACCGCCGAGTGCATCGAGATTTGGAACCTCGTCTTCATCCAGTTCAACGCCAACCCCGACGGCACCTTCTCGCCGCTCCCCGCGCAACACGTCGACACCGGCATGGGCTTCGAGCGCGTCGCCTCCATTATCCAAGGAACAAAGGGTTTCACCGATTTCGCCAACGCCAAGATCTCCAACTACGAAACCGATGTCTTCCGGCCGATCTTCGACGAGTTGGAGAAGATGAGCGGCCAGCGCTACACCAGCACCCTGCCGCAACCCAACGCGCAAGGCGCCATCGTGCCGGCGAACGAACAGGAATCTGTGGACATCGCGTTCCGGGTCATCGCGGACCACATCCGCACGCTGAGCTTCGCCGTGGCGGATGGGATTCAGCCGGGGAACAGCGAGCGCAATTATGTGTTAAGGCGGCTCTTGCGACGGGCGGTTAAGTATGGGCGGAATTTAGGGTTCAAGGAGCCGTTCTTCTATAAACTGGTCGATGTGCTCGCGCAGCATATGGGCGGGGTGTTTCCGGAGCTAAGGACGAAGCTGAGATTTGTGAAGGAGACGCTGGAGCGGGAGGAGGAGGCGTTTAATCGGACGTTGGATCGTGGGATCGAGCTGTTCAACACCGAGGCGCGTCGCCTCATGGGTAGCACAGGCGTCCCGCCTGTCGCGCCCGGCGTCCCGCCGGGTGCATCGACCCAGCGCGCCGCCTCGACGACAAGCCCCTCACCCCTTCCCGCCCCTGGAGCCACGTACACCCGTCGGAATCTCCCTCATTTCGAGCGTCCGTGGGCCATCTATCACATTGTTTGGAGCACCGTTCCTCCGCGCCGACTTACCCCATCTGCGCGGACCACGGTTCTAAACGCGGCCCTTCATTTCCACGACAAAAGATACGAGCTGTTTGCCGCCTGTATCATGCCGGACCATGTTCATCTTCTTCTCCAGCCATGGGTGAAGGAAGATGACGCCGGGGGCAATCCAGTATTCTGGCCCCTGAGTGAACTGGTTCATTCCCTGAAATCCTTCACTGCTCATGCGATCAACAAAGCGGAAGGAGACTCGGGCACCTTGTGGACACAAGAACGCTTTGACCGCTATGTTCGCTCCGACAGAGATCTCGAGGAGAAGTTTCAGTACATTTGTTACAACCCCTGGCGGGACGGCGTGGCGCGCGAAGGCGAGGAGTATCCATGGGTTTGGACGCTGGAGTCGGGGCCGACGGGTGGAGAGCCGCCGGTTCAGGAGCGCACCCGGACAATCGACGTCTCTCGTGGTGTTCCGGGCGGGACGCCCGAAACGACAGGCGGGACGCCTGTGCTACCCGGGGATTTCGCGTTCAAGCTCTACGATACTTACGGCTTCCCCCTCGACCTCACCGAGCTCATGGCCCGTGAACGCGGTCTAACCGTCGACACTGCGGGCTTCGAGAAACACATGGCCGAGCAGCGCGCCCGCGCGCGCGCCGCGCAAAAGAAGACCGTCATCGAACTCTCCGAAATCGAAACCAAGGAGCCCACCCACTTCCTCGGCTACGACCACGATCACACCGGCGCGGATGTCGCCGAGGTGCTCAACGTCAAAGGCAAGACCGCGGTTATTCTAAATAACTCCGTGTTATACGCCGAGATGGGCGGGCAGGTCGGGGACACCGGCGAATTGGCCGGCGCGGGCGGCTTGTGGCGCGTGGCTAATACGCAGAAATCCGGTAACACGTTCCTGCATTTCCTGGAGGAATCCGACGACGCGCCGGGGGTGGGGGATCACGTCACGGTGCGGGTCGATCGCGCGCGGCGGGATGCGATTCAGCGGCATCACACGGTCACTCATCTTCTGCACTGGGCGCTGCATGAGGTCGTCTCGCGCGAGGCGACGCAGAAGGGTTCGCTCGTGAATCCCGACAAGCTGACGTTCGACTTCAACAGCGGCGCGCTGACGCCGGCGCAGGTGCGCGACGTGGAGCGGTTGGTCAACGAGCGCGTGCTCGAAAACGCGCCGGTCTCGTGGACCGAGGTGACGTATGCGAGCGTGCGCGGGCGCGACGACATCATGCAGGCGTTTGGCGACAAATACGGCGAGCAGGTGCGCGTGGTGCAGATCGGCGGCGAGCCCGGCTCGCTCACCGGCTACAGCATGGAGCTCTGCGGCGGCACGCACACGCGGCACACCGGCGAAGTCGGGCTGTTTCGCATCGTCAGCGAAGGCGCGGTCGCCGCGGGTGTGCGCCGCATCGAGGCCATCGCCGGCCTGACCGCGCACGAGCAGGCGGTCGCCGATACCGACCGGTTGAAGCAGCTCGCGGCCACGCTCGGTTCGCCGCTGCCGGAGCTGGAGAAGAAGCTCGGCACGCTGCTGGCCCAGCAAAAGGACCTCGAGCGACAGCTCGAATCGCTCCGCAAGAAACAGGCCGCCGCCACCGCCGCGCAACTCGACCACAAGTCGCAGACCATCGGCGGCGTCACCGCCATCATCGAGAAACTCGACGGCGCCACTGGCGACGAGCTCCAGCTCATCGCCGACGCGCTGAAGGCCTCGGCCTTCCAGGGCATCGTCTTTCTCGCCGGCACCGCGGGCGACCAGGTTGCCCTCCTCGCGAGCGTCTCGCCTGAGCACACCGCGAAGTTCCAGGCGGGCAAGCTCATCCAGGCCATCGCGCCGATCGTCGGCGGCAAAGGCGGCGGCCGCCCGGATTCCGCGCGCGGCGCCGGGAAGGACGTGGCGAAAGCCGGCGAAGCGCTGGAGAAGGCGAAGGCGTTGATCGGGGGTGGATAGGGCGTCGCTCCTTTGGCTCGGGGCGAACCCTCATTCCAATCCGCTTGCGCAAATCCAAACGTCCTCAAAGAAAGGAAAGAACGATTTTTAAACAAATGAAGCTCTTCCCCCTCCTCGCGGTCGCCGTCGTCCTCAGCCTCACCGGCTGCGCCTCCATCAGCGTCAAGAACGTCGAAAAGCGCGCGGCGCGGGTGCCGGCGCCGCCGGCGGTCATCTATGTGGCCGACTACGACACGGGCGGCGGCAGTTGGAATATCACGAGCATCTCGCGCAAGCCCGAGCAGTATAAGGCCGAGGTCGCCGAGATCCTGGCCAAAGAGCTCACGGCCGACGCCACGGCCTTTCTCAAGATCCCGACCCAGCGCGTCGGCCGCTCCAAGGCCGTGCCGCCGAACGGCTGGCTGGTCAGCGGCAAGTTCACGCGTGTGAGCGAGGGGAGCCCGGCGGGGCGCATCATCATCGGCCTCGGCGTCGGCAGCACGAAACTCGAGACGGAGACCACGGTCACCGACGGCCGGGTCCACGGCCCGATCCTCCACTTCGCCACCACCGGCGGGAGCAATGCGCTTCCCGGCATGATCTTCTCCTCCGGCCCCGGCAGCGCCGTGGTCACCGGCGTCTCCCAGGCCATGCGCGGCGTGAGCGACGACGCCAAGCGCACCTCGCGCCAGATCACCGCCTCGCTCGCGGAGTACGAGCTCGAGAAGGGGTGGATCAAGACGAGCAGCCTCAAGGTGAAGAAGCCCGGCGAGTACCAGTTGCTCCAGCCGCTGATGCGCCCCGCGACCGCGACTTCGCCGGCGAAGCTGCACCAGTAGGACGGCCTTCGGCCTGCCGCGAGCGTCTCGCCAATCGGGAGATTGGCGTTCCCAAGGGGGCACTTCCCGCTTGCTCATCCGCCCCGCTGGTGAGTTGTTCCTCCAGCCTCATGTCTTCCCTCCGGCTCTTCCGCCTCATGCTCTGGGTGCATTGGCGGACGCTCCTGGCGTGGTTGCGCGGGACGGCGCGCAAGTCGCCGCTGCTCCTCGCGGTGCTGCTGGTGCTGATGCTCGCCTACATCGCGCTCGGGTACGCGATGTTTCACACCGGGCTGCGTTATCTCTACCAGGTGCCGCTCTTTGGGACGCTGCTCTCGCAGCGCATCCTGTTTCTCGTCTTCGCGTTCTTCTTCGTGATGCTCGTGTTCTCGAATGCGGTCATCGGTTACACCATGCTCTTCCGCAGCCGCGAGACGGCGTGGATGCTCTCGCTGCCGATCCCGCATCACAGCGTCTACCGGTGGAAATTCATGGAGGCGCTGGCGGTCTCGAGCTGGGCGCTCATCTTCCTCAGCGCGCCG
>DASYIS010000517.1:0-11160 GCA_035997375.1 Chthoniobacteraceae bacterium
CAGACCAGCGGCTGGTTCGGGCAGATTATCCAGCGTTCTGACGACGGCGGCCAGACGTGGAACCCGCCCGGCGGCGAGAAGCTGCCGGAGGGGTACGAGCCGCCCTCGGGACGCAGCAATCGCTTCCTCTATGAGGGCGAAGTCGGCACGCACAAGTTCTACGACGGCACGCCGCATCCGTGGGAATTCAAGCGCGTCTGGCATCTCGAGCCGTCGCTGACCGATCCCGACACGGTCTACGCGGGCGTGGAGGACGCCGCTCTGTTCAAGAGCACCGACGGCGCCGCGACGTGGCACGAGCTGCCGGCGTTGCGCGCCGCGAAGGGCTCCCTCTGGCAGCCCGGCGCCGGCGGTATGTGCCTGCACACGATCATCGCCGATCCGACGAATCCGCAGCGCATCTACGTCGCCATCTCGGCGGCCGGCGCCTTCCGGACCGACGACGGCGGCGCGAGTTGGCGGCCGATCAATCGCGGCCTGAAATCGAATTACGAGCTGCCCGACCCGGACGCCGCGGTCGGCCATTGCGTGCACCGGATCGCCATGCACCCGTCGCGGCCCAACGTGCTCTTCATGCAAAAGCATTGGGACGTCATGCGTTCCGACAATGCGGGCGACGATTGGACCGAAGTGAGCGGCAATCTCCCGACGGATTTCGGCTTCCCGATCGACGTCCACGCGCACGAACCGGAGACGATTTACGTGGTGCCGATCAAGAGCGATTCCGAGCACTTCCCGCCGGATGGCAAACTGCGCGTCTACCGCAGCCGCACGGGTGGTAATGAGTGGGAGCCGCTGACCAAAGGACTGCCGCAGGAGAACTGCTACGTCAACGTGCTGCGCGACGCGATGGCCGTCGATTCGCTCGATTCGTGCGGCATCTACTTCGGCACGACCGGCGGCCAGGTGTACGCCTCGGCCGACAGCGGCGACTCGTGGCAGGCGATCGTCCGCGATCTCCCTGCGGTCCTTTCGGTCGAAGTGCAGACGCTGCCATGATCCGCGTCGTGTTGCCTTACCATCTGCGCACGCTGGCGCGCGTGGATGGGGAGGTGCAACTGGAGGTCGCCGGCCCGGTGACCGTGCCCGCGGTGCTCGATGCGCTGGAGGCGCGCTATCCTCAGTTGCGCGGTACGATCCGCGATCATGGGACGCTGCAACGCCGGCCGTTCATCCGGTTCTTCGCCATCAAAGAGGACCTCTCGCTCGACCCGCCGGAGACGCCGCTGCCGGAGGCGGTGGTGCGTGGCGAGGAGCCGTTGCTCATCGTCGGCGCGATGGCCGGGGGGTGAGTCAATAATGGCCTCGCATGGCGGCGAACTCCACCGCTTGCTCGGCCAGGCGATAGACGAGGCGGTGCTCGGAATCGATGCGCCGCGACCACCAGCCGGCGAGTTGATGCTTCAGCGCTTCCGGTTTGCCGATCCCCTCGTAGGGGCTGCGCCGAATGTCTTTGATGAGCAGATTGATCCTGCGCAGCACCGCCCTGTCTGTCTCCTGCCAGTATAAGTAATCCTCCCACGCCTCATCCGAAAAGATGAGCCTGCGCTTCATGCGTCCAGATCAATGGCGCGCTGAACGCCCTTGCCGGCATTCAGTTGCTCGATTGCGCTCATGAGACGTTTGGCGTTCTTAGGGCTCTTGAGCAGAAACGCCGTCTCTTCGAGCGCTTCGTAATCTGCCAGCGACATCATGACCACCGCCTGATTGCGATTTCGCGTGATGACGATCGGTGCGTGGTCTTCGCACACCTTGTCCATCGTCGCCGCGAGGTTTTCACGGGCGGCCGTGTAGGAGATCGCATTCATGGAATGTACGGTATGCTGTACGGTACTCGACGTCAACCTACGCGCCCGTCACTCGCCGACCTTCCACGAGCGGGCGCGCCAGAACTGCGTGAGCGCGGCTTCGCTGCCGTCGAAGATATTGCGTTCCGCGTTGGGGATGTTGCCGCAGCTCTTGGGGTAACTTCCGCGCGGGAGGTCGCAGACGCCGTCGCCGGTGTATTGCCAGAGCGTCCAGCCGCCCCAGGGCGCGAAGCCGGCGGGCTTGAAGTGGTAGTTCGCGACCCAGAGCCAGCAGCGCTTGAGGATGTCGCGCGACTGCGGGTCTGCTTCCAACTCCCGCGCGGCGGCGCGCAGGCGATTTTCATTCGAGTAGAAGCCGGGGTAGACTCCGGTCCGCGCATGGACGCGCTCCACGAAGGCCGCCGCCTGCTTCACCGTCATCGTGCCGCCGGGGTAGTGGGTGTTGGTTTCGAAATCGAGCACCAGCAGCACACCGGCGGAGATGCCGCGGCCGTGGCGCTCGACGAAATTCAGGAACGCATCCGCCTGCCGCACGGGGTCGCTCCCGTTCGCGAAATGATACGCGCCCCAGAGGTGGCCGGCGGCGACCGCGGCCGCCTGGCGCGCGGCGTATCTCGGGTCGCCGGTGTTCGGCGGATACGTGGCTTCGTGGATCACGCCGACGATCCCTTCGTGCCGCATGCGGACGAAGTCGGGTGCCATTTCATCGTAGTGCGAGAGGTTGAGCACTGCATTGGCGGCGTGCGCGGAGCGCGGCGCCACGGCGCCCAAAACGAACAGCGAAAAAAGCAGGGAACACGCGCGAAACATGGCGCGGGACTATGTCCGCAGCCGGCGCGCTTGTCCCCAGATTTCGCCGTGCGAGGTGACAATTGCGCAACGCTTCGCCGTCCGCCACGGGTGCGGGGATCGCGCGCGCCAGCCACATCGCGGGAGAAAACTCAAGCACGAACGAGAGTGGACAGCCCTGAAAATAACCGCAGAAAAGTCTGTTCGTTAGGGTTGCGTCGCGCGGGGAAACCCTCCTAGTCTGCACGCCATGCCCACATCGAAAGCCCCCGCCACCAAGAAACCCGCCACCGCCAAGAAGCCCAACGCCGCGCTCATGAAGCCCGTCCAGCCGGACGAAGCGTTGTCGAAGATCGTCGGCTCGACTCCCATTCCGCGTGGAGAGCTGACCAAGAAGCTGTGGGATTACATCAAGAAGAACGGCCTGCAGGACCAGAAGAAGAAGACGCTCATCAATGCCGACGACAACCTGAAGGTGGTCTTTGGCGGCAAGGGCCAGGTGACGATGTTCGAGATGACCAAGCTCGTCTCCGCGCACGTCAAGTCGTAATCCGCCGGCGCCGCGGGATTGCGGCGAAATCAGAATTTCGAGGAGAGGCGACGTCGGCACGTCGCCTCTTCTTTGTCGCGTGCAGCGCAACGAAGTCGGCGCGCAGCCCCGCGAAGGGTGGCACAGGCCTCCCGCCCGGCGGGGGCTCGTGCACCCTTCCGGCCGGCGGATTCAACTGTATCGTTCCGGCTCAAGTATGAAAGAAGGCTCGCCCTGGGTGGCTCGCATGCCGGCCGCCGATTCCTTTTCCGTGGCCGGGCTCCGGTTGACCGCGGGGCTGGAGGCCGCGGAAATCGGCGACGTGTTCTGGCTCCGCGGCCCCGCCTGGAGCGAGCCGCTGCGCCTCGCGTTGCGCGGGATTTCCGGCTTGGAAAGATTCGAGCTCCTCCCGCGCGGGCGGCTGCTGGCGGAGGGGACGCGCGTCCCCCGCGGCCGGCTGCCCGAGTTGCGCTGGCTGGCCCTCCAGCGCTGGTTTCCGGTCACCTTGCCGACCGTGCATGGCCTCTCCACGGCGCCGCTCCCGGCCGCGTTGCGCCTGGTGCGTTCGCTCGAGGAACTCCCGGCCGGCGGTCTCCTGGCGGAGCTCTCCGCATGGCTGGAGTTCGCGACGGGCGCGGCGGAAATTCGCCTGCACCCTTTGCGCTTCGCCGCCGCCCGCGACGGCCGCGTCTGGATCGAGGGAAAGCCCCTGCCCGCGCTCCCGGGGCGGCGGTTCAGCATCCGGGAAGGCGTGGCGATTCCGGGCGGGTTCCAGCATTCTCCCGCGTTGTCTTTTGCCGCGATCCGGCGCCGGCTGGGACTGGCGGAGGGCGATGTCGCCCTGGCGGCCGAGAGCGGCGAATGGGAGATCATCAAGGCCGAACAATTTGTGCCCGTGACGCGCTCCGCCGTGCGCGCCACGGCGGAGGCGCCCGGCCATGGATGACGCACGTCAGTGGGCGATCGGCTACCTGGCGGCGCGCGGGGATGCGCCGTGGCGCTGGGTCGACGCCGGCGAGGTGATCGCGTGGTCGGATGGGACGACGATCGTCTTCGGCGCGGAAGTCGCCTTCGTGCTCGAGTGGCTCATCCCGCACGGGTGGCCTCCGTTTGGCGCACTCGTCTGGCTCTTCGCCGCGTGCCGGGGCAAGTTGCCACCCGCGGCGGCCGATGAGCCTCGCCGCGCCGGGCCGCACGACCTCGGCCGTCGTCTCCGGGAGATGCTCGCGGTGGTGGAAGCCGGCCTCTCGAACATCGCCAAGCTGCCGGAAGCCGTCCGCGCTTCTCCCAAGGCGAAGGCGGTGCTCGCCGAGACGATCTTTGAGAGAGTCGGCACGAAACCGGGGGAACCGGCGCTCCGGCAGGCGGCGGTCGAGCTGCTGCGTTCCGGCGAACTGACCGATCGGGAGCTGAACCTGTGTTACGTTCCCCCGGCGGCGGGCCAGGGCGAGTTCGAGACCCTGTACCATGGGTTGAAAGTGCTCACGCCGGAGTCGCTCGCCCTGCGCCTGCGCACCGGCCTGGAGACGCTGCCGCAGGCCGCCGCGCTGCCCGCCGTCCCCGCCGCCCAGGTGAGGACGATGCTCGCGAATCTGCGGGCCGATCCCGAGTATGAAGGGCTGGCGCGACTGACGCGCGATTTCATGGCCGCGCTGCAACTGCCGCGCCGCCTCGCCGAGTCGGACGAAATGGCGCTCGGCGGCTTCGCGGACCTCTCAAACCGCGGGAACCTCGATCGCCTGCTGCTCAGCGAGCTGGCGCATGACGACCTCACGCTCGCCGTGCGGATCGCGCTGCAGGAGGCGCTCTACCTGCGCCGGGAGCCGCCGGCCCGGCAGCCGCCGAGCACCCTCGCGCTCCTGCTCGATTCCGGGGTGCGTCTCTGGGGGGTGCCGCGCCTGCTGGCCACGGCCGTGGCCTTGGCGTTGATCGGCCGGAGCGCCCAGCATGGAAAACTCGCGGTGTTTCGCGCGAGCGGCGCCGGCCTCGCGGAGGTCGATCTCCTGACGAGGGAAGGGCTGACCGCGCATCTCGCCGCCTTGGAAACACACGCCCACCCGGGGGCCGCGCTGCCGGCCTTTCGCCGCACGCTCGACGACGCCGGGCAATCCGACGCCGTGCTCGTCACCCAGCGCGACGTGGCGCAAGACCCGGCGTTCCGGCGCAGTTTGCAGGCCGCGCAGTTCGAGTCACTCTACCTCGCGGTGGTCGATCGCGACGGCAGTTTCGAGCTGCTGCGCACGCCGCACAGCACCGCGCCCTTGTGCCGGGCCCAAGTGAATGTGGACGCCCTTTTCCCGGCGCCGCCACCGGCGGAATCACCGCGCCTGAAATTGATCGACCGCGCGGCGCACCCGGATCTTCCCCTCATTTTTTCGATCGCGCCGTTTCCGTTGTTGATGCCCGTGCGCGGGAAGATCCAGGCTTCCGTGGCCACCCCGCCGCAGGGCGGGGTATGCGTGCTGCAGGACCGCCGGCTGCTGCGTTGGCGGAATCAAGCCCACGGCGCATTTGTCGTCGCGGCGCAACTCCCACCCGGCGCGACGCGGTGGCTCGGCGAGCTGGCGGACGGCTCGTTTTGCGTCGTGAAATCACACAGCGAACAGCGCCGGGTCACCTGTCGCATGTTCTTTGAGAATGGGGTTCTGCTGCGCGGCTTCGACCTTGAACTTGCGCAGCCCGCCGTCCGCGCGGAAGTGCATGGCGGAGTCCTCTATGTCATCTGTCGGGAGGCGCATGCGTATGATCTCGTCAGTGGCGCGCACCTCGGGAGCTGCCGGGTGCTGCGGCGGCTCAGTCACGGGCGGTACTTTCTCTCGTCGGAGGGATGGCGCGTCCTGGTCTGGGACGGGCTGGCTTTGCGGCTCGAATCCGTGCATCTGCCATCGCCCGTCCCGCACACCGAGGTCATCCGCGTCTTCAACCGGCGCGGTCACGAGGGCCCATGGAGCCTGACCGGCAGCGGCGACTTGTACGCAAGCGACGGCGCCTGTGTCCTCCGGCTCGGGCCGCTCCGCGAGGTCGCCACCGTTTTCGCAGATGGTGATCGCCTGCTCGTCGTCAGAGTCGAGACTGGCAAGACGGAGCTGGTGGACTTGACCCAAATGAGCCGGCGCGTGCTCGCGAAGCCGCTGAGTTCCGGCGAGTGGGAATCGTTCGTCCAGCCGCCGACGATGAGCGTCCGCACTCATTTCATCGGCATCGCGACCTGGCCGGGCCGCCTCCAGCTCGTCTCCCAAGTGGGAAGAGGGTGGACGTTGCTGCTCCGGGAAGATCGGCTCGTCCTGACCAGCGGGGCGGTGAACACCGGCGTGAAGCCGCAGCCTTTGGCGCCGGTGGCGGAAGCGCAGCGCATCGGCGCCTCGCTCCGCCTCGCGCAGTGGCCGGATGGCCGCTGCGCGTGGCTGGACGACGACGGGATGCTCCATCTGCGTTGCGCCGAGCGCACCCTCCCCGAAATCAGCATCGTGCTCTGCTGCGACAGCCCGCTCGCAGCCTGGTCTTCCGACGGACTCTGGCACGGGCGGGAGTTCTTCATCGGCGCGCACGAAAGCACCCCCGCCTCCGAAATATGGAAGCGCATCCTCGCCTTCACCCCATGAATCCACGCGAGCTGAAGCTGAAACCGGGCGCCGCCCCGGTGCGTCCCGCGGCGGGGGTGTTCCTTCCCGGCGGGGACGCCGCGGCCTGGCTCGCCGAGCTCGCGCGCTGGGCCGTTCCGCATGAGGAGCTGAAGTTGTTCGTCGTCCCGCGCGCGGCGCACGACCGGACCGCGGGCGGTCTGCTCGTGTTGCTGCCGGCGGGCGGGGCTCCTCCCGGCGACGCGCGCGGCTTGCTGCTCGGCACCATCGACGGCCGACTCTTTCTCCCGGTCGATGCGGAGCTGTCGCCTCCCGTGACGACGGCGGAAGTGCGCGAGCTGTGCCGGGCCGAGGTCACGCTGTTTCATCCGGGCCTGGGGGCGCTCGAATTCGAGGCCGGCGACGGCCGGCGTGTCTGGGATTTGCTGGAGCGTCCCGCCACGAACAACTCAGCCGACTGGAACGCCGCGGTCGAGGGGACCACCCTGAGCTCGCGGCTCACCGGCGTGACGTTCCTCGCCCTGCCGGGAGGACTCGAGCTTTATGGTGACGCGAGCCAGGAGATCGGCCCCGAGCCGATCACCGGGCTGCCGGCGGCGCCGCATGAACCGCCGTCGTCGGTCCCCGGCCGCCTGCGGCGCGCCCTGCGGGGCATGGGCGCGACGGCGGTGGGGAAAATCTTTTCACTCCTTCCGAAGACCGGCCTTCGCCGCACTTGGGTCAACGACGTGCTGGATTGGGCGGCCGCCAAGCTCGCGGGCGTGTCCGAGGAAATGGAGCATCTGCGCAACCGCGAGCTCCACCGGCTCGCGGAGATGCTGGACTCGGACCCCGAGCGCGGCCTTCGTCACGCGCTGCCGCTCGCCGGCCCGCCGGGGCGGGGACGTGCCGCGCCCGGTGCGCAACTCGGGTCCCGGGACCCGCGGCTCAATCTGTCGCGGATCGGCGGCGGGCGGCCGAGCGACCCCTGGGACGTGCCGGCGGAGCTGCGCCGCCGGTTGCTGCAACGCTACCGGGAGCTCGCCCTGCGCGAGCAGCGCCTGGGCCGCTTTCAACGCGCGGCTTACATCCACGCCGAGCTGCTCGGGGACTTGAGCGCCGCGGCGGCCGTCCTGAAGGAAGGCCGGTTTTTCGCCGAGGCCGCCGCCTTGTACCGGGATCATCTGCACCAGAGCCGCGTGGCGGCGGAGTGCTATGTCGCGGGCGGCCTGTTCGCGGAGGCGATCGCGATTTACGAAGTAGAAAAAGCCTTTCTGGAGATCGGAGATCTGCAACGTCGGCTGGAAAACGAACCCGCCGCGGCGATCGCCTTTCGCCGGGCCGTCGCGGAGAAGATGGGCGCGCAAGATTATCTCACCGCCGCCCTCCTGCTCGAAGACCGCCTCCGAGCCCCCGACGAAGCGCTCGCGGTGCTCGCCGCCGGCTGGCCGGATTCGAACCAGGCGGCGCAGTGTCTCACCGCGGAGTTCTCCCTCTTGGGGAGGCTGGGCCGGCACGAGGCCGCGCGACGGCGTCTGGACGCGCTCGCGGAACTTCCCGCGCCGTCCCGGCAGAGACTCGACCTCGCCGAGGTGATGAAGTCCGTCGGCGCCACCTATCCGGACCGGACGGTCCGGCCGGCGGCGGTCGATCTCGCGCGGGTGAAGGTGAGCGAGGCGCTCGGCGCCGTGGGCGCGGATGAGATCCGCCGGGGCGTGCGCATCCTCCACGAGCTCGCGCCCGAGGACCGGCTCCTCGCCCGCGACTCCAGCCGGTTCGTCGCGGAGTGGCTGCGCGGGCACGCGCGCGAAGTTCCGCCGCCTGAGCCGCCGGCCAGGCTGGGAGCGACCCGGCCAGCCGTCCCGCAGATCGTGCATAAGTTTCGACTCCCGGGCGTTGACTCCCTGGAGACCGCGAAGCTTTGCGGGCGCACCTTCCTGGCGGTCGCGCGGCAGCGGCAGCGGATGCTAATGATCCGGGGCGACTGGCGCGGCCGGGTCAATGCGGCCGATTGGTACGGCGGCACGCTGCACCGGGAGGCCCTGAAGCTCGTGCTCGACGAGCACGAAATCAGCCCGGCGTCGGTCGTGCCGTTTGCCATCCCCCTGCCGCGCCGGCCTTGTCACCTCGCGGCCACCGGAGCTTTCCCAAAGTCGATTTCCGTGGGTGTGCCGTCGTGGATGTCGGACGGGGTCGCGGCGATCGCGACCAGTGCCGGCCATTGGTGGACGCTCCGGGGGTCCGCGGGCGAATTCATCCTCGAATCGCGAGGCGAAGATGGAAGGCTCACCGGCAGCACCGCCCTGACGCCGTGGCTGAACGAAATCACCGAGCCGGTTGAATTCGTCTCGCTGCTCGCCTTGCAGGCGCACGTCTGGGTGGCCTTGGGGCGTCATGTTTTCTTGTTCGGTAGCGGCCGTGAACCCCGGCGCTGGGCCTGCGAATTCCCGATCATCGGACTCGAGCCGTCCGCCCCGTTCCTGCCGCGGGCCGCCCTCGCGCGTTGCACCCGGGGCGCCTGTGTGTTTTGGGCCGATCAACCCCAAGCCGACCCGGAGATGCTGGCCGCCGAGCTGGTGGCGCCGCACGCGGCCTTCCTCAGAAACGGCGCGGTCGTGCTGCTTTCCACCGGCGCCAACCCCGGAGGATTTGCCGGGCGGGTGCTCGATCTGGATCGACGCGGTCTCCACGGCGCCACCGAATTCACCTGGCCCGACGATTATCCCCAAGCTCTGACCGGCACGGACACGCCCGCCGGCTTCGCGATCTTCACCCGCGCCGGGGAAGTGCACGTGCACAATGTCCCCTCGGCGAAGCGATAGACTGGGACCGGAGGCGGAGGCGAAGCAAAGAGCGGGCTTACATTACGGTGTTGTAATGCATATTTAATATCTAATATTCAATTTGATAAAATAGCTCGGAGGCTCTAGGATCGGTTCATATGCCTCCATCGACGTTCCCTCCCTCTCCAGACGCCTTCTGAGGCCGGTTGATAAAATGGAGGCCAGGGATCCCAGGCCGACTCTCGGCTGAGTTCGCCTGCGGTGAACGAGGATCGTTCACCGGCTCTCCCCTTCGGTTTCCGCCTCCGGCCCCGCCGCGCAAACGCCTTTTCCCCTCGCTTCAGCCCCCTTCCTGCTCATTCCCCGCTTCGGGGCCCATCCCTCTTTCGCCTCAGCTTTACCCGTACCCGCATGAAACCCGCCTCTGCCCGCAAGTTCCGCTCCCTTCCCACCCCGGTCGCCACGCAGGGGCGACCCGCCCGCCGGCGCCGGCCCTTGAGCGTCTCGCTCGCTCGCTTCTCGTCTTCGCTCGCGATGCTGGGTGCGCTGGCGGCCGGCGGCGGCTCGGCCAAAGCCGCGACTTTCTATTGGGATAGCGACAGCGACCCTTATAACAACGTCGTCACCGGCACCGGGCTCGGCGGATCGGGCCTGTGGGATTTGACGACGCCCCTCTGGTGGAACGCGCCGGGATTCGCAAACCAAGTCTGGACCAACAACGCCACGCCGGATTTCGCGGTCTTCACGGGGACGGCGGGCACGGTGACGCTGGGGGCGCCGATGAGCGTGGGTCAGTTGCAGTTCAACACCACGGCCTACGTCCTGGGTGCGGCGGCGAACGCCAACGCGCTGACGCTCGGCGGCACGGGCGCGACCTCGACGAAGATCATCCTCAACAACGTCGCGGCGGCGACCTACAACGGCTCGCTGCTCGGCGCCTCGGGCAACACCATCACCATCGACGGCGGGGTCTTTGGCGGCGTCACCGCGGGCACGCTGAGTTTCGCCGGCACCGGCACGGGCCTTACGGGCTGGAGCGGCCCGACCGTGATCAACAACGGCATGACGATCTCGCTGAGCCAGAACAGCCAGGCCCTCAGCTCGAGCACCAATCAGATCACGCTCAACAACGGCGGCCTCACGCTCACGAACGTCGCCAACACGACGCCCACGACCGCCTCCATCACGGCGAACAATGTGGTGCCGGTGACCGCGACCACCGGTCTCCAGGTCGGGCAGACCCTCTATGTCGCCGGCGTGGCCTCGGGCACGATCACCGCCATTTCGGGCCTCAACGTCACCGTCAGCGCCCCGCAAACGATCACGAGCGGAACCAACGTCACCTTCAGCGACGCCGCGGTGGATCGCATCAACAACGCCGCGCCGATCCTCTCGAACGGCGGCACGTTCACGGTCACGAACACCGCCAACACCGGCGTCAATTATTCCGAGACGATCGGCGCCCTGACGCTCGGCGCCGGACGCCTGAACGTCGTCTCGACGAACGCCAACACGACGACCACGGAGTTGCTCGTCATCGGCAGCCTGACGCACGCCGCCGCGAGCACGGGCATCGTCGGCTTCTCCGGCCCCAGCCTCGGCACGGCCCAGAACCAGATCAACATCACCGCGCAGGCGACCGACACCGGCACGGTGAACGGCTCGACGATCATCGGGCCCTGGGCCACCTA
>DASYIS010000518.1:0-17725 GCA_035997375.1 Chthoniobacteraceae bacterium
CGGATCCCGATGGCGATCATCCGCCTCTTCTATGCGTGCGAAATGCGCTACGGCGTGCTCGTCGATGTCGCGCGCAAAGTCGCCGCCGGCGAGGCGATCGATCTCACGATGGGTTTTTTCAACCTCATCTGGCAGGGCGACAACAACTCGCAGACGCTGCTCGCGCTCGACCACGTGTCGGCGCCGCCTTTCGTGCTGAACGTGACCGGGCCGGAGACGCTGAGCATTCGCGAGGTGGCGGAAGAGATGGGCCGTCGGCTCGGCCGAGCGCCGGTCTTCGAGGGGACGGAGCGGGAGTCGACTTTCCTCGGCAATGCGCGGCGGGCGCACGAGCTCTTCGGCCCGCCGCGGGTGGGCGTGGAGCAGCTGATGGATTGGACGGTCGATTGGGTAAAGCGCGGGGGCGCGAACCTCGGCAAGCCGACTCACTTCGAAACGCGCGATGGAAAATACTAGCCTCCGCGACTCGCTGCGGCGCGGCCTGGTCATCCCGGCCTGCCCGCTGGCGCTGAAGGTGAACCGCGCGCTCGATGAGCGCCGCCAGCGCGCGCTCGTGCGCTACTACGCGGCCGCCGGCGCCGGCGGACTGGCGGTCGGCGTGCACACCACGCAGTTCTGCATCCGCGAGCCGCGCGTGGGATTGTTTGAGCCGGTGCTGAGCCTGGTCGCGGAAGAGCTGAGTCGCGCCGAGTCGCTCGTCCGGGTCGCCGGGGTTTGCGGCGCGACTCCGCAGGCCGTCGCCGAAGCCGCGCTGGTCCGCGGGCTCGGCTACCAGGCGGCGTTGCTCAGCCTCGGCGCACTCCGGGAGGCGGACGAGGACGCGCTGATCGCCCACTGCCGCGCCATCGGCGAGGTGATGCCGCTGATCGGTTTCTACCTGCAACCGTCGGTCGGCGGGCGCGCGCTGCCTTACTCGTTCTGGCGGCGCTTTGCGGAAATCGAAAACGTCGTCGCGATCAAGGTCGCACCGTTCAACCGCTACCAGACACTCGACGTAGTGCGGGCGCTCGCCGAAGCCGGCCGCGACGACATCGCGCTCTACACGGGCAACGACGACAACATCGTCATGGACCTGCTGACGCCGTTTCGTTTCCAAGGGCCCACGGGCACGGTCGAACGGCGCTTCGCCGGGGGGCTGCTCGGGCATTGGGCCGTGTGGACGAGAAAGGCGGTCGAGCTGCACGCGGAGTGCCGGCGCATTGTCGAATCCGGCGCGCCCATTCCCGTGGAAATGCTGCGCCGCAACGTCGAGGTCACGGACGCGAACGCCGCGTTCTTCGACGCCGCGAACGGCTTCGCCGGCTGCATCCCCGGGCTGCACGAAATTCTCCGCCGGCAAGGCTTGCTGGAAGGGACGTGGTGCATCGATCCGCACGAAACGCTCGGACCGGGTCAGCGCGGGGAACTCGACCGCGTCTGCCGCGCGTACCCTCACCTGGCAGATGACGAGTTCGTCGCGGAGCACCGCGAGGAGTGGCTCAGCGGGTGAGACGTTCTTCCACTCCACTACGGGGTAATGGTCAGCGAACGGTCGACCTCTTGATTATTCCGTTCGACAGTCTTCCCGCCCGGGAAGGTGACGCGCACGCCGCAGCGCGTCCGGACGCCGAGGCCGGCGTGGACCGGCGTGGCGTCCAGGTGGGCCTTCTCGACGAAGAGCGGCCGCGCACCTTTCGCGAGGTCACCCGCGGGGTACACCTCGATGACCGCGCCGACGGCAAACGGATTCGGCGCCGCCATGCGCGGGACGATCGACAGGAAATGACCGGCGTTTTCGGTGCGGTTCAGGAAAAGCTGGATCTCGCCCGGCGTCCCTTTCGCGCGGATGCCGATCGCGAGGTCGGTCCGGCCGTCGCCGTCGAAATCGGCGATCACGATCGGGTTGGAATCCCAGCACTCCGTGAGCTTCAGCACCTCGGCGAACCGGCCCCCGCCCTCGTTGTGATAAACGACCGCGACGCCGAGGCGCGGGTTGGAGAGCACGAGATCGGGCCGGCCGTCGTCGTCGAAGTCCGCCGGGTAGGCGCGGATGAGGTACGGGCCGCGGCGATCCAGGAACTCCGACAGCGGCCCGTCGACCCGGTGGAATGCGCCTTTCCCGTCATTCAGAAACAACCCGCCGGCCGCCTCGCCGGCTTTGTTTGCGACGACGAGGATCTCCGGCAGGCCGTCGCCCGTCAGGTCGCGGATGAGGATCGGCGCGCCCGCCGGCGGGAGACCGAGCACGTCTGTGCGGTCCGCGAGCCGGCCGTCGGGTTGCCGCAACAGGTAGCGGGCAAGGTACTCCGCGCCATAGCCGCCGGAGCCGCGCACCACGACGTCGCGGCGCCCATCGCCGTCGAGATCGATCGGCCGCGCGTCGTAGCCGAGCGTGTCGAAGCCGACGAGGTCGTGGGTCAGGTAGTCGACATAAAAGAAGCGGGTCGTCTTCTGCAGGGTCTCGAACGGCGCGAGCACTTCGGGGGCGATGCCGTCCGGCACGGGGAAACGCGGCTGCGGGTCGTGGCGAAAGGTCTTCGTCGCCGGGACGTAGAACCACTGCCCCTTGGCCCCGCCGTCGACATCGAGAAAACCGTCCCCGTCGAGGTCGATCACTTCCTGCGGGTGGGCGAGCGATTTGAGCAAAGAGCCCGGCGTCGCACGGAAGGACCGGCCCGCCTGGTTCCAGGCGCAGCCGGCCGTCGCCTCATTGGAAATGCCGACGATGTCGAGGTGCCCGTCGCCGTCGAAATCCCAGACCCATGGGCGCTCGTCGGCGCCGGGCAGATCGCGATAGTCGAGCCCGAGTTGCCGGGTCACATCGGTGAAGGTGAGCGCGCCGGCGGGGCCGCGCGTCCCGCGCAACAGCATCGAGTGCGGGAGGCCATGGTGGGAGGCGAGCAAGTCCGGAAGACCGTCGCCATCGAAGTCGAACGCCCGCAGACCCCAGGGCCACCAGCCGTGGCTCTGGCCCGGCCCGCCCTGGCGCTCCATCTCCAGGCGATACCACGCCTCGAAGGCCGCCGCGGTGCCGTTCTGTTCGCCACCGACGCGCTCGAAGCGCACCGGTCCCGCGTGCACCGCGACGAGCAGCGCGAGCAGCATCGTCAGAACGTGCTTGGTCATAGGGGGACATCAAGTCTCAGGGTGGCGCGGCAGGTTGTCGAGCGCGCTACTCAGCTCGTCATCGATGGGGGTGCCGATCCACGGCGAGGTTTCGTTTAGGGGTGCCTCATTCTAAATAACGATTGAACGTTGCTCGCGCCATTTTTCAGTCACAGGCGGCACCTTTTCGCTTAAAGCGAAAAGAGAGCCGCCTCTACACCCGGACGAAACCTCGCGGAGGATCGATCCAGCAATTGCTACCTGCGACTAACCAACCGCCTTGGCTAAGTTCTCCTTCAACACCTCGATCTCCCGGGCCTGGAACTTCAGCATCTTCTCGCGGCCCTGCGCGGCGTAGGCTTTGGCTTTCGCGGGATTTTTGGCCATGTCCAATACGGCTGGGACAATGCGGGCGACCTCCTCTTCGAGATCGAGATCGAAGAGCCAGTCGTTCAAACCGATGTCGCGCCACATATAGCCTTTGGTGGTTTGATCCTTGAAACGGCAGACGATGGCGGGGATGCCGCTCGCGATGCACATGATGGGGCTGTGCATTTCATTCCCGAAAAGGCCGGCGCTGCGCACGAAGGTGCTGAGGGCCTCGTCGGTGAGCCAGTAGGAGTCTTTCCAGACGACCTTCTTCTTCGTCTCCTCCGGCAGCTTGTCGTAGATCATCTCCTTGCCGAGCGGGATCTGCGTCTGGTCTTCGCAGCAGATGAGCACCTTCAAATCGGTCTGGCTGGTCACGGCAATGATGGCTTCGCGGAGCGGCTTGTGATCGTGCTCCTTCATCTCCTCGTTCCGCGCGTGCTTCTTCTCATCGAAGGGCCGGCCCTTCCCCAGAATCCAGTGCGGCGTCATGCGGTATCTCGGGATGCAACAGAGGAACTTGCCCTCCTCCAGGCCGTGCTGCTTCAGGAACGCCACGGCCGCTTCGTCGTTGCGCAAGGTGACCACGCCGAACGCGGTGTCGGGGCCGTACTCCATGATGGGACACTGCACGCCCTGCTCCTTCGCGAGGGCCATGGCGACGGTGTCACGGAAGAAGACGAACTTCGCGTTGGTGAGTTTCTCGATCTCCTCCTTCCCGCCGCCGAGGAACGAAATGCCCAGGACGCCGTACGGTTTGCCGGGCGCTTCTTTCACCCAGCGGCCCACGGCCGACGAGCCGGCGAAGCCGGAGGACGAGCCGGCGACCAGGAAGTCGCACTCCTGGATGGCCGTGGTGATTTTCTCCGGCGTGTCGAGGATGATGACCTTCGGGAAGCGCTTCTTGAGCAGCGCATCCGCGCCGTCCTTCAGGGTGGCGGGCCAGAGGCGGAACTCGGCGTCGATCTGGTGTTTCTCCATCAACTCGAAGAAGCCGAGGTAATGGGCGATGTCGCCGATGTTGATGCTCTGCCAGGCATTGCGCAGGAGGACGCGCGGCCGGCGGCCTTGCTGCGCCAGCGCTTCCATGGACGCGGCGAGCGCGGCGCCGAAAAGAGAGACGAGGAGGGTGCGGCGGTTCATGCGCAACAGCCTGCCCGAGTCGCGGGAGCGCGGCCAGCACGAAGGACCGCGCGCGTCTTGTAAACCGCAGGGCGTTCGGCATCCTGCGGTGGTCATGGCCTTCCTCGCATCCCTCCGCGGCGTCGCAACGGCGCTGGCCCTCTCCGCCGGCGCGCTCTCCGCCGCCGACCTGTACCTGACCCCGGACGGCGCCGGCAAGAAGGACGGATCGAGCTGGGAAAACGCGTTGGCGCAAGCCTCGCTCAACGACGCGGTGAACGACCGCCTGAAAGCCGGCGATCGCTTGATGCTGGGCGGCGGCGCCTACCCCAACGGCTCGCTCAAGCTCGCGACGGGCGGAGCGCCGGGGAAGCCGAAGAGCATCATCGGCGTCGATCGCGGCGCGGGGCTGCCGGTCTTCACCTCGAGTTGGACGGTTGACAAGCCGGACAAAGGCGCCGCCTGCATTGCGCTCGAGCCCGGCGCCTCGCATTTCGTCGTCCGGCATTTGCGGATCAAGCACTACTGCTTCGGCGTCAGAGCCGGCGTTTCCGCGGAAACGCCGCGCTCGGATCTCACCTTCGACGATGTGGACGTGGAGCAGCAGCGGCATGGCTATTACCTCTCCCATTGCGACGAGCTCACGATCGAAAACTGCGACCTGAAGCGCTACAGCAAACACGGCTTCCGCCTCGACCAGGGCTGCAACCGGGTGGCCTTCCGCAACTGCACCGCCGATTGCTCGGAGGCCGATCTGGATTGGGAGACGAAGACCGAGCTCTTCCCCTTCGGCTTCACGGTGAACGACGCCGGCGCGCCGAGCACGAAGATCACGTTCGAAGACTGCGTGGCCAAAAACAACCGCAAGTCGAACCAGGGCGCGCTCAAGTACACCAACGGCGACGGCTTCGTGGTCGAGGGCAACACGCAGGACGTGACGTTCACCCGCTGCCGCTCCTTCCGCAACCAGGACGGCGGCTTCGATCTCAAGGTCAACGGCGTCCAGCTCACGGATTGCGTGTCCACCGGGAATCGGCGCGCCTTCCGCATCTGGCGCACCGGCACGCTGACGAACTGCTTCGGCGGCTGGTCGACCGCCGGGCTCTGGTGCAAGGAAGGCGGGGTCACCGCGACGCGCTGCACCTTTCACGAGAACCAGAAAGCCGCGGTCGAGCTCGACGACAAAGCCGGCGCGCCAGTGGTTCTGGTCGACTGCCTCATCTCCGCCGCACCGAAAGTCGAGCTGGGCCCGAAGCTCGTGGAGCTAAAGGAGACCGTCGTCGCTCCCGCCGGCAAGCCGCCGGGCTACGCGAAAGCCGACCCGGCGTGGGACGGCACCGGCCCGGCGATGGACGCGCCGGCGTACCCGCAAAAGGGATACCACTCGGTGAAAAAATAAGACCTGGCAGGCCGTCTTGCGAGAGCAGCCCCCATTTTGTCCCCCATGAAACCAAGCGTTTTCCGTCTTCTGCTCGCCCTGCCCTTTTTCGCCCTCCCCTGCGCCGCGGCCCCGATCGAGACCGACCTCCTCATCGTCGGCGGCGACGAGTCCGGATGCGCGGCAGCGGTCCAGGCGGCGCGCCTGGGGGTGCCGCGGATCGTGCTCGTGAACGATATCGAGTGGCTGGGCGGGCAGTTTTGCACGCAGGGGATCGGGCCCTTTGACGAGTGGACGCTGGTGAACGGGCGCACGACGGGCTTTCCGCGCAGCGGGCCGTTCCTGGAGATCGTCGAGCGGGTCCGCGCGTATAATCGGCAGACGTACGGGGTCGCGACGCCGGGGAATAGTTGGTGTGGAACGGACACGATCGAGCCGGCCGCGGCCGCGCGGATTTTCGAGGAATGGCTGGCGCCGTACACCGACAAAGGCAGCGGGCAGATCCGCGTGCTGCGGCCGTGGGAGCCGGTGAAGGTGAACGTGGCCGACGGACGCGTGACCGGGGTGCTGCTGGCGCGGCCGACGTCGCCGGCCGAGACGATGGAGGTGAAGGCGACGCTGACGATCGACTCGTCCGATTGGGGCGATGTCATCCGCCTGAGCGGCGCGGGGTACATGGCGGGGCCGGATTTGAAAGCGCGCTTTGGCGAGCCGAGCGCGCCGGAAACCCTGGAGGCCGACGGCCGCCAGGAGATGAACCCGATCTCGTGGTGTCCGCTGCTGCGCGAGGCGGGCCGGGACGTCACGATCGAGAAGCCGGCGCGCTACGATGCGCGCACGTTTGGCTCGATGAAAAACGTGCCGCCGTGGGTCGAGTGGGATGGGAGCGGCGGCATGTACAACAGCGCCGGCTGGAGCGTCTACACGCACCGCCGCATGATCGACCGCGCGCATTTCCACTTCTTGCCGGGGACGGAGGCGACGGTGCTCAACTGGCCCGCGCAGGATTACCCGCTCTGCACGCTGCCGCGGCATGTCGTCGACGCGCTGGAGAAGAGCGAGCCGGGCGCCTCGAAGAAGAACATCGTCGACCTTACGCCCGCCCAGCGGCGCCTCATTTACGAGGACGTGAAACAGCACGCGCTCGAGTTTCTCTATCACCTGCAAACCACGGAGCCGCCGCGCGCCGGCGACTACCCGCCGAGCTTCCGCCGCATGAAGCTGCCCGACGACTACGGCACGGCCGATCGGCTGCCGCCGAAGCCGTACATCCGCGAAGGCCTGCGCCTGGAGGCGCTCTACGTCATGCGCGAGCAGGATGTGCGGACCGACGCCGCCGAGCCGCGCTGGGCGAAGGCGATGGTGCCGGACGGCATCTTCGGATGGCAGTTCAACATGGATTTCCACCCGACGCGGCGGCAGTTCTTCGGCGACGACGCCACGCAGCCGTGGGTGGGGAAACACGTGGGCGCGCGCAATTGGTCGGCGCACACGGACCGCGCGATGTTCCCGCTGCGCGGACTCGTGCCGGTGAAGATGGACGGCCTGCTCGGCGCGTCGAAGAACATCGGCGTGACCAGCATGGTGCAATCGGCCCTGCGCCTGCATGGCCAGATGATGCACGTCGGCACCGCGGCCGGCACGGTGGCCGCGCTGGCCCTGGGCGAAGGCATCGCCCCGCGCGAGATCGCCTCCTCGATGAAGCGCATCCGCGAAGTGCAGCTCTGCCTGGTGCGCGGAGCCGGCGGACACGGGACGCTGCTTTGGCCCTGGCACGACGTGCAACCCGAGGACGAGTTCTTCGAGGCGGCGAACATGCTCACGCTCGCCGGCATCTGGCGCGCGGACCGGGAGAGCCTCTTCTTTTCTCCGAACCAGACGGTCACCCGCCGCGAAGTCGCCGGCGCGCTCGCGCGTTTGTGCCGTGCGCTGCCGGAGGGGAAGGACTGGCCCGCGCCCGCCGCCGCCGCGCTTTACGGCGATGTGCCGGCGGGCGATCCCGACCGCCCGTTCATCGAGGCGATGATCGCGTGGGGCGATTTCGGCGCGCAGCAGGCGACGTTCAAACCCGATGCGCCGCTCGATGGCGCCACGCTGCGCCGCTGGCTCACGGCCCTGCATCTGCCCGCCTCGCCGAGTCTCACCGCGAAAGGCGCGGCCGCCCGCCCGCTCAACCGCGCGGAGTTTGTGGATGCTGCCTACCGCGTCTTACGCGACCGCGGAGAGTGGCTGCCGACGGACCGGACGTGGCTGCAACCGGGCGGCGATGCCGACGGCGACGGCCGCCCGGATCTGGACGACGCGCTGCCGTTCGATCGCGACAATGACAACGTGCCGGATCGCCTCCAGCCACCGCCGCGCCAACCTGAATAGTGACGGTGAAGTGAATATCCCCGGCGCCGAGCCTCACACCCCGATATCCTCGTTCCACAGCGTCGGGTTCTCGCGGATGAACTTTTCCATCATTTCGTAGCATTCCGGCAGATCGAGATCGATGACTTCGATGCCGTGCTGCTCCATGAACTCCCGCGCGCCGGCGAAGGTGCGGCTCTCGCCGACGATGACCTTCCGGATGCCGAACTGCACCGCCGCGCCGGCGCAGAAATAACACGGCATGAGGGTGGAATAGAGCACGCAGCCACGGTAGGAGCCGAGCCGGCCGGCGTTGCGCAGGCAGTCCGTCTCGCCATGGCAGACGGGGTCGTTTTCCTGCACTCGCTTGTTGTGGCCGACCGCGACCAACTCGCCCCCCTTCACCAGCGCGGCGCCGATCGGGATGCCGCCCTCGGCCAGACCGCGGCGCGCCTCGGCGAGCGCCGCCTGGATGAAAGGGTCGCGCACGCCGGGCGAGCCGGAGCCTGAGGTGGAGTCGGCGGGTGATGACATTTGAATTGCCGGGCAAGGTACGCGAAGTACCCCGCCATAGAGAATGCGAATCTCGTGCGACCGCCGCATAATCACTCGCCAAGTGCGGAGACCTCGCGGATGTTGGCCGTGCCTTTACCGCGTTATGAATCGCCGCGATGGATTTACCATACTGGAGATCTGCCTGGCCGTGGCCATCTGCGTCCTGCTGGTGCTCATTGCCGTGCCAAGCGTGCGCGGCGTCCTTGCCGAGCAGCGGCTCCACGCCACGTTCGACGCCTTCGACGGGCTGGTGCGCAAGGCCCAGGCGCGCAGCATGAACGAGCGCCGCACTTATACCCTCGTCTGGAAAAAGGAGGGGATCGAGCTCGCCCCGCTGGAGACGAAGGAAGGCGAGAGCGCGGAGCCCGAGAGCCTGGCCGTGGGCGGCGGCGAAGATTACGCGATCGAGCGCCCCGCGGCGCTCGCGAAGAACCCCGAGCCGGTCTGGACCTTCTGGCGCAGCGGCGTCTGCGAGCCGGCGATCGTCAGCTACAAAGGGCCGCTCGGGACGTGGACGGTGCGGTACGATGCGCTCACCGCGCATGGGACGTTTTTGAACGAGGAGGTCAAATGAAGGGGCGCGCGCGGGGGAGAGCCTTCATCTTGTTCGAGGCGATGCTGGCGGTGACGATCTTCGCGCTCGCCGTGCTCGGTCTCGGCAAGTGTGTCCAGAATTGCATGCGCGCCGAGATGCTCAAGGACGAGGACACGCTGGCGCGCCGCTGCCTGGCCAACCGCATGGCCGAAGTCGAGGCGCAGGCCGTCAATTTGAACGGCAAGGATACGACCGAGGAACTGAAGGACGCCTTCGCCGGGATGACGCTCAAACAGAAGCGCGTCGAGGTGAAGCGCAAGAACGAGAACGGCCAGAACATCGCCGGGCTGTTTCTCGTGACGCTCGACCTGTCCTGGAAGAGCCGCGGCGAGACCCAAACGCGGACGTTGGAATTCTATGTTTACCCGCGCCCGCAATAAGACCGGCGCGCGCCGCGCGTTTTGGCCCCGGGTAGGGCGGGCGTCTTGCCCGCCGGGGTGGCAAAGCGTCAGCGAGCAGTTGCCCGCCAGAGGGAACGGCTCCGCCCCGCCTTCGCCCGCTGTCGGGCAGGATGCCCTCCACGGCGGGCGGGACGCCCGCCCTACCCGGGGCCATCTGCGCCGCCTGCGGCGGGCGGCGATGCGCGCCTTCACGCTGCTGGAGGTGATGATCGCGGTGCTGATCATCTCGATGCTCGTCATCTCGGTGTTCCGCTTCGTGAAATCCGTCCTCCAGGCCGTGCAGATCTCCACCGATGCCACGGTGAGCAAACAGGAGGTCGCCGGCTTGCTCAGCTATCTGCAGACGCAGCTCGAGGATCTGCCGGTGCAACAGGCGATGCCGGCCTCCGGTTTCGTCATCAACGGGCCGGGGACGCTCCAACTCGGTGGCAACAACACCCTCCGCTCCGGCGACGGGACCGCGGCGATCGGAGGCCAGGGTGGCACCAACGGCCCGGTCACGGGACCGTCTGCCGCCGTGATGCAGCTCAACACTCTCACCGGCATCTCGCACAAATACCACGACCTGCCCGCCGACGAGATGGAATGGGTCTGCGCCGCCGGCCCCGGCGTGCTGACGACCTCGGGCGAGGATCAATACCGCGTGACCCTCGCAATCCAGAACGTGAAGGGGAAGAGCAACGAGTACGAGATCGGCCTGCGCCGCCGGCCGGTTGAGGCGGACGAGAAGAACTACAACTGGCTGCCGCTCCTGCGCCCGGCCGCGGCGCTGGAGATTCGCTACTTCGAGCCGCGCGGGAAGCAGTGGATCGACGCCTGGAAAGAGCCGATCCTCAAGCCGTCGCTCGTCCGGGTCCGCGTCTGGCGGTCGAAGGACGAGCCGCCGATGGAGGCCGTCTTCGCGCTGCCGGCCGCGCGCCTGCAGGGATTATGAAACACCCCCCTTCTCCACGCGCCAGCGCGCTTATGGTCGTGATGTGGGCGCTCCTCGTCCTCACCGCGGCCGTCCTCGCGTGGGCGCGCTGGATCCAGCAGGACATCCAGCTCGACGGGAACGCCAACCGCCGCGCGGAGGCGCTCGCCATGGCGCACTCCGGGATCGCGGTTGCGATGGCGACGCTCGGCAGCGGCGAGCGGCCCCCGATCTTGGATGAAGAGCTCGGCACCTCGCTCGGCTTCCGCGTGCGCACCTTGCCGGAAGGCGGCAAACTCAATCTCTCCTGGCTGCTCGAGCCCAACCCGCCGCAGCTCCAGCCGGCCAAGACGATGATCCTCAAGTCGTGGCTTTCCATGCGCGGTTTCAATTACAAGGAAAGCGATGTTTTCATTGATTGCCTCATCGATTGGACCGACGCCGACAATTTGCGCCAGTTGAACGGCGCGGAGGAGGAGGCCAACTACCATCCCCCGAATCGTCCGCTCCAGAGCCTCGACGAGGTGATGCAGGTGCGCGGCTCCGAGCCGCTCCGCCGCTCGCCCGGCTGGCAGGATCAAGTGACGCTGACCCAGCCCGGGCAGTCGCCGCTGCTGAATATCATGGCCGCGCCGGTGCAGATTCTGCGGATCATTCCGGGGCTGGACGAGAACCGGATTCAGCGGCTGCTGGCCTACCGCGCGGGCAAGGACAAAATCGAGGGGACGAAGGACGACCCGGAGGCGCTGGGCAAGGTCGACGCCTACGGGCAGCTCGGTTTCAACCAGGCGCAACTGCAGCAGTTGCGCCAGATCACGACCGACCAAACGCAGGCGGTGCGCATCCTCGCCGACGGACACTCGGGAAAAGTTGTTCGACAAGTCGAGGTCGTTGCTCGAAAGAGTGGCGGCTATCCACAGATCCTGTCCTGGAAAGAATGAGAAAGCCCGGAGCTGACGCAGCCCACATCACCCCCACGCCGAGCGGCTGGAGGCTGCATCCGGGCGGGAGCTCCGTGCTCACCGCGCCGACGCTGCCCGAGCTCGTGCCGACGCTGCCCGCGGGCGCCCCCGTCAGCCTCTCGCTGCCGACGTACACCGCGCTGCTCGAGCGGCTCATCCTGCCGGCGATCGATCGCGACGAGCTGAGCGGAATGATCCAGCTTCACCTGGAAAAGACGCTCCCGTATCCGGTCGAGGAGGTGACGAGCGGGTTCGAGATCATCCGGCAGACGGAGAGCGAAACGACCCTCCTCTCTTTCGCCGTTCATGGGCCGGTCCTGGAAAAGCTTTGCCAGCCGTTGCGCGACGCCGGGCGGCTGCCGTTGCACCTCTCGCTCTTCGCGCTCGACCTCGCGCCGCGACTGCCCGCCGGCCGGCGCGTCGCCGCCGTCTGGGCCGAGCACGAGCACCTCGCCATCGCCATCTACGAGGAGGGCAAGCTGAGCTGGGCCTACAGCCTCATCGGGATGGATGTCGGCACGCTCCAAGGCGATCTCCCGCCGCTGCTGCTGACCGCAGACGTCGAGGGCGTGCCGACGAATGTCGAGTCCGTCGCGCTCGCCTCCGACTGCGCGGACTTTCGCGAGCCGCTCCGCGAGATCTTCGGCGTCCCGGTCGACCTCTTCGCCGTCGAGGAAGTGCTCCCGCGCCGCGAGATCAACCTCCGGCCGCCGGATTGGGCCGCCGCCGCCAACGTCCTGGAGCGCCGGGAACGCCTGCAGCAGCGGCTGATGATGGGCGCCGTCGCCTACCTGCTGCTCGTCGCCGTGGCGTTCGTCTACCTCGCGTGGCTGAAGCACAACCTGCGCGGGATCGAGGTCGAGATCGCGCGCACCCAGCCGCTCATTGTCGCGACCAGGCAGCAGCAGGACCGGATCTTCGCCATGGCGCCGGCGGTCGACCGCAGCTACTTCGCCGTCGAGCAGCTTTACCTGGTGAACCGAAATCGTCCGCCGGACACCCACATCACGCAGTTCAACTCGGCGCCGGAGCAGTTCACGGTCAAGGGCGAGGCGCCGGATGGCGGCAAGGCCATCGATTTCGCCGAGCGCTTGCGGGCGGAGAAGGAACTCTCCGCTTACCAGATCGAGAGCGGCCCGCCCAAGATTCTGCCGAACAACCACGCGCAATTCAGCATCTTCGGCAAACGATGAGCCGTGTCCTCACCCAGCGCGAAAAGGTGCTCTCGTTCCTCGTGGGCGGGGCGGTGCTGCTCATCGTCAACCTGTTCGTCATCGATTACTTCCTGCAAAACCGCACGCGCCTGAGCCGCGACACGACGGTGAAAACGGCGCAGCTCCGCTCGATGAAAACGCTGCTCGTCGAGGCGCCGCGCTGGGCGAAGGAGGACGCGCAACTGCGCGCGACGCAGCCGCGGCTGGAGAACGAAGCGACCGCCGGCTTCCAATTGCTGAACCAGGTGCAGCAGTCCGCGGCCGCCGATGCCGTCACGGTCGAGCAGCCGGCGATCGGTCCGGTCGAGCGCAAGCCGACCTACACCGCCGTCTCGGTGACGCTCGACACGAAGAGCACCTGGAAGGCGCTCGTGCTCTTCCTCTCGAAGCTGCAGGCGCCGGGGCAGTTCATCGTCGTCGAGAACGGCGAACTCCAGATCGACCAGAACGATCCCACGCAGATGCGCGGCAAGTTCAAGATCTCGAAATGGTATGCGCCAAAGTAGCTGGCACCCTGTCCCGAAACAGTCTATGGTTCGCCTCGTCATGCGCGCCGCCTTCCTCCTTCTGCTCGTCCCGTTTGCCGCCTCCGCCGCCGAGACTCGTCTCACCGACCCGACGTCGCGCTATTCCGCGATGCTCGATCAGTCGCCCTTTGCGCTCGCCACGGTGGTCGAGACGCCGCCGGAGCCGACCGAGGTTTTCACCGCGAACTGGGAGCTCACCGGCCTCGCGAAATTGCGGAATGAGAAAGGCGAGGAGAAGGATTTCATCACGGTCCGCAGCCGCGACCGGCGGCTCTCCTTCTCGCTGTTCGGCGACCAGGTGGCGACCGAGCCGGAGGAAGCCAAGGGGGTCGGCATCCAGTCGATCGACCGGCAGGATCCGATGCGCAAAAGCACGGTCATGCTCAAGCGAGGCGCCGAGATCGGCAAAGTGGAGTTCAGCCAGGAAGTCACCGCCCCGCCGCCCGCCGCCGCCCAGGCGATCAACAACGGCGCCAACGCGAACGTGAACCAGGCGCGCGTGCTGCAGATGCAGCAATTGCAGGCGCAACAGGCCCAACTGGCGCGCCAGCAGCAAATGCAGAACACGCTCACCTTCGGCGGGAACAAGGTGCCTGCGGTCGTCAATCCCGCGAGCGTCCAGCGCCCGCCCGTGAACGGCATCATCCAGCCGCCGCACAACGGGGTCAACACGGCCATGCCCGCCGGCGCCTGGGGCAACGGCGCCATGCCGAACAACGGCGGCATCACTTACCCGCAGCCCAACGGCGGGGTCATCAACCCCGCCGTGCCGAACGGCACCGAGGCGGCGCGGCGGATCAGGGTGGTGAATTCGCGGCCGTAGGCTGGAAGGCTCAGGGCGGCATGATCGTGCGCCGCTCGCAGGAGAGACAATGAGACAATGAGACAATGAGATTGTCCGAGGAGCGCCGCGATCTTCTCTCATTGTCTCATTGTCTCATTGTCTCCTTATCCCCTCGGCACCGCTACGGTTTCACCGTCCCGAAGTACTCATAGAACACCGTCGCCAATCCGGCGCCGTATTCCTCCCAGTGCGCGCCGGTGGGGAAGTCCTGGAGGCCCGCGATCCAGTTGCTGCTGAGCTCGTGGACGACCGCGTCGATCTCGTAGCGCGCCAGCCATCCCTCGCCCAGCGTGCCCGCGTTGTGAAACGCCTCGCCGGTGCTGCCCTCGGTGAACCAGGTGTGCGTGCGCAGCAATCCCTCCAGCGTCTCCATGCGCCCGAGGTACCGCGGCAGTTCCGGCACGGGCGGACGGCTGAGATGGAGCAGACCGCGCCCGTCGTTGTGCAGCTCGAGCGCCAACTGCGGCTTCTCATGGCGCGCAATCATCCCTGCCAGCCATTGCTCGAGCGCGGCATTCTCCGGGGCCAGTTGCGGGTCGGCCGGCGCGCCCCAGTCGCGGTTGAGGTCTTTGCCTTGCATATTGAAGCGCGTGCGGCCGGCCGCCACGCCGTCCTTGTTAGCCATCGGCAAAATATAGACACAATATCGCGCGAGGAATTTCCGCGCCTCGGGGTCGCCTTTCAGCAAACGCTTCACCAGTCCTTGCACGACCCAATTGCCCCCGGGCTCCCACGGATGCGCACGCGCCCGGAGAAAGACGCGCCAGGGCGCCTGCGGATCGCCGACGCGCACGATCTCCAACGCACGGCCCTGCACCGTTTTCCCGATCGGGGTAATTTGCACGAGCGGGTCCTCGCGGATGACGGCGAGAAACTTGTCCAAATCGGAAATGCGATACGGTTCGATGCGCGCGACATATAACCGCGGACCCGTGAGTTGAACCGCCAGCCGCACCCGATCGCCCGGCAGGTTCTCGGTGGCCAGGCTGGACCACGTGCGCCCATCCGCCGAGATCGCCATCGCCCGGATGTCCGGGGCGACGGACTTCGCCACGCCATTCCAGACGTTGTCGAGATCCTTGAACTCGAGCGTCAGCTTCGAGCCCGGCTTGCCTTGCAGCAACAGATGGATGTGACCCGCCGCGCGATTCGGCGACGCCCGCTCATGGTCGTAGAGCAGATGCACGTCGATCGTCCCATCCGGCGCTTGCTCGTACCAGCAGGGCGAGGCGTTTTCAAAACTCGTGTCGATGAACTCCAGGCCCGCCGCACCGGGCGGAGCCGGCTCGGCGGCGCGGACGGCAAAGGCCAGGAGGGCGAGGACTGGGAGGCAGCGGAGTAACATAAGAGCGGGGGAACTCGCAGCGTTGCGCGCTTTGGTCAAAACGTCGAGACCGGGCACCGCGTTTAGCTAAACGCCTTCTGCTTTTCCAGTCGCACTGCAATTGCATTAACCCCGTGTCAAGCTAATCCGAAAGGGCGATTTCCGGTTCCAGTTGACAGCGTCCGGGTTCCTGTCAGCTTTTACTTACAAACAGTGAAACAGTCATTCTCCAAGGGCGCGCTTGCGGCGCTGATCGCGTGGGTCGCGATGGGTCTGATGCTTGTTTCAGCCCGCGCGGAGGAATCGATCGGCCTCGCCATCGTCTACGACACCTCCGGTTCGATGGGGCTTTCGGTGCCCGACTCAGTCGGCAAGGGGACGCCCAAGTACGTCATCGCCAACCGCGCGTTTCTCGCCATCGTCGACCGCCTGGAGGCCTTTCACAAGGAACACCCGGCCGTCGTGCTGCGGACGAGCTTGACCGTGTTCGACAAGCTCGACGCCCGCACCGTGGTCCCTTTCGGCGACTTCCAGCCGGAGCAACTCCGGACGTGGATTCGTGGGTTTTCCAAGCCGGAAGGCGCCACGCCGCTCGGCGAGGCGCTCCGCACCGCCGGCGAGCCGCTGTTGAAATCCGGCTTGAGCCGCCGCCATGTCCTCGTCGTCACCGATGGCGAGAGCAACGGCAAATTGACGCCGCCGAACGCGATCGCCGGCCTGCGCGCCGCGCTGGTGCCGCGCGATGCGACCCTCGGTTTCCATTTCGTCGCCTTTGACGTGGCGGCCGCCGCGTTTCAGCCGGTGAAAAACCTCGGGGCGACCGTCCTTTCCGCGAGCAACGAGAAACAACTCGGCACGCAGCTCGCCGTCATTCTCGAAAAACAAATCCTGCTCGAGGACGAGGAGCCGGCGAAGCGTAAATAACTTTCACCATACCAACCACCCTATGTTCCGAGCCATCAAACGACTCTTCATCTACCTGGGTCTCCTCGCGGAAAAAGCCACCGAGAACGACGCCATTAACCAGGCGGTCGTCGAGCGCGGCATTCGCGACTCCAAGGAAAAGGCGGACAAGGCGCACTATGCCAACGGCCAGCTCCAAAGCCAGGTGATCCTGTTAAAGGACCAGCTGAAGCGGCAGATCCGGCAGCGCGAGGAACTGCAAGGCTTGCTCCAGGCCGCCGCGGCTGCGAATGACGAGGCCAACGGCGCGCATTACGCCGAGGAGTTGGCCACGGTGGAGGGCGACATCAATGAGAACGAGGCGCAGCTCAAGAACCTGGAGGAACTCTATCAGCAGAACACGCAAATCATTGCGCAGAGCCTGCGCGAGATTCAGCGTTTCCAGCGCGAGTTCGAGACGGTGAAAGCCAAGGTCGCCGTGGGCAAGTCGCTCGAGAATCTCGCGACGATGATGAAAGGCTCGATCACCGAGCTCCAGGGCATGATGGGCGGCGAGCTCTCGCAATCGATGCAGCAACTCAGGCAGAGCGCCTCGGTCGGCGAAGGGCAGATGCGGGCCACCATGGATCTCGCGAAGGAGATGGGCTCCGGCGTCGCGCGGCAGCAGGAGATGCGGCAAACGCGCGGCAAAGCGCTCTTTGCCGAGTACAAGAAGAAGATGGGGATGGTCCAGCCCGAGGCGGCCGCCGCTGCCGCGCAACCCGCCGCCGCGGCCGCGCCGCGCGAGGAGCGCCAGAAGATCGCGGAGTAACCCACATGTTCTATTAGCTTTCGGCGGGCTTCTGTTAGCCTGCCCTGCCAACTCACACCCCAACTAACACCTGACTATGACATCACGCGGCAAATTCGTGCTTACGCTTCTCATCCTGGGAGTCGTCGCCTTTGGCGTCGCCCGCTGGTGGGATAAGATCGCCCCGGCTTCGAACAACGACTCGCACTCGGTGAACCCGGACCAGTTCAAGGAGAAAATGAGCGCCCAGGCGACGGTGGAATCCAAGCTCCTCGCCGGCGACAAGGCGGTCTCGCTCGTCGACGGCTCGGCCATTCCGCCGGTCACGGGCGTGGCCAATTACGACAAGACGATGAAGGACGGAAAGCTCGTCGTCCAATTCCCGATCAACG
>DASYIS010000519.1:0-9015 GCA_035997375.1 Chthoniobacteraceae bacterium
GCCAACGATAAGAATTCCGCTCCGGCCGGGGGACCCTGACGTGCCGTTGGCTCTGCAACCACTGATCGACCGAGTTTACCGGACTGGGCGCTATTGGAAGTTCGACCACCGGAAGAAAGTGAGACCTCCGATTCGTCCCGACGACGCTGCTTGGGTCGACGAGCGCCTCAAGGCCGCGGGCTTGAGGTAGCGCCCGCGTCCGCGCTCACCCCTCCGAGGCACGCCGGCACGTCCCACCCCGCCTCTTCCAGCCAAACCGCCGCTTTTTCCTCGGAGACCTGGAGCACCTCCGCCACCAACCGGATGCCGCGCAGCCGCAGCTTCTCGTTGGAGATGCGCACGTTGATCATGAGATTCCCGCGCACTTTGCCCATGCGGATCATGGCGCAGGTGGAGAGGATGTTGAGCACGAGCTTGGTCGCGGTGCCGGCTTTCAGCCGGGTCGAGCCGGTCACGAGCTCCGGCCCGGTGGCGAGGTCGATCTCAACGTCCCAGGATTGCCCATCGCGGCGACGGGCGGGGTTGCAGGTCAGGAGCACGGTGCCCGCGCCGAGCCGGCAGGCCTCCGCCAGCCCGCCGAGGACGAATGGCGTCCGCCCACTCGCGGCGATGCCGCAAACCACGTCCGCCGCGGACACCCCGCGCTCGATCACGGCGAGGGCGCCGGCGGCGGGCTGATCTTCCGCCCCCTCCACCGCGCTGTGGAGGGCCAGCGCGCCGCCGGCGATGATCCCCTGGACCAGCTCCGGCGGGGCACCGAAAGTCGGCGGGATCTCGCTCGCATCGAGCACGCCGAGGCGCCCGCTCGTCCCGGCGCCGATATAGAAGAGGCGGCCGCCCTTGCGCAGCGCCGCCGCCACCAGGTCGACGGCGCACGCCACCGCTTCCTCCGAGGAACGCAGCGCATCGGCGACGTAGTCTTCCTCGTCGATAAAGAGCCGCACCAGTCTTGCGGTCGGGAGCTTGTCCATCTCCTCGGAGCGTGGGTTGCGCTGCTCCGTCGTCGCCACAGCCAGTTCCGCCGCATCCGGAACTGCGGCACGCAACTCCTGCCGTGGCGCCGTCTCCGGTTGTCCCGCCGCGAGCCACGCCGCGCCGAGGGCGCCCGACTCACCGCAGAATTCCACGCTCGCCGCCGGGAGCACACGCCGCAGGCGCTCCGCGTACATCGTGCGGTACTCGGGATGATGCTCGAAGAGCCCGCCGAAGAGCTTCACCGGCAGGTCGAGCTTGCCCAGCCGCCGCGCCACGGCGGCGGTGAACTCCGCGAGAATCTTCGCGCCATCGAGCAGGATCTCCAGCATCTCCGCGTCACCGGCGTGTGCCGCATCGAAGACCGCCGGCGCGAGCCGCGCCACCGAGAGCTTGTCCGCCGCGCTCGCCCAATCGACCAGGTCGCTCAGGCGATTGAGCGCCAGTCGCCGCAGCACGCTTTTCGCCATCGGCGAAGGCCGGCCCTCGATGTCGTAGCTGCTCAGCACGCAGCGCAGCCCTTGCATCGCCACGTAATAGCCGCTCCCGCGGTCGCCGAGGAGCTGTCCCCAGCCACCCGCCTTTTCCTGGCGCCCCTGGTAGCGCCCATGGACCGCCGCGCCGGTGCCGGCGATGACCACGATCCCGTCGCGCTGATGGAAGCTCGCCGCCATTGCCGAATCGCGGTCGCTGCCGAGCGCCAGGTGCGCCGCCGGCCAGCGCTCCGCCGCCAGGCGCTGGAGCCGCGCGCGCTCCACCTCCGTCGCGCAGCCGGCGAGATAGACGCCGACGTGGGTCGCGTCGCCGGGCAGCACGGAAAAAAGCGCCGCCAACTGCGCATCCGTCGCCAGCTTCATGTTGGAGGCGGCGAGCATGCCGCTCTGCAGCACCCGCCAGCCGCCCTCGGCGGTCGGCCGGGCGAGGACCCATTCGGTCTTCGTGCCGCCGCCCTCGATCCCGAGCACGCGCTTGGCTTCCGTTGAATCCGGTGTATGGTCCGCCGCCGTCTGGCTCATATTATGGCTTTGCATCGTTCGCCCCGTTTCCTGTCGGTCGCCGCCTGGGTGGGCGTGGTGGGTTGGGCCGGCGTCATCTTCTATTTATCGACTATGACGGGCCAGGAGGTCGAGCAAGCTCTGCCGATGGCCGTCTGGGACAAGGCGCTCCACTTCATCGCCTTCTCGGCTGGCGCGTTCCTCATCGCGGCGGCCCTCCGCTTTTCCGCAAGGTGGCGATGGCGCGCCATCCTCCCGATCACGCTCGTGCTCGTCTCGCTCTACGGTGCGTCCGACGAGTGGCACCAGCAGTTCACGCCCGGCCGCTCCGCGATGGATGTCGGCGACTGGACCGCAGACAGCCTCGGCGGGATCGGCGGGTCGCTGGCGTGCTGCGCCGTCAGCGCCTGGAAGACCCGCCGCCGGCGCGAGGGATAATCACTTCCCCGCGACCCAGCGCACCGCGTTGACCAGGATTTTCTGGTAGGCCGGGTTGCCGTGCGCGAGGTTGTCGTGACCGAGGGCGATGTTCAAAAACCTCGCCTTGGGGTCCTTGCTCACCCAGACGGAGGGGTAGGCTTTGTCGGTCGCCTTCTCGACTTCGGTCTCGGCCAGCAGCTCGACCGGCGCACCGTCGTCGAGGATCACGCGATAGTGCTCGTCGCTGATCTTGAACTCCGCCGGGACGCCCTCCATCACGGGATGTTTGGGCGCTTTGTTGTAGACGGTGAACTCGCCCTTGCCGTGGCCGCGCGCACCGCCTCCGACGAAGCGCTTGTTATAGCCGGAAACCGGCGGCCAGTTGTACCAGACGCCGGCGTGAACGATGACGCAGCCGTGACCGGCGTCGGCGAAGGCGTTGAGCGCGTGCTGGAACTCGGGCGTGCCGAACGAGGGATGATTCGCGCTCAGCACGAGCACGTCGGCATTCGCCAGGAGCGCCAGCGCTTCCTCCGCGTTCGAGGTGTACGCGGTGACGATCTTGCCCGCGGCTTTCAGCGTCTCGCTGTCGGCCAGGTGGAAATATTTCTCGAAGTCATGCGAGCTGCCGCCGCCGACCAGCAGCGCGCGGATCGTGCCGGCCTCGGCTTTCGCGGGCAGCGTATCGCCGCTCCTCGGCAGCTCGGTCTCCTTCTTCGGCGCGGGCGCGGCAGAGGTCGTGTCGAACTTCGGCATCGGCTTCGGCGGCTCGTTGTCGGTGGTGATCGCGAGCGTGGTCGCCGAGATGCCGTTCTTGTAGCTTTCGAGGACGATCTTCGTGATCGGCGCGCGCTCATTTACCGGCACAGAGAAATAGCGGACGTGCCACTGTTTGGTGACGCCCGAAGCGCGCTTGGAGCCGGGAACTTCCTCGCGGCTGTTGTAGTCGATGAAGACTTCGCCCGTGTTGAGCTCGTCGACTTCCTTCTTTCCGTCGGCGTGCTCGATCGTGAGCTTCATCGCCGGCTTGTGCATCTCCGGGGTGCCGCCCCAGCCGGCGACGCCGCCGAGGAAATGCAGGTTGCCCGCCGCATAGCCGACCGGAATCTCCACGCGCTGCGGCATGGTGCTCGCGACCGATTTGCCGGGCCCATTTTGCAGGACGATGACGTTGCCGCCGGTCGGCGTCGTGCTCGGGTCGGGCAGGGAAAACGGCACGCCCTCCACGGTGACGACGCCGTATTTCGCCGGCTGCACCGTGTCGTTTTTCGCCTCGCGGGAAGCGTACAGCCCGCCGAGCGTGCTCGTGGTGAAGGCCCGCCCGAGATTCACCGCGCGGTACTTGGAAGTGCCGCCGCTCATGTACGCAAGGATGTCGCGCAACGCATCGGCGCCGAGCGCCTCCAGCCCTTCGGGCATCAGCGAGAGGCCGGAGTTCTGGCGCGACTTGATGTCCGCCACTTTGATCTCCTGCTCGACGCCGCCGGGCAGACGCAGCGTCACGGACTTCTCGTTCTCACGGCCGATGATGCCGGTGGCGAAGCTCCCGTTCTTGAGCGCGATGTTCCAGGTGCGATGCTCGTCGTCGACCACGCGGCTCGGGTCGATGATGTGGACGAGCAGATCGTGCGTGCCGTGGACGCCCATGCCATCGAGCACCGGCCCCACTTCCTTGCCCTCGCCGTTCAACTTGTGGCAGATGCCGCAGGTGGTGTTGAAGAGCAGCTTTCCGTTCGCGACGTTGCCCGGCTTGCTCTCGATGATCGGCTCGAGCTTCGCGATGGTTTCGTCCTTCGCCGGGTTCGTGCCGCCGCCGATTTCGTCGATCACCTTGAGCGCGCGCTTCGCGACGGCGGGATCGGAGTGCAGCCGCAATTTGCTGAGGCGCGCCGGCCCGAGGATCGTCGGCTTCAGCTCTTTCGCCTGAAGCGCGTCGAGCAGCGTATTGGACCAGTCCGCGCGCGTGGTCAACGCGTCGTAGGCGGCATTTTGCGCCAGCGGCGAGAGATTCGGCAGCGCGCTGACGAGCGGCTTGCCAAACGCCGGATCACCGGTGGAGGCGATGGTGCCGATGACGTCGACGAGCAGCAAATCGCTGAGCTTCGCGCCCAGCAATGCGGTCAGCGCGGGCGTGATTTTCGGGTCGGCGGCGCGCGCGAGCACCAGGCCTTGCACGGCGGAAGCGCGCGCCGCGTCCGGTTGCTTCTCGTCGCTCGCGAGTGTAAGCAAAGCGGTGATCCGCGGGGCGACTTCGGCCTTCAGGGCCGCGGCCTGCCAGGTGATCGCAAACGGCAGCGCACTCGCGGAAATCGATTGATCGGTAGAGGCGAGCAATGTCCGCAGCGCCTCGGTGAGGCCCGAAGCGGCGACCGGTGCGGGAGGGATCGGATGCGCTGCTTCCGCGAGGATCGCGCGAACCGTCGGAGCCGCCGCCGCGGGCGCCTGGGCCGCCGCGACGACCACCGCGGCCAGCGCCGCGCTGTCGCGTTTCTCGCTGAGCCCGCGGGCGAGAGAGCCGGCGAGCTCGAGCAGCGCATTGCTCGGTTTTTCTTTCGAGGAGATTGCTGCAACCAGCACCGGCCCGGGGTTCGACGAGGCCGCCGCCGCTGCTGCGCTGCGCGACCAGTCGTCTTCCAGCTTCGGCAATACCGCGAGCAATTCGGCCGCGGATTCCGGAGTGATCGGGCTCGATGCCATGGCGCGGAGCGCGACGATGCGCACGCGCGGATCGGGATCGCTCAGCAGTGCGGTGATGCTGGTGAGGACCTTGTCGCCCTTCGCCTCGACGATGAGCAGCGCGGCTTTGCGGACGCTCGCATCTTCACTGCGCAAGGCATCGTTCAGCAGGGGGCGCACCTCGAGCTTGCCCAGGCGTTGGAGCGCCCAGAGCGCGAGGATGCGCGCCGGCGCGAATTTCTCGCTTTCGGCCATCGTGGTCAGCGCGGGCACGGCGCTCGCGGCATCGGCGCGCTCCATCAGGAGGCGATGCGCGGTGAAGCGCACTTGCTTGTTCGGATGAGTGAACGCGCTCACCAGTTTCGCTGTGTCGGCGGTCGCGAGCGCGGCGTCCGGGAGCTTCGTTGCGGCCTCGGATTGAATGCGATAGATGCGGCCGAAGTAGTGGTCGCGGTCCGGCCGCACGCTCGCGCCGGACTTGCTATGGAGCGGCCCGCGCGTGTCGTTGTGCGCCACGATCGGGCAATAGAAATCGAGCACGTACATCGCTCCATCGGGGCCGAATTCCACGTCGACGGGGAAGAACCAGAAGTCTTGCGCGCGCAGCCATTCCGAGTCGGTCGGCACGTTCTGGCCGGCGAAAGTCGGGCCGGCGGGCGAGAGCTTTTCAAAGTGAATGATGTCGAGGATCGGCTCGGTGCAGAAGATGCCGCCCCGCCATTCCGCCGGCCACGCGCCGCCTTCCGAGAGCGTCGAGGCGCAGGCCGCGCTGTAGCCGCCGACCTGGTCGATCTGCATGAACGGCGCCCGCGTCGGGAGATCTGTCCGAGCGACTTTGCGGCCTTTGATCACGCTCTCCGCGCTGGCGGCGGCGCCGACTTTCGCCTTGGCGAGGATCGATTCCGGCAGCACCACATGCTGCAGGGGATTGCCGCTCGTCGCCTGGCCCCAGAAGATTTCGCCGTCATCCGAAATGTCCAAGCCGAAGGCGTTGCCGCCTTTCGACGAGACCTGTTCGATCGCGGTGCCGTCGGGCTTGAAACGGAACACGCCGGAACTCGTTTTCCCCGTCACCTCGGGGTGCGCGACGGATTGCGCATTCGCGCCGCTGCCGGAGTTCGCGTAGATCCAGCCATCCGGCGCGGCGATGAAGTGGTTCGCCACGAAGTGCGTGTCGCCAGGCGAGAAGCCCGTGTAGAGGCGCTCCACCTTCTGCTGCGCGCCCTCACCGTGGATATAGAGGATGTCCGGCTGCGCGACCGTGATTACGCCATCGCCATACAGGCAGAAGGCGGTCACCAGCTCCAGTCCCTCATAGAAGACGGTCTTTTTCGTGAACTCCCCCTGCTCATTCGGCTCGCTCAGGATGCTGATGCGGTCCTTCGCCGGCCGGTCGTATTTGCCCGGCTCGAGCACGCCGGTCTCCTTCCAGGCGTCGGTCGTGAGCGGCCGGCGGCCGTTCGGATACTCCGGCGTCTCGGCGATCCAGAGGCGGCCGCTCGCGTCCCACTGCATCGCGATCGGCTTGGTGATGAGCGGCTCGCTCGCGACGACCGAGGCGTGGAAGCCCGGCTGCATCTCGAAAGTCTTCGCCGTCTCCGCCGCCGTCCGCGCGCCGCCCTTAGGGTAGCGCAGCGCCGCCACGTCTTCTTTCGCGCAAAGCTCGTCGACGTTTTTCAGCCCCGCCGTCCATGCAATGCCGCGCAAGATGAAGCTGCGAATGCTCGCGTGCTGCAGCGACTCCGGCGCATTCTGCAGCAGCACGAACGCGCGGTGTTTGTCCGCGCTTTCGTAGGTCCACATCTGCGGCTGCAAGTCGTACACATTGGCGCGCGTGGCGCTATCGCCGGGGCGCGGCTGCGCGCGGGTGTTCGTGACCTTCGGCGTGAAGGCGGAAGCCAGGACGTTGAGCGAAGGCTCGAGGTCGAGGTCGTAGACCGTCTCGTCGTCGAGGTCGAACGGCGTCGCACCGGCCGTGATCGCATGCGCGTCGGTCAGCGTGAAGAGCATCATCTTGTTCGCGAACTTTCGACTCTGCGGCGTCCACGCCGCGCCGGCCAGCGGCTTCAGCCAGTCGCCGGCGGAAATGCCGCTGCCGACGACCACGAGCCCGCCGCCCTTCTTCACAAACGCCTCGACGGCGGCGCGATCGGCCTTGGCGCTTTGCAGGACGAGCACGTCGGCGGTGCTGAGGGAGGCGGCGTCGACGACTTGCGCGCCGCTGGCGGCGATGGTGGTGCGGAGGGAGGCGTCGTCGGCGATGACGGCGACCTTTGGAGGGGCGGCTTGCGCGATGGCGCAGGCGAGGAGGAGGGGAATCAGGAGCTGTTTGAGTTTCATGGGGAGTGTGAGGAAAGGACGACAGAGGTGGAAGAAATGCGAAGGCTGTTCGTGCGCTTGAGCGCGCAGCGCGAACGGCCCGGGGAGCGCACGCGCCCTCGCGTGCCGGATTCGGCGCCCTCGCCGAATCCCGTTGTGCACGGCACACCGCTCGGTGAGTTTGCTCGCGTCACGAGTTGAACACGCGCTGCCCGGCGAGGGCGCCGGGCAGAACACGCGGGGCGCGTGTGCTCCCCGGACCTGGGCTGCCTTCGGCAGCTGCGCAATTGCATTGATGTAGATTGGGATCATGCGAAGACCGCTAGCGCGGAAGCGCCACCCGCTTGAACTCCCGCGTCAGGTTCGTCAGCGAGGCCTCCACCCCCATCCGTTCCAAACTGCTCGCGCCGACGAAGCCGTCCGCGCTCGTCTTGCTGAGGATGAATTCCACGTCCTTGGGCGTGTTGATCGGTCCGCCATGCGTGAGGGTGAAGACGTCCTTCCGCACGCTCTTCGCGGCGTCGATGATGTCCTGCGTGACCTTCACCGTGTGGTCCCACGAGACGACGGCGTTGGTGACGCCGATGCTCCCGCCGACCGTGGTGCCGAGGTGCGCGATCACGCAGTCCGCGCCTTGGTTCGTCATCTCGACCGCCTCCTCGGGTGTGGCGACGTAGACGATGGAAAAGAGGTCCATACGATGCGCGAGTCCGACCATCTCGAATTCCTTTTGCACGCTCATCCCGGTCTCTTCCAGCACCTGGCGGAAGTGGCCGTCGATAATCGTGTGGGTGGGAAAATTGTTCACGCCGGAGAAGCCCATCTCCTTCACCTTGCCGAGCCAGTGCCACATGCGCCGGCGCGGGTCGGTCGCGTGCACGCCGCAGATGACGGGGATTTCCTTCACCGTCGGCAGCACCTCGTATTCGCCGATCTCCATCGCGACCGCATTCGCGTCGCCATACGCCATGAGGCCGCAGGTGCTGCCGTGCCCGCTCATCCGGAAGCGCCCGCTGTTATAGATGATGATCAGATCCGCGCCGCCCTCCTCGATGAACTTGGCGCTGATGCCCGTGCCGGCGCCGGCGGCGATGATCGGCTCGCCCTTGGCCAACGTGGCGCGCAGGCGGTCGACGACTTCGAGGCGGGTGTAGGGATTACCGATTCCGGTCCAGGGGTTGGGCATAAAGCGAGCAGGGGAGGTGTGGGTAACGTTGTATACCCCGGACCGCCGCGCGTCTTCAGCGAAAGCGCGCGGCTGGAATCCAACAGTGTGCGGCAGAAATCCAACTGGACCGCCAAGTCTCAGGATGCCAGTTCCACGTCCCGGATCGCTCCCTGGTCCGAACGTCGTCAGTCCCCGGCCGACCGGTCAACCACCTCATGCCCGGACTGGCCTTGGCGCGCTTCCGCGTCTCGGACCATGGCATCCAGATCGTAGTTGAAGCGCTCCAGCAGCTTGACCTTGGTGCGCCGGACTTCCGCGAGGACCGAGTCAGTCGTCTGCCGCTTCTTCGTCTTCGGGGTCATCACGGTGACGGTCATCGCACGATCTCCGCCGATCCTTGCATGTCGCGGGCATCGATCGTCGGCTCGGGGAAGAAGAACGTCAGGTGGCGGGATTCGTCGCCGG
>DASYIS010000520.1:0-13238 GCA_035997375.1 Chthoniobacteraceae bacterium
CTCGGCGCGCAGCCGCTGCTCATGAGCATGCCGGTCGAGGACATCCGGATGGAGGTGTACGGCATCTCGGAGGTGGCGCGCGCGGAATACAATGGGCGCTTGGTCGAGCTGGCCGCCCGCTATCAGTTTCCCCTGATCGACTTCCACGCGCACCAAAACGACCCTTCCTTCCTCGTCGATTTTCTCGATCACCTCAGCGGAGCCGGCTGGCTCTACTACGACTATGCCCTGGATGATTTCTACCAAGGCAAGCTGCGCGACTCATACTGAACGCTATTAATATATGTCTGAAAACTCCGATAAGATCCTGGACGTCCTCGCCAATGTCGCCGAAACCGACGAGGTCCGCACCAACCCCGACCTGGCGCTGTACGACCTGCAAATCCTCGACTCGATGAAGACGGTCGAGCTGATGGTCGCGCTCTCGAGCGAGGTCGGGGTGAACGTGTCGCCGGCGGAATTCGAACGCGAAAGCTGGGCCACGCCGCGCAAACTGGTTGCGGACGTGCTGCAGCGGATGGAGGCTTGATCCTGATCCTATGCAAAAACGTGTCCTGACCTGGATGGAAGCGCACCCGAAGACGCGGACGGTGCTGCTGACGCTCTACTATCTCGGCGTGATCGCGGGGCTGGTGGCGCTGTACGGCCGCGGGGATTTCTCGACGCCGGCGTTTGTGTACCAGGAGTTCTAGCGGGCGGGGCGGAAGCACCAAGCCACAAGCACCAAGGGACAAATAAGCTCCAAAGGCCAAGGGCTCAAACCGGCGGCCTGTCGTGTACGGCGCGCCGTTTGAGATTTGGTTCTTGGCCCTTTGCCTTCGTTTATTTGGCCTTTGAGTTTTGTGGCTTGGGATTTCTCCGCCGCTTGTGGCTTGGAGCTTCTCCGGCTTCGTGTATTTCACCCCGATGCAGCTTCTACCCGGTTTTCGTGAGTTCCCGCCCGCCGAGTGCGCGCGGCGCAATTACATCCTGTCGCGCTGGCGCGAAGTCGCGCGGCGCTACGGCTTCGTGGAGTTCGACGGGCCGATGCTGGAGCCGATCGAGCTCTACCAGAAAAAGAGCGGCGGCGAGCTGGTCGGACAGCTCTTCGATTTCGTGGACAAAGGGAAGCGCCACGTCGCGCTGCGCCCTGAGATGACGCCGACGCTCGCGCGGATGGTGGCGACGCGGCACCGCGACTATCGCAAGCCGATGAAGTGGTTCTGCGTGCCGCCGTTCTTCCGCTACGAGAAGCAGCAGCGCGGCCGGCTGCGCGAATTCTGGCAGCTCAATTGCGATCTCTTCGGCGACAATTCGCCGGGCGCGGACGCGGAGATGCTCGCGGTGGTGATCGACATGCTGCGCGTCTTCGGTTTCGGTCCGCAGGACTTTGTGGTGCGCCTGAGCGACCGCGACGCGTGGGCGCGCTTCGCGGCGAAACGCGGGCTCACGGTGGAGAAGGTACCCGACCTGCTCGCCGTGGTCGACAAGATGGAGCGTGCCACGCCAGCCGAGAATGCGGAGCGGCTCGCGCCGTTTGGGCTGAGCCTCGAGGAGGTGCGCGAGTTCATCGCGAACCCCGGCGATGAAACGCAGAAGCTCGACGGCATTCGTGCCGACCTGCGCGCGCGCGGGCTGGAGGAATACGTGGCGGTCGATCTCACGATCGTGCGCGGCCTCGCGTACTACTCGGGGCTGGTGTTCGAGGTCTTCGATCGCGCGAAAAACGAGCGCGCGCTCGCCGGCGGCGGCCGCTACGACCAGCTCATCTCGGTGATGAGCGAAGGGAAGGTCGACCTCCCCGCGCTCGGCTTCGGCATGGGCGACGTGGTGCTCGGCAACTTCATCGACGACCACCCCGCCGCGGCGGAGAAGATGAAGCAATGGATCGCCGCGCAGCACGCGGCGGACGTCTTCGTGATCATCGCCAAGGAGGAGCGCCGGCCCGACGCGCTCGCGCTCGTGCAGACGCTGCGCGAGGCCGGCCAGCGCGTCGATTACGAGCTGGGCGCGGCGAAGGTCGGCAAGCAATTCCAGACGGCCGAGCACCTCGGCGCGCGCTTCGCCGTCGTCATCGGCGACGAATGGCCGCAGGTGAAGGTGAAAACGCTCGCGACGCGAGAGGAGCGGGTGGTCGGGGTGGCGGAGGTGGCGGGGGTGCTGGCGCAGACAATGAGACAATGAGACGAAGCATCCACAGTTTGGCAAGCAGGCCAGTAGAGCCACGCGGCGCTCCGGTCTCATTGTCTCATTGTCTCATTGTCCCTCCCCGATTCACGCTGGAACCCCGCCCAAAAAACGCGCACCCTTCCCCCATGAGACCGCTCCTCCTCCCCCTCCTCGCCGCGCTCCTCGCCTCCTGCTCGCCCGATTCCGGCGAATCCGGCAATGCGCCGATCGGCCAGGCGCTCGACATCAAGTTCACCTCAGGCGATGGGAAGAAAATCGATCTCGCCGAGATGAAGGGGAAGGTGGTGCTGGTCGACTTCTGGGCGACGTGGTGCGGCCCATGCGTGGCCGAGGTCCCGAACGTCAAGGCGACGTACGACAAGCTGCACGGCAAGGGCTTCGAGATCGTCGGCATCAGCTTCGATTCCGATGAGGCCAAGCTCAAGGAGTTCACGAGCGCGCAGAAGATGGAGTGGCCGCAATACTTCGACGGCAAAGCCTGGCAAAACGAGTTCGGCGCGAAGTACGGCATCCGCTCGATCCCCACCATGTGGCTCGTCGACAAGCAGGGCAAACTGGCGGACGTGAACGGACGGGAGGATCTCGAAGCCAAGGTGGAGAAACTGCTGGCGAAGTAGCCGGCTTGCCGGTGACGCCCTTCCGTGACACGTTGGCAATATGACCTGGCAGGAGATTCTCGAAGACCCCGATGTCGCCCGTCTGGAGTACCGCGTCGAAAGCGATCGCTGGGGCAATCTCGTTATGAGCCCTCCTCCCAGCAGCTGGCACGGTGACGTTCAGTCGGAAATCACGACGCTTCTCGGGCGACTCCTCCCACACGGCCGGAGCACAACGGAATGCCCAATCCAGACCAGTGAGGGAGTCCGCGCCTGCGACGTGGCCTGGGCTTCACGGGCTCGGCGCAACTCCACCAATCGCAAACCAGTCTTTACCGTCGCCCCGGAGATTTGCGTCGAAATCCAGTCACCCTCGAATTCGCTCCCACAGATCATGGAGCGCAAAGACTGGTTCTTCGCGACCGGCGCGATCGAGTTCTGGTACTGCGACCCGTACGGAGGCATGCACTTCTACGATGCCGACGGCCCGTTGGAGCAGTCGGTCCTCTGCCCGGTTTTTCCGGCGACGATCACGGTGGATTAGCGCTCACGCAGCGGTGACGGCGGCGTCGACTTCCAAGGCCGTAAGATGGAGCCCGGAAAGCGTGACGCTGCTGTCGTCGTCAAACCAGACCACAAGCCGGGTACTTCGGGGATTGAAGCCCGCATGGTCAGGAGTCGGAACCCGATACTTTTGGCCAGCGCTGGTTACCACCGAGAATGGCTGGAATGGTTTCGCTTTCAGTAGTCGTTGGATATCGCCGATCACAGATGCAGTTTAACGCCGCTCCTTTCTAATTCAACCTCAAATGGCCAGCGGCCGGTGCCACCGGAAACCTTCCCCCGGCGAACAAAACGCGCGAGTCCGCGCTGGCAATCCTCCCAAACTCGCTTATCCTCCGCGCCCCTTTATGTATCGAACGACTTCCTGCAACAGCCTGCGCCCGGCCGCGATCGGCCAAACCGTCACGCTCGCCGGGTGGGTTAATTCCAACCGCGATCAGGGAGGCGTCGTCTTCATCGATCTTCGCGATCGCGAGGGAGTGACGCAGATCGTCTTTCGCCCCGAGGATCATCCGGAGGCCGCCGCGGCTTCGCACAAACTGCGGAGTGAAGACGTGATCCAGATCACGGGCATCGTCGCCGCGCGGCTCGCCGGCACCGAGAACGCGAAGCTCGCCACGGGCGAGATCGAGGTCGTCGGCTCCGCGCTCGCCGTGCTCAACAAAGCCGACGTCCCGCCCTTTCCGCTGCAGGATCCGAAGGTCAATGAAGACCTGCGCCTGGAGTACCGCTACCTCGACCTCCGCTCGGCCCACATGCAGCGGAACCTCAAGCTGCGCCATCGCGTCACCAAGACGACGCGCGACTACCTCGACGAGCGCGGATTCCTGGAAATCGAGACGCCGATTCTCTCGAACCCGACGCCCGAGGGCGCGCGCGATTTCCTCGTGCCGTCGCGGTTGAACCCCGGCCATTTCTACGCGCTCCCGCAGGCGCCGCAGCAGTACAAGCAGCTCCTGCAGGTCGCCGGCCTGGAGAAGTATTTCCAGATCGCGCGCTGCTTCCGCGACGAGGACTTGCGCGCCGACCGCCAGCCCGAATTCACGCAGATAGACATCGAGGCGTCGTTCATCACCGAGGAGGAAATCCAGGATCTCGTCGAGGGGCTGCTCGTGCGCATCTTCCGCGAGGCGCGCGGCGTCGAGGTGCCCGTGCCGTTCCCGCGCCTCACGCACCAGGAGGCGATGAATCGCTACGGCATCGACAAGCCCGACACGCGCTTCGGCATGGAGCTGACCGATATCTCCGAGCTCTTCCGCGAATCGCAGTTCAAGGTCTTCCGCGCCGTGAGCGATTCCGGCGGCGTCATCAAGGCGATCAACGCCAAGGGCGCGGCCGAGAAACTCTCGAAGGAGCAGCTCAAGAAATGGGAGGAGTGGGTCAAGACCGAGTTCGGCGCCAAGGGGCTCGCCTACATCAAGTGGAGCGTCGGCGGCGAATGGGAGTCGCCGATCGTGAAGTTCTTCTCCGAGACGGAAAAGGCCGCGCTCAAGGAGCGCATGGGGTTTGCCGAGGGCGACGTGCTTTTCTTCGGCGCCGACAAGTGGGAGCCCGCCTGCACCGTGCTCGGCCGCGTCCGCCTGCGCTGCGCCGAGCTGCTGGAGCTCACGAAAGGGAGCGACGCGCTGAACTTCCTCTGGGTCGTCGATTTCCCGCTGCTCGCCTTCGCCCCGGAAGAGAGCAAGTGGGTCGCCGTGCATCACCCCTTCACCCGGCCGAAAGCCGAGGACGTGCCGCTGCTGGACGCCGGCGAAAACGCGAAGGTCCGCGCGATCGCCTACGACGTGGTGCTCAACGGCACGGAGCTCGGCGGCGGCTCGATCCGAATCCACGAGAAGGAACTGCAGGCGCGCATGTTCGAGGTGCTCGGCGTCACGCCGGAGGAGCAGCAGCACAAGTTCGCGCATCTGCTGCGCGCGTTCTCCTTCGGCGCGCCGCCGCATGGCGGGCTCGCGATCGGGCTCGACCGGCTCGTCATGCTCATCGCCGGCGCGGAGAGCATCCGCGAAGTCATCGCCTTCCCGAAGAACAACCGCGGCGTCGACCTGATGACGAACTCGCCGGTCGATGTGGACTTCAAGCAATTGCGTGAGCTATACATCCAGAGCACGGCGAAAAAGACCTCGCCCGCGCCTACGACGTGAAACTGCTCCGCACATCCTGGCTGATCCTGGGCGCGCTCCTCGCGCCGGCCGCCCCCGCGCCGGCTCAGCTCTCGACCCAGGAGGTGCCCAAGGAGATCAAGCCGCCCTTCGGCCTGGGCTGGGGCGAAACGCAGGAGCGCCTGCAGCGGCTGCTCACCGGTGCCAAGGCGACCATCGTGACCCGCCGGCGCACGCTCGACAACCGCGAGGCGTGGGACGTCGAGGGCCTCGTGCAGACCGGCCTGCGCCGTACCGTCTTCTACTTCCGCAAAGGCGAGCTGAACGAGGTCGAGCTCCAGTATCAAAAGGAGGAGTGGGACGAGGCAAAGTACGATGACTTCATGGGCCAGGTCCGCCGGCGCATCGAGCAGCGCTATGGCGCCGGCCAGCAGATCGTCCGCAAGACCGCGCCCGAGGGGACTGTCATGCAAACCGTGATCGGCTATTCGTGGAATCTGAATAACACCGAAATCGACCTATATTACTACTCGGCGAAAGACGAGTCGCATACCTTTCGGACGCTGAGCGTGCATTACAAAACGATGTAGGGGCGGTGGCTCATTCCGTTGGGACTTGCGGTGCCGCCGGAATCAGCGAGTCGAGGATGCGTTTCATCGCGCGGCCCTGGCGGCGCCGAGCCCAAGCAAGAGCGGTAGAGAGCACGCTCACCAACGTAAGCCCCACGCCGAGGTAAAAGCCGTCGGCGGAGTCCAGGTGGCGGCGCGCTTCAAAGACGGAGATCGTTTCCGCTGGTTCACGCCGGACCTCTCGCACCGCCTCGTCGACGGGCAGTTTTCTGAACGCAACCGGCTCCGTCCGTTGGCGAAACTCCCGCGCCGCACGATATCCGTCGAAATTCAAACCCAGCTGGCAGAGGCCGAGCAGCAAAGTCATGCACCCCAAAACCAGGTAACTCCGATCAACCGGGGCATACCAAGCCGCCACGGCTCGGCGGTCGGCCTTGGACAATGGGAGGCGATCGATTGCATTCAACCGTTCGAGTCGTTGCTTGCTTTCATCGGGCGCCTGACGCGGAACGGAGGTGGGCGGCTTTGGTGCTCCGGGACCAAAGTCGTAACCGCACGCACACCGCCGCCACATCTCCCACGTTTGGAAGGCGCCGCACTGGGGACAGATTTGCTTGCTCATGCGGGAGGGCGCTGGTGCCTTGCCAGCAGCAGAACCGGTTGCGTGGGGGGCGTCAAGAGCGGCGCTCGCGGCTTCGACGGGACAGTCCGCCTTGCAACCCTCCCCTACCCCAGCACCTCCGTCCGCCCTTCCAGCACCTGCAGCAGCGTCGCGCGTTTTTCCCCCAGCAGGCCGGTGGTGGCGGCGCGGACGGCTTCGAGCAGGTCGTCCGCCTCGCGCAGGCGGGCGAAGGAGACGTAGTCGGCGCCGGCTTCCATGAGCGCGATCGCTTGCGAGAGGACGTCGGCCGTGGCGATGATCTTTGCGGTCGGATTCATCGTGCGCAGATGCTGCACGAGCTTCTCGTTGGTGGTCCCTTTCAAGAGCGCATTCGGGATGGTGCAGAGGAGCACCTCGGCCTTCTCGATCCCCGCGTGGAGGAGCGTGTCGCGCTGGCTGATGTCGCCATAGATCACGCGCACGCCGCGCTTCAGCAAGCCGACGCGCGCGACCGGGCTGAAGTCGACCACGCCGATGTCCGGTACCAGATCGGGCGCGTGGAGTTGCATCTGCTCGAGCAGCGAGCTGGCGGTGCGGAAGAAGCCGAGGAACAGGATGCGCGAGGAGCCATGCCCGCCGGCCGCGGCGTGCGCATCCTCCTCCGCGGTACGGTGATCGAGGTCGCGCAAGCCGAGCCGCTTCAGCCACGGAATGACGCGCCGCGTGATGACGTTGGACTGCTTGATCCCGACCGACGACAGGGCGGCGAGGAGCACGAACGCGAGCGCGACCATCCCGTTCGTCCCCGGTTGCAAGTGGTGCGACGCGGCGCCGAGCGTCAGCACCACGAGCGAGAATTCGCTGACCTGGCTGAGGTTGATGCAAGGGAGCAGGCTCGTCCGCAGCCCCTGGCGCATGGCGTACAGCGGTGTGAAGGTCGTGAGAAAACGGCTGACCACGACGAAGCCGGCGAAGACGAGCGCCCCCCCGACGAGCGTCGGCGTCGGGAATGGGATCTTCATCCCCAGGCCGACGAAAAAGAGCGTGACGAAGAAGTCGCGCAAGCTCGTCACCTTCGCGGTGACATCGAGCGCGTAAGGAAAGGTCGAGAGCGCCACCCCGGCGATGAGCGCGCCCATCTCGCGCGAGAGATGCAGCCGTTCCCCCAGCTCGCCGAGCAGAAAGCACCAGGCGAGCGCGCCGACCTGCACCAGCTCCGGCGAGCGCGCGACCCGATGGAACACCGCGGGCAGCACGTACCGGCTGATCGCCAGCGCCGCGGCCACCAGCAGCACGACCCGCCCGAGCGAGAGCAGGAGCACGCCCGGCGCGAGGTTCTCGAGGTTCGGCTGGATCGCGAGAAAGAGGATCGCGGCGAGGTCTTGCAAGACCAGGACGCCGAGCGTGATGCGGCCGGTCAGCGTGTCGAGCTCCTGCTTTTCATAGAGCACCTTCACGATGATGACGGTGCTGCTGAGCGCCGCCGCCACCGCGAGGTAGAGCGCGTCCCAGCTTCCCATGCGGAGCCCGAAGCCGCACAGCCGGAAGAAGAGCACGCCAAGGAACAGCCCGCCGAAGATCTGCGCCACCGCCGTCAGCGTGATCGAGCGGCCGGCGCTCGCGATCTTCTTGAGGTCGATCTCCAGCCCGATCATGAAGAGCAAAAAGATGAGCCCGAGCTCGGAGATCGCCTCGATGCTCTCGGCCGACTCGATGAGCCTCCACCCCGCCGGCCCGAGCGCGAAGCCGCCGACGAGGTAGGCCAGCAAGGGCGGTTGCCGGAGAAATTGCGCCACGATCCCGAGCAGCCAGGCGGCCCCGATGCTGAAGGTGATGTCCCGGATGAGGTCGTGCATGCGCGCCCAAGAGCGATGGCGCGGGTGGCGGCGGCGCGCGAGCGGAATCGTGCAGGAAATTTGCTCGCGGCGCCCAAGGTGCGACGATAAAACGTGCGTCTATGAGCGTGAAAGCGAGATGTCTGAATTACACCGGCTGCCTCCTGGCCTACCGCGGGGAGGTCATCGAGCTCCCCCAAAACGCGCCGCTGGTCTGCCCAGAGTGTGGCAAAACCGTGAACGCCATCCAGGGCCAGGGCGGCGGCGTGGGCAAAGCCTTGGTCGTCCTGATCGTGCTCGGGGCCGTCGCCGCGGGAATTTACTTCCTCGCGCCGAAGCTGAAGGGCTTCATTTCCCGCAAGCCCGCGCCCCAGGAGGAGACGGGCGAGCCCGTCCCGGCGACGCCTTCCCACACCGGCGGTGAGCCGACCCCGCGCGTCGCCGTCGCCACGCCGGGGGTGCCGGTGACCAATCCTTCCTCACCGAGTTCGCCGGCGAAGATCGACCTCGACCTCAAGACCGAGGAAAACAAGCGGGTCCGCAACGAGGTGCTGGAGGTGCTCAAGCGCATCGACTCGATGCCGAAACTCAGCCAGGAGAACAAGGACAAGCTCTACAACAAGGTGCAGGCGGCCAAAAGCATGGGGCTCATCATGACCATCCCCTTCGCCTCGGGCAGCTCGCGCCTGCCGGCGACCGAGGTGCCGGCCCTGAAAGCGCAGTTCGATCAGCCGGATCTCGCACAGATCCGCAGCGACTACATCTACGTGTTCGTGGTGCTCGGATACGCCGATGCCAAAGGCGACAACGCCAAGAATTTGCAAATCTCGCAAAGCCGCGCCGATTCCGTGGCCGAGGCGATGCGCGACAAGTGCGGAATCACCAACGTGATCCATGCGGTCGCCATGGGCAGTTCCAAGCTGCTGGACGCGCAGAACCTCGAGAAGAACCGCGTCGTCGAAATCTGGGCCGTCCACCCCTAGCGCATTATTCCCATGAACTGCGCCGCCGTCACCCGCGTGTTTCTCGTCCGCCACGGAGCCACGGTGCTGACGGCGGAGGACCGCTTCGCCGGCGCAACCGACGTGGCACTTTCCGATGAAGGCCGGCGCCAGGCCAGGCATCTCGCCGCCCGGCTTTCCGCCGAAAAGCTCGCCGCCGTCTACGCCTCCCCGCTCGGCCGCACGATGGAGACCGCGCGCATCGCCGCCGAACCGCACGGCCATCCGGTCAACCCCCGCGACGGCCTCCGCGAAATCTCCCACGGCCGCTGGGAGCAGATGACGCGGCACGAAGTCGACGTCGCCTACCCCGACGAAGCCGCCAACTGGGAAGCCGACCCGTTCACCTTCGCCCCCGAGGGCGGCGAAAGCGGCCTTCAGGTCACCGCGCGCGCCCTGCCCGTGCTCATCGACATCGTGCGGCATCACCCCGGCGAGACCGTCCTCGTCGTCTCGCACAAGGCGACCATCCGCCTCCTGCTGAGCAGCCTGCTCGGCTTCGATCCGCGCCGCTACCGGGACAACCTCGACCAGAGCCCGTGCGCCTTGAACATCGTCGATTTCAAGGACCCCGTCCGTGCGCGGCTCACGCTTTTCAACGACACCTCGCACTACGTCCCCGCCATCCCGGCCCCCGCCGCCGCGCGGCTGTCGAAGTGGTGGACGAGCGAAAAGCCGCCGCAGTTTCCGACCTAAGACCGCGGGCGGCGGCTCCGGGTTCGTAGTTCCGCCTTTAGGCGGCCAGGCGCGATCTTTGGCAAGCGCGTCGGACCTTCCATCGCGCCTCGTGTCGACGCGCCGCTCGCCGCCTGAAGGCGGAACTACGAACCTCGAGGCGACGCCCGCGCTTGGATCCTTCGAATTCCATCGTCGAAAACTTTCCCGCGGTTCGGCGTAATGTCTCCATGTCCACCCCCCTCTTCTTCCACCATTGCCGCCTCGCCTTCCCCGACTTCATCGCACCGGGTGCGCTCCTTGCCGAGGACGGCGCGATCACCCGCATCTGGATTGATGAGACGCCCCTCGCGCCGGCCAATGCCCGCGCGCTCGATTGCCAGGGCATGATCGTCGCGCCGGGGTTGGTGGACATCCACAACCACGGCGGGTTGAGCCACGATTTTGTCGGCGCGGATGCGGTGGGGAACAACATCGCGCTCGAGTTTCATGCGCGCAACGGAGTCACCGCCATGCTCGCCACGGTGATGACGGAGACGCACGAACAAATGTCCGCCGCCTTGCGGTTGCTCGCGGAGCAACGGCGCGCCGGCGGGTTGTGCGCGAACTTCCTCGGGATTCATGTGGAGGGCCCGTACTTCCACGCGGACAAACGCGGCGCGCACAAGCTCGAGTGCCTGCGCGATCCCGTGCGCAGCGAGTACGAGGCCTTTTGGGACATGTCGGACCACTTGATCCGCATCTTCACCCATGCGCCGGAGCGCGCCGGCTCGCTCGAGTTCTGCCGGTTCTTTCACGAGCGCGGGTGCGTGCCGACGATCGGACACACCTGCGCGACGCAACTGGAAATCCGCCGCGCGGCCGCGCATGGCGCGCGCCATTTCGTGCATGCCAACAACGCGATCGACTGGCCGCTGCGCCGCGTGAATGCCGACGGTTGGCTCGGCACGGAGATGATGGGGATGGGCACGCTGCTCTCGCACAGCGCGCTCACCGGCGAGATCATTTCCGACGGCTACCACGTGCCGGTCGAGATGATCCGCCTGCTGCTCGCCGCCAAGGGAAGCGATGCCCTGGCGATCGTGAGCGACGCCTGCCCGGCCGCCGGCTGCGAGCCCGGCGAGTACATCCAGGGCGGCCTCAAGATCATCCTCAAGGAGCACAACCTCGTCGTCTCCGGCGCCGGCTCGATGAACGGCATCACCCCGCTCGGCGGCAGCGGGACCGTGCTCATGCAAATGGTGCGCAACTATGTGAAATGGGGCTTCGGCCTCGGCACCGCGCTCAAGATGGCCACCGCCGTGCCGGCGCGGATCATCGGCGAGAAGAACAAGGGCGTGCTCCGGGTCGGCGGGGATGCGGACCTCATCGCGCTCGACGATGCGGGCAATTTGTTCGCGACGATCATCGGCGGCGAAATCTTCGCGCGGGAGGATGGTTGGTGGCCGGAGTGAACGGCCCGGATCACTTCGGCGCCGGCGCCGAATCGGATTTGGCCGGGGCCTCGATCGTGAAATCGACCGCGGCCGGCGTGCGGGCCGGCCCGAGCTCGGCATTATAGGCACGCACCTGGAGACGATGCGGGCCGGGAGCAAGAGATCTCAGCAAGACATCGGGCCGATGTTGTAAGAGCTGCCATTCTCCCTGGTCGAGCTGCCATGAATACCAGACTTCCGCCGGCGGCTGGACATCGCTGGAAAACTGGACGCGCGCCTGATCGCCGGCGAGTTCTTTCAGTTTGGCGGTGACCTTCGGCAGCGGCTGCGTGGCCTTCACCAGGATGAAATGATAGGGATAGTACCAGTTGCGTTGCTCGAAGATGACGTTGCCGCGCGGGTCGATCTTCGGGCGGGTCAATTCCCATCCGTAACGAAACGGGTTGGGCTCGTCGTCGGCCAGCACCTGGATCGCACGGCCGCCCACCGCCTTGTACAGCTTGCCGTCCTCCGAGGTGAACCAGGTGACGCCGAGCGCATCCTGGGCGATCGACTTCGGTTTCTCCACGGGAGAGCCTTCCGGCACGGGAATGGGTGCCTCGGTGTGTTGCTTGATCGTGAGCTTGGGCGGCTCTTTGCGGTCGCGGCGGTTCCAACTTTTCGTGCTGTCATCCCAGGCCATGGTCGCGCCACTGAGCGGCATGCATAGCTCCTCTCCTTCAAAAAACGGACCGCCATCGATCACGCTGGCCTGACCTCCGATCTCGTTGTTCTCCCATCGGTGCCACGACTTGCCGTCATAGTAGTGAAAGCCATTTTCCAAAGTTAGATAGGCGATCTGGCCGTGGACGGAGTAGACTGGCGAAAGAAAGGGGTCGTTCAGATTGGGCAAATTCATTCCGCCTGGAAGCTGCGCCACGAAGGCTTCATCCCATGAGCCGAAGACTTTCCAGGCGCCTGTGGCGAGATCGCAAACGGCGGCCTTGCCTCCCGTAAACAAAGCCCAGCCCCGGCCGCGATCGTCCAGCCACCAGCGGGCGTTGCCGATGGAATTCCCCATGCCCCGCGGCATGTCGTGATCGATCCAACTTTCGCCATTCCATTGGCTGAACTTGCGCTCGCGAAATCCCCAGAGGTTGCCTTCCGCATCGCCCAGCAAGGCCAGGTCCAGGGTAAACTCCTCACAGCGAAGCGGTGACGTGCGCAAAGGGGGCTCGATCAAGGCCAGCGCCATCCGGCCTTGGGAGGAGACGGCCCGGATTTGTGCCTCGCCGTCCGCGATGAATTGCCGGGCGTCAGACAGCGGAAAGTTGGTAGTCCAGTCGAGATGGATCGGCGGCTTGTCCTGCGGCCGCATGACCAGCCAGGGGCCGCTGTAGCGCGAGCCGATGAGCAGGCCCGCGCTCGTCATCAAATGCGGGCGGTCATAGGTGTTGTACCAGGGCCGGCTGTCGATCCCCGTGAGGAGCTCCACCCACTTCCCGCTTTGGTAATGCAGGAGCCGGCCCGTCGGCTCGTTTTCCCGGTAGTGTTTGATCATGCCAAAGACCGCGCCACTATTGATTTTCGGCACATTCTTTATTTCCACGGTTTCATCGGGCTGTGGGCAGGTGAGCGCGAATCGCTCGTTACCAATCGCAAAGAGCTGTTCGATGTACTGGACATTGTCGGTGTCATTTCGCTTCGGGAG
>DASYIS010000521.1:0-6223 GCA_035997375.1 Chthoniobacteraceae bacterium
CTTCGCGCTGGAGAGCTTTGATCCGGTCGGCAACTATCGCGAAAAGTACCTGCGCTGGAATGTCTCGAACGCGGAGAAAGGGTGGGGCTCCATGGGCGTGGGCGCGGCCGTCGATGCCACCGGCCGGCTGGCCACCGGCGAGGAATTCAGCGGCATCCGCGAGTTCAAGAAACTGCTCCTCGCGCGCCGCGGCGCCTTCGCCCATTGCCTCACCGAGAAGCTCCTCACCTACGGCCTCGGCCGGCAGATGGGCTTTGCGGATCGTGACGCGATCGACAACATCGTGCAGCAGACCGAAGCCCACGGCGGCGGCTTGCGGACGCTGATCCAGACCATCGTGCAAAGCGAAACCTTTCAAACCCGCTAGACCCCAATGATGAAACGAATCTCCCGCCGCAGCTTCCTCCGCGGGGCCGGCGTCTGCCTCGCGCTGCCGGCCCTCGAGGCGATGGCGCACGCCGCAGGCGCTCCCGCCCCGTACCGCACGGTGGCGATCAATATCCCGCTCGGCTTCATCCCCGAGAAGTTCTTCCCGACGCAGGCCGGCGCGGATTACGCGCTGAGCGAATACCTCACGCCGGCCGAGGCGCTGCGCCAGGAGTTCACCGTCATCTCCGGCACCTCGCACCCGGGAGTCGATGGCGGGCATTCCGCGGAGAAGACCTTTCTCACCGCCGCGCCGCGCCCCGGCGCGCTGGCGTTCCGGAACACGATTTCGCTCGACCAGTACATGGCGCAACGCATCGGCGAGCAGACGCGGTTCGCTTCGCTCACCCTCGGCGACCACTCGCTCTCGTGGTCGGCGAACGGCGTGGAGATCCCAACCGAACGCTCGCCGGCCAAGGCATTCTCGCGCCTCTTTCTGACCGGCACCGCGCAGGAAGTCGCCGCGCAGCAGCGCGAGCTCGAGGAGGGCCGCTCGATCATGGACACCGTGCTGGAGGACGCGAAAAGCATGCAGCGCCACGTCAGCCCGCGCGACGGCGAGAAGCTCGACCAGTTCTTCACCGCGGTGCGCGAGACCGAACAGCGGCTCGTCAAGGCGCAGGCATGGAGCCAGACGCCCAAGCCCAAGGTCGACGCCCAGCCGCCGCCGGCCAGGCTCGAGTGGCCGGATCTGCCGGAGATGTTCCGCGCGCAGTTCGAAGTCATCCGCCTGGCCTTGGAGACGGATTCCACCCGCGTTATCGCGCTCGGCGGCACGGGCTTCGGGTCGGTGCCGAGAATCAAGGGCGTCGAGATGGGTTACCACGGCCTGTCGCATCACGGCAAGAACCCGGACATGCTGCGCCAGCTCGAGCTGATCGACCGCGCCACGCTGAGCGCCATCTTCGAGTTCCTCGAAAAGCTGAAGGCGAGCCGGGAGGGCGGCGGCAGCCTGCTCGACCACACCCAAGTCCTGCTCGGCAGCAATCTCGGCAGCGCGAACAGCCACCTCACGACGAACCTCCCGATCCTGCTCGCCGGCGGCGGCTATAAGCACGGCCGGCACCTCGCCTTCGACCAGAAGGACAATTATCCGCTGCCCAATTTGTTCGTCACCATGCTCCAGCGCATGGGGATCGAGAGCGACAAGTTCGCCACGTCGTCGGGCACCATGCGAGGCTTGGAATTGGGGCGCGGGTAGGGGAGAAACGAGCAATCCCTCACCCCTCATGAACTCCCACACTCATCTCAATCGCCGCCAGTTTGTCGGCACTGCCGCTGCTGCCGGCTGCGGCCTTCTTACGACTTCCCTCTCGCGCCTGCAAGCCGCCGCCGGGACCGGCGAGACCGAGCACTTCCTATACCGGCTCGCGCCGGCCGGGCCGTACATCGATTCGCAACGCGATCACAAGGCGTTCGGGTTTGGCGACAACCGGATTCTGCTCTCGGAGGATAACGGCCGCACCTGGGCTTACGGTGCGGTCTTTCCCGAGGCGGAAAACATCACCTTCAGCGTCATTCTGAAGAACGGGAATATCCTCTTCGCCACGCGCGAGCGGTTATTCCTCAGCACAGACAATCTGCAAACGCACCGCGAGATTGTGGTCAAGGATCGCCGAGGGCGTGGCTACCTGCCGCACAAGCCGCTGAACCCGGATCTGCCCGGCTGGTATTTCCATACGCTCGACGGCATTCATACCTGGGACATCGATGGCAGGGAGATGCTCGTCTGGGGAAATTATTGCAACGTGCTCGGCGGGCCGGTGCCGGTAAATATCTATTATTCGACCGACGGCGGCGAGACCGTGAAAATCGCCTATTCTTTCGGGCGCAATCCCAAGTTCCAGGAAAAGGGCGCCGCGCCCGAATCGTTCCTCGGCGATCCGAGCAATCCGCTCATTTGCCGTCACGTTCATTGCGTCGCCTATCATCCCGCCGAGCACGCTTTCTATGCCTGCACGGGCGACATCGATCGCGGCTTGGGCAATGAATGTCACTGGCTGCGCGGCGTCTATGATGCGCACGCCGATACCTGGGATTGGAAGCTGCTGATCTCGGTCAACTCCAACTCGCGCTATAAATCCGGCGGCATCAATTTCGTCGATGGCCAACTCTACTGGGCAGCCGACGCGAACGGCCCCAAGCCGCCCGACCAGAAACACGATCGCGGGCTCTTCCGCTGCGCGCCGACCGATCTCACCGATCCGGCGAAGCACACGCTCCTCTTCCAGCCCGAGGTGGAGATCGCCAACATGCTCATCCAGGACGGCTTCATCTTCGCCGGCCACTGCGCCCCCGCCTCCACCTACGCCACCGGTTTCGCCGTCTCACCGGACGGCGGCAAGACTTGGGCGCAATACGACCTCGCCGAGTTCGGCCGCCGCTCGCCCGTCCGCTTTCATCAAAAGAACAGCGACGGCTGGTTCCGCGTCGATCTGCGCAAGGGCTGGATCGAGCGCGGGGAGGTGCTGTTTATTAAGCCGAAGGTGTAAAGGCGGGGGCAAGTAATCAGTAATCAGTGCTGAGGGAGTAATCAGTATCGAACCGCCTTTGCAGCGCTCACTGAATTACTGATTTCAATCTCGAACGGCTTAAAACGAGACCGCCGTTCAAAGCTTCATGACCTCCCGCACCAGTGCCGTCACTTTGCGGCAGATCTCCCGGGGAACGATCTCTGGCGGCTGCGCGTCAAGGCCGTCGAGCCAAGCCCCCAGCTCCTTGCGGCCGGCCGGCGTCAGCTCGGCGGCGGTGGCTAGCAACTGCAGCTTCATTTGCGCGACCCGCTCGGGCACCGGTTCGCGCACCAGGTTCCTCTCGTCGGTGAAAGCAAATGCGACTAGCAGGCGGGCCCGCGCCGGCGGATCGTTCTCGCTCCAGAGCTCGACGATTCTCCGGGCCAGATGGAAGCGCCCCGTGATCGGGCCGCGCGCGGAACTGTAGCTCGCGGCGCGAGGATCTTCGGCCTCCTCCGCGCCGCGGGTGGCGATGCGCTCGAGATCGGGTCGCAGCCCCCGCAGATCCGCCGCCCAGATGGCCCGGAGGATGGGAGGAACCTCGACGTCGGTGCTGATGAGGTGCGGCTGGAGGAGCGCTTGCAGGCGCGGATTGAAGCGCGCCGGATCGGTCTGCGCGAGTTGCACCGCCGCCCCGAGGACGCCCGCGAAAACGAACGTGTCTTTCGTGGTCTCGAGCTGCTCCACCATGCGGTCGAACGCGTCGGTGCAGCCACGCAGAGCCAGCGCACGGCTCGCGCGGGTCAGGGTGAAATTCACGCTCGCGTCGGCCTGGCCGGGCTCGAAGAGCTTCAGCAGCGCCGTGTCCACTTCGCGGCCGGGATAGCGCAGCGGCGCCTCCGGCGGCACCAGCGCGTCGACGGCGCGGATGCGCTCTTCGAAATCGACCTTCGGATCGTGGAGGATCTGCGTGATCGTCGCCATCCGCTTCGCTTCGTCCGGCACCGGGCCGGCCGCGCGCAGCTGGAGAAAGGCGGGGATGGTCAGCGCGCTCCGCTCCTCCGGCGGCAGCTCGCGCGCCAGCGTGGTTGCGCGCGCGGGATCGACCTCCGCCAGTTTGTCGAACATGTCGCGAGGCCAGTCCGTTCCGCGCGCCCACGCGACCAGCGCCTCGACGTAGCGCGGACGATCGATCTCTTCGAGCCGCCGCAGCGCCCACGCCGCGCCCGCTTCTTTCGAGGAGGCCCACACCAGGAGCCGCGCACCATCCTGCGCGAGCGCGATCTGGCGCAGCGCCACCGTCGTCGTCGTGCGAAGCCGATCGGCGCTGCCCGTCCGGGGATCGTGCATCGACGCCTGCATCTCCTCCTCGAGGGCGCGGCGCCGCTCCTGGAGGCCTCTCCGCTGGGCGCGAATCACGACCCCGATGGGTTGCAGCACTTGGGTGAGGTCCGCCGAGATTTGCTCGAAAGTGCGCCGCGGCGCATCCGGTGGCGGCAGCGCCTTTACGATCGCTTTCAACTTCTCCTGCGCCGTCGCACTACCCCCGGCGCCGATGAGCTCGGCGGCATCGGCGACCAGCGCGAAGGAAATCTTCTCCTGCCCCGGCGAGTACCACGAGAGGAAGCGCTCACCGAGTTCCTGGAGGTCCTTCATGCGCGGCTCGATGGGAGGTTCCCAAGCCTTCCCGAGCCGTTCGGGCACCGCGTGGGCCAACAGGTAGGCGGCGCAATTGAACGCCAGCTCCGGCCGCTCGGCCGTGCGCCGCCGGTCCTCGTCCAGCGTGCTCCAGGTCGTCTGCGCGTGCTCGAATACGAGCCGGCCGCCGGCGCGAAAGGCCAGCCTGCCCTGCCCGTCGCTCGTGGAAAACATCCCGCCGCCGCGATTGCTCCGGCCCCGTGCTTTCTCCAGCCACCAGATGACATCCGCGATCTGGCGGGCGTCCTCATACGGCAGCGGAGCGTAACGCAAGTCCTCCGTTGGCCGGCCGCGCAGCGGATGGTAGAAAGTCTCCCCGCCCATGCTTGTTCTCCCAAAGGCCAAGTACGATTCCTGCGGATCGACGCGCAGAAAACACTGCGCGTCCGACCCGCCGAAACAGCCCGCCGCGACGACTTCGAAGGCGATGGAGCAACTGGCCGGCGGCTTTGCGTCGTCGCCTTCCTCGTAGCGGAAACGCCGGCTCGTGCCATTGAGCATCGCCAGCGCCGCCGTCTTCGCATCCGTGCTCCAGAAGTCCTTCGGCAGCGCGCTGCGGGGTGGCCGGCCGGGAGTTTCGGGTTCATCTTTTTCCCGGTCGACCAACCTAGGCGGCGCGGCCGGCGCCTCCTCAGGCGGCGGGGGCGGCGGGAGATCCGCTTCGGCCACCCCGTCGAGGTCATGCGGCAGGCGCAGATCTGCCTGCTGGAGCCGCTGCAGCTCGGGCCAAAGTTTCGTTCCGTCCAACACGCGAAAGTGGTCGTTCGGTCCGCCCTTCGGTCCCACGTACGCGTGGCTCAGGCGGTCCCATTTCCAGACCGCCTTCGTCACCATCCCCTTCGCCGTGCGCGGGCCGGCCTCGATGTCCGCGACGCCGTCGCCATCGGCATCCGTGAGCCGCCAGGTCCATTCGTCGTTGTCCCAATTCAGCAGGATGTCGAGCAGAGGTTGCGCCTTCTCCCCCACCGTGCCGACGCTCAGCACTTGCACGTGATCCACGCCGTCGATTCCGTAATTCGTCACCTCGGCGCGATCGATCAAGCCGTCGCCATTGAGATCGGTCATCACGCCGTCGAGCACGTTGTTGCCGCCGAACGGATCGACCAGGCGGCCGTCCGCCGTGATGACATCAATGGCTTCCATCGCTTTGCGCGGCACGAGGCGATCGGCAAAGGTCGGCGGTTTCTTCGGCGGCTCCCCCGGCTCGGAACCGAGGAAGCCGTGCAGGATGACGTAAACCGGCGGCTTCCCTTCGCCCTGCGGACACTCGATGACATTCAGGTCATAGTGGTCCTCTTCAAATTCCTCCAGCCCATCGTCCTCCTCCTCGTGGCTGCGCCGCCACAGCTCGTAGTAAGCGCGCAGCCGGCTCTTCTCCTGCGGGAGCATGCGGACCAGCTCCTGGCCTGAGAGTATCGCAAAAGGCGCCTGCCGCGGATCGGCAGGCGGCGCGTCCGCGGCCCGGAGCGAACCGAGCGCAAGGCCGACGACGAGGACGCTGGGGAGGAGGGCGCGCATGAGTCGTGGATAGCACACGCGCGAGGCGAAAGACATGTCAAAGCGCCGTGGAATCGGCGCGTCTCTCCGGCTGCCGGTGGCTGGACACGGATAACGGAGAAGTTTGACTTGTCCGGCAAATTGCCGGA
>DASYIS010000522.1:0-4558 GCA_035997375.1 Chthoniobacteraceae bacterium
CTCTCTTCGTTGAACCCAAACCAGCCCAGCGCGCCGGTGTAGACGCCGCGCGGAGTCGGCTCCAGCTCGGCGATGATCTCTCGCGCGCGCTTCTTCGGCGCGCCGGTGATCGAGCCGCCGGGGAAGCAATGCCGGAACGCCGTGGCGTGATCCACGTCCGACCGCAGCGTGCTCTCGATCGTGGAGACGAGATGAAACACTTGCTCGTACCGCTCCAGCGCGAGCAACTCGCGGACGATCACACTCCCCCACTCGCTGAAGATGCCAAGGTCATTGCGCTCGAGATCGGTGATCATGAGGAGCTCGGCGAGCTCCTTGGGCGAAGTGATGAGGTCGTATGCCGACTTCTCATCGGCGTCGTGGTCGGCGCGGCGCGGGCGCGTTCCTTTGATCGGGCGGGTGCGGGCGTGGCGGCCGGAGAGGCGCAGGAAGCTCTCGGGCGAGCTGGAGGGGATCTGCTTGTCGCCGAGGTCGAGATACGCGGCATACGGCGCGGGCGAGTGGTGGCGAAGCGCCTCGTACAACGCGAACGGCGAGCCGGCGTACTCGGCGGTGAAGCGATGCGCGAGATTGACCTGATAGATGTCGCCGGCAGCGATGTACTCCTGCGCGCGACGGACGGAGGCAATGTAGTCGGCGGGGGTGGATTCGGAGCGGAAGGCGATCGAGGAAGAGGAAGAGGAAGAGGAAGAGCGGAGCTGCCGCGAGAGGCCGCCCAACTCGGACCACTCGCCAGTGCGATGCCGGTAATAGAGCGCGTGCTCATACAGGCCGAAGTGGAAGGCGCCGTCGTATTCCACGCAGCCGGCGGCAAAGCCGAGGGGCAACCCGAGGTCCGGCGCGCTGCCAATGGACCGGGCACGGATGGCGGCGCGCAACGTTTCCCAATCGCGATCGATGTGGCCGCGCAGGATCTCCGTGGGCGCGGCGGCGATGATGGAGACCGGCTCCGCCGACGACTCTAGGGCCGAGTCAAAGAAGACCAACCCCGGCAAATGTCCAAGCGCCGAAGCGACCTCGATCGGCGAGAGATCGCCGAGATCGATGCGGTGCGGAGATGGTGCGGAAACGGCCGGCATGACGAGCGAAGAAGCTTCACCAAAACCGGCGCTTTGTCGCGCGCGGAGGCACGAATGACGCAAACTTTTTGCGGGCGCCGGAAAGCACGCAGCGCGCCGCGCTCAGCGCTTCGGAGGAGCAATCCCCTGCTGCGTTCGAGCGATCTCCTGCAGCTTTCTTTCGTCCGCGAGGAACATTTGGCGTCGGCGGGCCAGGCAATTAGAATGACTTCAGCCGTAGGAGGTTCGGCGGCGTGGAATTGATGATGCGCCATTTGCGCACGACCTCTTTCGCGTGCTCCGTGCGCTTTTTCAGGAGGTCGGCCTGCATGGGCTCGTATTCGGCCGCAAGCTCGTAAACCCCGACCGCCGGCTCGACCGCGCCGGAGAGAGTCAGCTCGTTGGCCAGGGAGAAAAGCAACTCACCGACGATGGGCTCGGGAGCTTTCACAAACTCCAGGCGCTCTTTCAATTGATAGGCCAGCGCGCGGCTGCGCTCTTTGGCCTTCGCCGGGTTGCTCGTCGAGGGATGCGCCTCCTGGCCGTAGTCCACGTAGGGTTCGAGGACCCGGTGCGCCTCCAGCCATTTGGGATCTTTGGCGAGGGCGACCTTCGCGGTGAGAATCCTCACATGCAGCCATTCCGTGCCGGCGTGGTCTTTCGGGTTTCGCTCGATTCCTTTCTTGATCCACTTCAGCGCCTTCTCATTTTCCCCAAGCAGCTCGTAGACGGTGCCGAGATTCGAGGCCACGGCCGCATTGCCAGGATGCTTTTGCTCAGCCTCCTCCAACAGCCGGCGGGACTTTTCATATTCGCCGAGATGGGCAAGGACGACACTGTAGTCGCTGACCTTGGTCAACGCCGGTTTGGCGGGCGGCTCGACGCCCGGACGCAGTTCGCTCTCGAGCGTGACCCAGTACTCGTGGTCATGCGTGTGACTCAACAAGTAATCGCGGCTCGCCAGCGGCGGCTCCTCTGCCACCGCGCCTTTTTTTCCATCTGTCGGAGCACCCTTTTTCCCACCGGTCGTGGCTCCTTTTTTCTCATCTGCCGCGGCGCCATTGTTCGCTTTTTTTAACAACAAGTCAAACCCCTGCAGGCAAGCCGGCGCGCTGCCGCTCAGCGCGATAAGTGAGGCGGCGAGGAGAGTAGTCGCAGTCGTTTTCATACGAAGGGCGGTGATGTGCTGTCGGCGGGTTACGCCGCCGTCTTCGGCTGGCCGGCGGCTTTCTTCGTCTTGAGCAACTCCATGATTCGCTCGACCGCGGCTTCCGCCGTCAGGCCGTGCTGTTTGCGCAGGCGGTCGATCGTGCCGTGGTCGATGAATTGATCCGGCCAGCCGATGCGGACGATCGGGACGGCGATGTTGGCGTCGGCCAGGTGCTCGGCGACGGAGCAGCCGAAGCCGTTGTGCAATACGTGGTCTTCAATCGTGCAGAGGACGTCGACGGAGCGGGCGAAGAACTCGAGCGTGCCGGTATCGAGCGGCTTGATCCAGCGCGCGTTGATGACGGCGGTAGAGAAGCCCTGGGCCTCGAGTTGTTTGGCCGCTTCCTCCGCCATCTGGCACATGCCGCCGAGGCCGAAAATGGCGACGCGCGTGCCGTGCTTGATGACCTCGGCCTTGCCGATCTCCAGGAGCTTCGGCTGCTCCTTCGGCACCGCGCCCGTGCCGGCGCCGCGCGGGTAGCGGATCGCGATCGGGCCGCTGTGGTAGTTCGCGATCGTCCAGAGCATGTCGACAAACTCCTCCTCGTCCTTCGGCTGCATGTGGACGAGGCCGGGGACCGGGCGCAGGTAGCCGATGTCGAAGAGGCCGTGATGCGTCGGGCCGTCGTCGCCCGAGAGACCGCCGCGATCCATGCAGAGCGCCACGTTGAGCTTTTGCAGCGCGATGTCGTGGATGATCATGTCATACGCGCGCTGCATGAAGGTGGAGTAGATCGCCAGGAACGGCTTGAAACCTTGCGTCGCGAGGCCGGCGGCGAAGAGCGCGGCGTGCTCTTCGGCGATGCCGACATCGAAGTACCGTTTCGGGTGCGCCTGCGCGAAATGCGTGAGGCCCGTGCCCGTCGGCATGGCGCCGGTGATGGCGACGATCTTCGTGTTCTGCTCGGCGAACTTCGCGAGCGTCTTGCCGAAGAGCTCCGAGTAGGTCGGCGAGGTGCCGGACTTGACCGCGCCGGTCAGCGGCTCAAAGCGGCCGAGCCCGTGGAATTTGTCGGGCTTCTCCAGCGCCGGCGCGAAGCCGCGGCCCTTTTGCGTGAGGATGTGCAGCAGGACCGGCTCGTTCTGCGTCTTGAGGAACTCAAACGTGCGGATGAGCAGCGGGATATCGTGCCCGTCGATCGGCCCGTAATAACGGAAGCCGAGCTCCTCGAAGATGACGCTCGGCAGGAGGAGATTCTTCATGCCGGCCTCCACGCGATGCGCGAAATCCTTGGCCGCGCGACCGCCGATCATCTCGATGAATTTCTCCGCCTTCTCATGCAAATGCGCGTACGCCGGGTGCGTGGAGATGCGCGAGAAATAGGTGGCGATGGCGCCGACGTTGCGCGCGATCGACCACTCGTTGTCGTTGAGGACGACGATGAGCTTCTTCGTCTGCTCCGCGGCGTTGTTCAGCCCCTCGTAAGTGACGCCGCAGGTGAAGGCGGCGTCGCCCGCCACGACGACGACGTTCTCATCCGAGCCGCGCATGTCGCGGCCGACCGCCATGCCGAGCGCCGCACTCACCGCCGTGCCCGCGTGGCCCGCGCCGTAGCAGTCGTGCTCGCTCTCGGTGCGGAGGAGGAAGCCGTTCAATCCATCGTGCTGGCGGATGGTGTCGAAGCGCTCGCGCCGGCCGGTGAAGAGTTTGTGGACGTAGCCTTGGTGCGAGACGTCGAACACGAACTTGTCCTTCGGCGTGCTGAAGACGCGATGGAGCGCGATCGTCAGCTCGACCACGCCCAGGTTCGGCCCGAGATGTCCGCCGACCGATTTCGGATTCTGCTCGGAAAGGACGCGCACGAGCTCATCGCGGACTTCCTGGGCGAGTTGCGCGAGCTCGCCTTCGGGGAGGGCTTTGATGTCCGCGGGGGAGTTGATTTTGCTGAGATGGGAGTCGGGCATTGGGTGAGGAAAGCAGCGGAGGGGAAGCAGGCGCAGTAATCAGTGGGCAGTGATCGGTAAGCAGTCGTGCGTGAACGCGTATGCAGTATTCGGGCGGCGCTTGGGGGTTGCTCTTAGAACAGGCTGACTTCGTCGGGATCCGGTTCGGACTTGCGGGAGGCGGAGGGCGCCGGCGCGGGGCCGGGCGCGGCCGCGGCGGGGTCGAAAGGCGCGAGCTGTAGTTTGCCCGAGGCGGAGCGGGTGATGATCTCGATCTTCTTTTCGGCCGCGTCGAGTTTTTCCTGGCAGACCTTGAGGAGGCCGGTCCCTTCGCTGTAACGCTCCAGGAGCTGCTCGAGCGGCAGCCGGTCCCCCTCCATCTCCTCCACAATCCCCTCCAGCCGCTC
>DASYIS010000523.1:0-6780 GCA_035997375.1 Chthoniobacteraceae bacterium
AGATATTCAGACGGGGACTGTTCTTGACGTCTCGAAGGCTCAGGGGGAGCGCACAGAAGAGAACGAGCAAAAGGAGGCCACTAGCGCCGTAGGCGGCGAACCTGTAGTAGTCCATCAACCTCGGCCACTTCGCTGCCCATCTCGCTGCGGAGGGTTCCCTGAGAGACAGCAGCTTCTTGGCAGCGAGTCCGCCGCCGATCAAAAGGTTGGTAAACAAACAGAGGCCGGTCAGCCACCACAACTCCGCAGTCGCATTCCCGATGATCGGAGGCATAAGGATGTATTTTACTATAGCCATGGGGGATTGGTTGGATGGTCGAGATCGCCGTTCGAGCGGGGACAGGATGTCTATTGCCTCACGCAAGGCGAGGTAACAACCTGCGTGGTCAGCCGCGCCGCTGAGCAAAACTGATCGCTCCGGTCCGGCGGAGCAAGAGCAAACTACGGTTTCTGCTCCACCTTAACTAAAACGCTGGCGTTGTTTTTGGAGAAATCGTACGACTTCGCCTTCACCCCGGTTCCCCAACGCCTTCGAGATGCCCGACCCCGTTGCACCCTCACTACGATGAAGGACGCGCTGCAGGCGGTGTAGCGCGGCGCAATATGTTAACGCTTTCCAGCGTCTCCTGAAATGAAAACTTCCATCCTCCTCCTCCTGTCGTCGCTCGCCTGCACACTGTCGGGCTGTATTATTCCGTATCCCCACACTTCGCAGCGATTTTCGGGCGTGAGCGGGCACGTCAGGGACGCGCGGACTCATCGTCCAATCTCCGGCGTCGGCGTCGCCCTTCATCAGCACCCGAGCACGCGCACGACGACCGATGCGGACGGGGCCTATCATCTCGATGCCCAAAAGAACTTCCACCTCTTCTTCATGCCAGGGCCCTGCGGCGCCTCGCTCCCGATGGGCGAGCAGTGGTCGGTGATGCTCGACTTCACTCACCCCGGCTACCGGCCGTTCAGCTTCGAGGATCCGGAACCCTGGAAGCGGCGCGAAGGCGAGCTGTTCCACGCGGAGGTCTTGTTGAACCGGAAATAGGAAACGGCCCGAGCGCGGCGGCCGCCTACTTCGGGATGATCGTCAGCACGCTCTTCGCCGGGATGGCTTCGTGCAGGTTCATCGCCTGGGCCGGCGCGCCGGTGGCGGGCCCGCCCGGCTTGGCGTCGGCGGGATGCGTGGGTTTGCCGAAGAGCGCGCGGATCGTCGCGACGTGGCCGATGACATTGCCCGCGACGTCGAAGACCGCGGCCCCGCTGCTGCCGGGCGCCCAGTCGGTGCTGACGTTGATCCGCCGTCCGCGCGGATCGCCGACGGTGCGCTCGACGAAGCGGTTGACGATGCCGGCGCTGAAGTAGCCGCGCTCGCCGCGCGGATCGCTGAGGCACCAGACGCTGTCGCCGGTCTGCACGTCGCTGCCGAGGGGGAGGGGACTTAGGTCTTTCACCGCGGCGCGGAGCACGATGGCATCCATCGCGGAATCGTCGGCCAGGACGGCGGTGACGGGCAGCACCTCGTTCTCCCCCCGGACGATGATGGGATGGCCGACATCCGGCTTCATGTTTTCCGGGTGCTGCATGACGTGGTGGGCGGTGACGACGGTGTCGGTCGCCACGGCGTAGCCGCCCGCGAGATTCACGTGCCAGCGGCCGCACTTTGTGCATTGGAAGAACCAGCCCGCGCGTACGTAGCCGGCGGCGGCGCGCCGGGCGATCTCGCGGCCGGGGAGCGGCGCCGTGCCCGCGGCGACGAGGGTCACCGGGGCGGGCTGCGGATTTTGCTGCTGCGCGGCGAAGGCGTCCGCCGCGAGGAATTTGCCGGAGTCCCGGAGCTCCGCCGCCTTGGCGATGACGGGATCGAGCGGCGAGGGGGCGGGCGCGGGTTGGGATGGCGCAGGCACGGAGGTGGTGAGCTTGGCCGGCGCGGCGTCGCCGAGCTTCGCGAGGCAACGCTCGACCGTCGCGCGAAGGTTTTCGCCCCGCAACTCGTTGCCCATGGCGACGATCAAGCCGCTCTTCCCATCCACGAGGAAGGCCGCCGGGATGCTGTTGACGCTGTAGCTTTCGGCGATCGGCGACATCCAGCCCTTGGCATCGCAAACGTGACTCCAGGTCATCCCTTTGTCCTTGGTGAAGGCGGGCAACTTCTCGAGGCCGCTCTCGCTATCGAGGCTGATGCCGAGGATCTCGAAGCCCTTCGGATGAAACTCCTCGTACACCTTGAGGAGGCCCGGCAATTCCCGGATGCACGGCCCGCACCACGTCGCCCAGAAGTCGAGCAGCACGAGCTTGCCCTGGTAGTCCTCGGGAAAGCGCACGGCCTCCCCGGCGATGTTCTTCTGGGCGATGGCGCAGGGACGCGCCCCGATCGCCGGCGCCTTCGGATGCTCGGCCACCGTCTTGTCGGACTTGGCGATGGTGAAGGTGCCGCCGCTTGCGGTCAGGCCGCCGATCTCGTAGGTCGTCCCGTCGACAGTGAACGGCTGGCGCACGTTGAACCGCTCGGCCTTGGTGTCGAACCGTCCGTCGCCGTTCAGGTCCAGGAGCAGGCCGACCCCCGGGCCGGCGGCGTCGGAGCCGCGGAAATCGCCGGTCGCGGCGTCGTCCACGAGCACCGCCGGGTAGGTTTTCCCGCCGAGCGAGACGTTGCCGGCAAACCCGTAGGTGCGGTAGTAGAGCAGGGTGGTGCGGAGCGCGGCGCGCTTGGGATCGCTCTTGTCAAAACGATACATGCTCAGCCCGAGCGACCGCTTTTCCGTGCCGTAGGCGGCTTCCACTCCCGCCGTCCCGGCCCAGGTGGTGAACGTCCCGCCGGCGGCCTTTTTCCCGTCCCATTTGATCTCCGGGTCGTCGGTCAGGTCGCCGTTCGCATTGCGATCGACCCAGAGCCGCGCCGGTCCGTCCTCCGGTTCGTCGAGGAGCACGGTCGCCTTCGTCGGGCTCTCCTGCGGGCCGAGTTTCAGCGTGCCGTAGAGCGGCGCCTTCAATCCCTCCGGGAGCTTCGTCACCCCCTCCGGCTTGGTCGCGCTGAGCTCCAGGCGGATGGGATAGTAGTAGGGGGCGCGGGTGGCGATTTGATCCGGTTGCCACTCCAGGCGAACCTCCTCGGCCTGCGCGCAAACGCCGACGAGCAGGCTCGCCACGATCAGGGGAAAATCGTGTTTCATCGACGGTCGTTTTAACCAGCCAGGGTGGATGGGGTCAACGATTGTGTTCGGTGAGCCGTTCGCGCCGAGTTGTATCAGGCACACGGCTCACTCGCACGGCGCCGGCCGCACAGGGACTGTGCGGACCACGGGCGCGCAGACTTTCGCCTTTCCAAAGCGTCCGGGAAGCGCCGGCCGCCGATACACCAATACAGACAGCAATCCCCAATATGAAACTCATCTCCAAAACCCTCCTCGCCGCGCTCGCGGTTACCGTCCTCAGCTCCGGCGCGGCCTTCGCCGACGTCCGCCGCATTGATCATCCGAACGGCCCTCCCACCTACGTCACCGCTCCCCCGGACGACCGGGGCTTCGGCTGGTGGGGGAACCGTCATGGCGCGACCATCGGCGTCTTCGCCGGGGAACGCTCCTTCGGCCGGCGCCACGAAGCACCCCGCTCCGAAGCCGACCTGAACGACGCCCATGGCCGCGCTCTCGTGCCGATGCACCAGGGCCGCGGACAGACGCAGTAGGGCGGATGGAAAGTAATCGGTGATCAGTGGAGGAGTAATCAGTCCTGAGCCGCGTTGACGGCGCGTGAACTGATTACTGTCCACTGATTACTGATCACTGTGTGTCGTGCGCGAATTGCGCCCGTGAGCTGACGAATTTTCGCCAGTGGTAAGCGGTCGCGCTCGAAGCGGTGCGGCTTTTTCCAGAGTAAACCGCAGGTCCGCTGCGGTTGGCACGGTCTTGGCTATGCGCGCGGGATGCGCCTTCGCTCACGCCTGCTGCGGCTCGCCGCCGCCCTGTTCCTCCCCAGCTCCGCCGTCGCGGCGACCGAGATTCCTTTCGACTCCGGCGCGGGCATGATCTGGGTCGAGGTCGCGGTCGCGGGCCAAGCCGGGCCGCTTCACTTCCTGCTGGACTCCGGCGCGAGCGCCAGCGTGCTCGACCTCGGCACCGCCCGCCGGCTGGGCACCCCGCTGGGCGCGGGGCAGAGTGTGCAGGGCGTCAACACTCGCGGCACGGCTTGGTCCCTGCCCGGCTTTGCGGCGGAAGTCGCCGGCGCGCGGGTGCCGGCGTCCATCCTCGCTCTCGACCTCGCGCCGGTAAGCGCGGAGTGCCGTCGGCACATCGACGGCCTGCTGGGCGCGGACTTCTTCCACGGCAAGGTCGTGCAGATCGACTACGCCGCGCGGAAAGTCCGCCTCCTCGCGCCCGGCGACGTGCGCGCCGCGGGGGCGGCCGTTCCGCTCTCCACCCGCAACGGGGTCTTCTGCGCGCGCGTCTCCGTGGCCGGCTCGCCGGCGGAGTGGACCCGCGTCGATACCGGCTGCAATAGCGCGCTGCAATGGGTCGCCTCACCCGGTGGCCCCGGCCGGCTCGGACGGGCGACGATCGGTCTTTCCTCCGGCGGCGCCACGAGTATCGGCGCGGAAGTGCAGCTCGGCAGCGAGCGCCTCACCGGCGTCAAGGTCGGCCTCCATGCGCGGCCGATCTTTCCCGGGGAAGCCGGCCTCCTCGGCGGCGGCGTGCTCTCCCGCTTCGCCAGCGTGACTTTCGACGCGCCGGGCGGGCGGCTGGTGCTGGTGAAGCGGTGATCAGCGGAGGAGTAATCAGTAAGCAGTCGGCAGTAATCAGTCCTGCATTCCGCGGCGGCGCTTCTCGGCAGTCCCTACTGATCACTGCCGACTGCTTACTGATTACTTCCTACCTCGCGTCCCCCGGCGCCGGCGAGACAGGCCTCGATCGCCTCCACCAGCACTGCCAGCGTCATCGGCTTCTGCAGAATCTGCACCTTGCCCGGGGGAAGAGAACTCCGCCGCGCGGCATCGGGGAAGCCGGTGAGGACGACGATCGGCAGCTCGCGGAAATCCTCCGTGGCGGCGAACGCCCAGGCCAGGTCTGCTCCGCTCAGGCCGGGCATGCGGAAATCGAGCACCGCCACATCCGGGCGAAATTCCCGCGCGGCCTGCACTCCCCGGCGGGAATCGTTCTCCACCCGCACCGTATAGCCCGCGAATTCCAGCATCTCGCCGCACACGCGGGTCACGGTTTCTTCGTCGTCGACGAGCAAAATTCGGGTTGGCATCGGACCAAGAGAATCGTCGCCCGTCGCCGGTACAGACGCATTTTTTTCAGGGCCGGCGGGCCGATCCCGGCATGCCGGCGGACGCGGGGAGGCCGAGTTTTGCGCCCTCGGGTCTCGGTCGCGATACCCCCTTGACCGCGGACCCCAATGGCACGATCCTCCTGTCCGTTTCCTTCAGGGCTGCTCGCCTTTCTTCGCGAGTGACCAGCCGCTGCCATTACGAGGTGCTCGAAACCGCCCGAGCATCCCTATGGAAAATCCCACGCCTCTCCGGCACATTGCTTTCATTGGCGATTACGTGCCGCGCCGCTGCGGCATCGCCACTTTCACCGCCGATCTTTGCGAGTCGATCGCGGCGGAGTTCCCGTCCGCTGCCTGCATCGTCGGCTCGGTCAACGACCGGCCGGCCGGGTACGAGTACCCGGAGCGGGTCCGCTTTGAGATGGATGAGCAGGACGAGGAGTCCTACCGGCGGGCGGCGCACTTTCTCAACATCAACAACGTCGAGGTGCTGTCGGTGCAGCACGAGTTCGGCATTTATGGCGGGCCGGCGGGCCGCCATCTCCTCACGCTGTTGCGCGAAGTGCGCGTGCCGGTGGTCACCACGCTGCACACGGTGCTGCGCGAGCCGAACGACGACCAGCGCGCCGTCATGCAGCAGCTCGATCTCCTCTCCAGCCGCTTCGTCGTCATGGCCGAGCGCGGGCGCGACATGCTGATCGAGATCTACGGGGTCGCGCCGGAGAAGATCGACCTCATCCCGCATGGGGTGATCGACATGCCGTTCATGGACTCGAACTTCTACAAGGACCTCTTCGGCGTGGAAGGGAAGACGGTCCTGCTGACCTTCGGCCTGCTCTCGCCGAACAAAGGGATCGAGTACGTCATCGAGGCGATGCCCGCCATTTTGCGGCAGCACCCGGACGTGGTTTATCTCGTGCTTGGGGCGACTCATCCGCACTTGATCGCGCACGAGGGCGAGGCTTATCGCGAGAAGCTGGAGCTCATGGTCCGCGAGCTCGGGTTGAGCGAGAGCGTGAAGTTTCACGACCGCTTCGTGACGCTGGAAGAGCTGAAGGAATTCATCGGCGCGGCCGACATCTACATCACGCCGTATCTCAACGAGGCGCAGGTCACCTCCGGCACGCTTTCCTACACGTTCGGCGCGGGGAAGGCGATCATTTCGACGCCCTACTGGCATGCGCAGGAACTGCTCGCCGAGGAGTGTGGCGTGCTCGTCCCCTTTCGCGACGCCCCGGCGATCGCGCAGGGGGTGAACTACTATCTGTCCAATCCGACGCTCATGACGGCGATGCGCAAGCGCGCGTGGAAAGCCGGCCGGGCGATGATCTGGCCCGTGGTGGCGCAGCGCTACGTGGAGAGCTTCGAGCGCGCGCGGGCCAGCCTCACGATCCCCGATTTCGAGACCGCCGCGGTGCGCCGGATCGCCAACGGCAACTACCCGCTGCCGGCGGTGAAGCTCGATCACCTCTTCAAGATGAGCGACCACACCGGCATCTTTCAGCACGCGATCTATAACGT
>DASYIS010000524.1:0-3544 GCA_035997375.1 Chthoniobacteraceae bacterium
GGAGGCGGGGCAAACCGGGTGACGATCTCGGTAAACGAGCGCGTCGGGTTTTCCACCCGCAGACAGACCGGCGGGACCTTCTCCTGAAAGTCGAGCGGAACGAGGACGACCGTGGCGTGGCACTTCTTGAGCGCCGCGAGGTACTTCGGGTTGCTGTAAAAGGTCACGTCCCCTTCGCCGGCGTCCTTGAGCGTGGCAAAGTTGGAGACCTGCAGCGCCGGGTCGGGCGTCTCGGCATACCGGCCGCCCACGAGGGCCGCCAGCTCTGGGAGGCTCAGTTGCACCTAAGGTTTCGGCTTCTTGACCGGCGTCGTCGCGGCCCGCACCGGCGGCTCGGGCGACGCGGCCTCGGTCCCCTTCGACCGGTTGAGCGCCGTCACCACGTCGGTGGTAAAGTCGTACGACTCCTTGGCGTACAGAATCACCGGCACGCCGTTCAAGCTCGGGCCGGAGCGATCGAACACGATGTCGTACTGCTCGGACTTGACCCGGTCGGTCACCACCCGATTGATCTCCGTGACGATCGCCTCCCGCATCCGCACCGACTGCTCCTGGAGCTGTTTCTCACGCGTCTGGCGGAAATCGTCATTCTCCCGCTGCTGGTTGTTGATCGCCGTCACCTTGTCCATCCGGTCCTTCTTCTTCGCCTCCTTGGCGGTGGCGCTGAGCTCGGGGCGATCGATGTCCTCGTCGAGCTTCCGCACCTCGGCGACCGCCTTCTGGACCGTCTCGAGGCGATCCTCGAGCTCCTTCTTCGCGACGTTGCGCTGCTCGTTGATCCTCTGCTCGGCGTCCTTCGTCTTATAGTAATTCTCAAAAACTCGCTTCATATCGACCGTCCCGATCCGGAGCTGAGCGGAGGCGGTGGAAACGAATCCGCCGGCCATGACGGCGGCGGCGAGGGCAAAAAGGGCGATTTTCTTCATAGGGAAAAGGTAGGAATCCAACGGCGAGCCGGGTGAGACGCTCAAAAGGCTTCCCCGTTCAAAATTGGGCGGCGATGTTGCAGGCAAACCCCCGCGCGAGCCAGAGGTTTTTTCGCGTGGAGATCGCTTTTGCTCATCTGGCCCGTTTATGCCGCGCGCTGCTTGCCCGCTTCCGCCGGCTGGGTGGTTTCGGGAACAAATGACGGCCTTTGCGGGGCGGGGACGATCCGGCCCGCCAGGGGCGACCCGCCTGGACGCGCGGGCATTTCGGGAAGGATTGACGCATTTTCACGCGCGCCTCCCGGCCTGCTCCATTCGCTGCGGGTTGGCGGAGCGGACCGTTCCGTCGTGGTCCGCTCAGTCCCCTGAGCGGTCTGTGCCGGGGCGGCGACCGCCGCCGGTGGCGCGGCGGGAGTTTCGGGAAGGTTTGCACGCTTTTGCGCGCCCGCCGCCCGCACCGGCTTCACCACCCCCTCCGCGGAGTAATTCTTCAGCAGCCAAACCTGCGCGCGCCAATCCGGCGTCCCGTCGCGCTTGCACGCGTTCTTGATCTTTTGCACCAGCTTCCACTCAAACTCCGCGCGCGCCAATTCCAGCGCCAGCGCGAACCCTTCATCCTCCGCCTTCCAACGCTCCAGGGTGGCCCGGCGGACGCGCGCCAACGCCCCGGCGTGGTGGTCGGCCAGGCCGTCCAGGCGGATCACTTTGCAGATGAGTTCGGCGATTTCCGGGGTCAGCTCGTCCAGCCGCAGAGGACGTGGCGAGGGGAGGAGCCGGAGGTTCGGGTTTTCAGCGGTTTCGGAGGACGATGCGGCGAGTGGTAATTGAGGCATCCCTCGATGAAAACACGGCTTTTCACAACACCTACATGAATTTGCATTTGGGCCCCTTTTACCTAGGGAACGGGGCGCGAAAAGGACCGAAAACGACCGATTTTGTCACCTGAAATTGCGCGGGAAATGGGAGTGATGCGCGGCGGAGCCGGCTTTCCCTGGCGCTGGAGGCAAGATGCCCTGTCCCCGCCCAAGCGGAGGGAAAGCCTGATCGCCCGGAAGCGCAGAATTCGCCTCGTGAGAGCGATTAGACTCAGTAGCCAAGGGCTGCGCCCTTGATATCCCGAAGTCGAGCCAAGCGATCGGAATTCGCGTTTCGCTCTGTATAGCGGTTTAACGAGCTCCGCGAATATTTCCCTTGCGCGGAGTTGATTCGCACGTCTAGTGCACCGCCAATCGAGGCGGGATGGTTGCCTGAGGAGGCGCAAGGGCGGGAACTTCGGCGCTCCACCATGCCTGGAAACCCACTTCACCGCCGACCCATGAAACTTCAGCACATCGCCATCCTGACCGGAACCCTCTTCTCCCTCGCCGTGCCCCGGCCTGGCCGCGCGACGGACGTTTTGCTGGAACAGATCGGCAACATCACCATCAATCCCGGTAGCGGGCCGGCGGAGCTCACGCTGAAGGGACCGGCCTTGGGCGGCTCCGGCACGGCGCCGGGTTTTACGATCGGAACGGCCGAGCAGTGGCGTCATCCCACGGCAAAATCCCGCCGTGACGACGCCCTCGTGGCCCGCCGACTACCGCGCGACCGATGACTTCGCCGTTCTCAATCAAGGCCAGCTCAAGACCCTCGCGACCGCCGCTTACGACGAGCTGCAGGCGAATCTAAACGGAGGTGCCGGGACGGCGGTTGCCGCTTTGGTCAATGGCTGGTACAATCTCAATCCGGACGGCACTCTCCCCGCGCCCGGTGCCCGCGTCGCCAGGGCCGGGGTCACCACCGCCTACACCGCCGTCAACCTCGGTCAATTGAAAACCGTCGCCCAACCGTTTTACGATCGCCTGATCGCCGAAGGAATCTGCCCCGGTTACCCTTGGAGCTATTCTCCATCGCCGGCGGACGACTATGCGGCGGCCAATCTCGGCCAGGCCAAGAACCTGTTCCAATTCGCCTTCGGCTCCTCCGTCCCCATCAACGAGTACGGCCTCCCGGATTGGTTCGTGAAAGCGCTCGGCTCCCAAGGCGCGGTCGATCTCGCCCAAGGCACCAACCCCGGCGGTCCGCGCGATCCCAATTCCGACACCGACGGCGACGGCCTCAGCAATGCGGAGGAATACGCGGCCGGCACGCGCTACACCGGCGCGGGCAGCCAGGATAGCGATGGCGACGGCATTCTGGATGGCCTCGACGGCTGGCCGATGAACCCCGACCTGAATCCGCCGCGCGTTCCGAACACGCGTTTCGCCGTTCTCCCTCTCGGGCCGAATGCGATTCCCGCCGGCGCGGAGATCCGCGCCCTCGGCGACGGCTGCCAAATCTTGTACCGCGTCTGGGCAAACGGTGACCTCGTCAGCGTATCTCTTTGGACACCCGCCGGCACCAAGGTCGCGGGGCTCCTCGGCACGTCCCCGTTCCCCATCCTCAGCCCGGACGGAAACAAGCTCGCGGGGTACCTGCGGCGCGAGGACGTTGGCACTCAAGGCGCGGTCTGGAATTTCCTTACCAACTCGGCAACCCCTTTGCCGCGCGTCGCTTTTCCGAATGCGCAGGCCGTCGACACATGGTATGAGTCTGCAGTCTGTGTGAACGACGTTGGCACCGCCGCCGGGTCGACCGAT
>DASYIS010000525.1:0-8719 GCA_035997375.1 Chthoniobacteraceae bacterium
CCCATCGAGCACGGCACGACGACCATCGCGTCGAACTGCGCGGAGCCGCTGACGAACGGCACGTTCATCGATTTGTCACCATGCAGGTGGACGCCCTCGGGCACCGTGAGCTCGCCGAGCTCTTCCGCGATGACCTGCCGCCCATAGCCGCTCAGCACCAGGTGCACCTCGTGCGCCTGCGGATCGATCTGCGCGAGCAGCCGCTGCAAATAAATCGCGCCACTGGCGCCCGTGCCCGCGAGGACGAGCTTCATCTACTTCCTCGGCACCGGAGCCGGCTCCGGCACATTGGCGGCCGCCTCTTCCGCCGCCTGTTTGCGAAGGTATTCGCGCACCGCGCCGTCCCACTTCGACCAGTTGGTGCCGTTGTCCTGGTCGAGGAAAATCTGGAGGTCGGTCATCGCCTCCTCGTGGTACGGGTGGTTCGGAATCTTCGCGACTTCGAGCAGCGCGGGCAGCTTCACCGGGTCCTCGCGATTCATGAGATCGGTCACCAGCACGTCCTGCACCTCCTGCGCGAGCGCCGGGTTTCTCAGCATCGGCATCACGCGGCCGTAGTCCTTGTCGAGGATGAGATTGGTGATGTGCTGGGCCGCTTCCGCCTGGCCCTCCGGCGGCATCGTCGGCAGGAGATTGATGAGCAACTGCGCGGTCTCCGTCTCGCCGTTTCCCGACGTGAGCACCTCGTCGATCTTGCGCTCCCAAGCGGTCAACTCGCGCGGTGGAGGAGCCGGCGGGTTGTTGGCCGGGCGCGGGCCGGGTGCGTGGCGCGGTTCCGGAGTGCCGGGCACCGTGCCGGTGTCGACGATGAGGGGCGCCGCCGGCGCGGGCGCGGGCGTGGCGTTCTCCGAAATCGGCGCCGGCCCCTGCGACTGCAAAAACCAGACGGCGCCGGCGACCACCGCCAGCACGAACACCGCAAAGATGACTACAACGCGAGGTTTCATAAAAATGCAGGATGCAACAGGAAAGGGCGCGGAGGGAACACCGAATCTATGGCCGACCGGGGGAGGAGGCAAGTTGCCGCCGCCGATCTTTCGCGCTTCACGGCCCGGAACGCTCGCTTTCCGGAATGTGGATGGCGGCAAACGCGGTCAGGCCGAAGCCCTTGGCCTGCCTCTTCGGCGGATTCGTTTCGTTGATCGCATTGCCGTTGAAGTTCACGTACAGGGTCGAGCCGTCGGCGCTCATCTTCACGCCGTAGGTCCCCGCCGGCGAAAAGTTCGCGGCCTTCTCGATGCCATCCTTCAGAAAGGCCAGCACCTTGCGCCGGCCGGTCGCGATGTGGTATTGCACCACCGGCGTCCCAATCAGCGAGGCGCCGCCGTGCGCGCCGGGGAGATAGTAGACGTACTTTTCATCCGGCGAGAGGAGGGTGACGGTGGTGTAGTTGCCGTTCAGGAATTCCGGGCCGAGCGGCTCCAGCTTGTCCGACGCGGGCGCGTAGCGGAAGAGGACGCCGGGGCGCATCGTGGTGCCGTAGATGAATCCGGCGCGCGATTCGCCGGTGGAGGAGCGCATCGCCAATTCGTTCGGCAGGACGGTGTGCGTGGCCGAGATGGTCCTGGTCGCCGGGTCGAATTTCCACAGGCCGCCCCGGCCGTTGAAAAAGACCGCGCCCGTTCGCGCGAGGGCGAGGTTGCGCGAGCTCGTCACCGCATCGTGCGGGCTTTGGTAGATGACCTTGGCCGTCTTCAGGTCGACGACGGTCAGCGCCGCGTCCGTGGCGGCGGTTTTGCCCTCCATGATCGCGTACCAAAGCCCGCGGTCGCGATCGAGCAACGTCGTCGCCGTCACCTCGCCCGGAAAGACGGTAATGATGCGAGACTCGCCGCTCTTTGGGTCATGGCGGAAGAGTTGTCCGCCGGGCACGCGCTCCGTCCACGCGGTTTGAAAAGAGCGGCCGCCGGCGTTCAGCGTCCCGGTGAAATAGATCTGCCCGCTCGCATCCTCGAGGACGCCGCCGTGGACCTTGGACCAGCTCGGATCGCCCTCGCCACCACCCGCGAGCTGATTGAGATCGGCAATCTTCGCCAGCGTCTTCGTTTCGGGATTCCAGCAGTAGATGAACGCATTCCCGCCGGCATTCGCCGGTCGCTCGGCGTTGCGCCCGTGATTGCCGATCCCCATATAAACCTTCCCGTCACCCGCGACGCAGATATCGCCCCAAATGGTCCAGCCCGTCCCGTTGAGCGCGCGATCCGGCAGCTCGCCGTGGTACGCGAGCTCCACCGTGGGCGCCGTCTTCGCCACGACGAACGGCGCGGCGCCTTCTTCCGTGCGGGCCTTTTCAACCGCCGCGGGCACCTCGAGAAAGGCGTCGGTCGCGATGGTCACGGTGCCCTTGACCGCGCCCGGGAGCACCGGCGGCCAAATCCCTTCCCATCGCTCAGGCGGCGCCGGCGTCACGGGTGGCTTCACGGGCGTCACCGCCGGTGCGCTGTGAGCCGCGGTGAGCGCGAGGGTGATAGAGAAGACTTGGAGGAGAAACTTCATCGGCAGGGAGGAGGGTGGACGACACGCGCGCGGAGGGCGGAAGTTAGCCGGCGCGAATGTGCTCAACAAGTCAGCAATCCAGCGCGCCACGCGGACCGGAATCGTCCCGGAGTGTAGAGGCGGCTCTCTGTGAGCCTAAGCGAATAGGTGCCGCCTCCAATTTCTTGAGCGTCTCTCGCGCGAGCAGAGCCCAAGAAAAGTGAGGCGGCACCTGTTCGCCTAGGCTCACAGAGAGCCGCCTCTACAAACTAGGACGATGGATCGCGCTGTGCAGCGCGCCTCAGCGCAAGATCACCGTATCGACCGCGAACTTCGCCGGCGGGGGCGTTTCGATTTCGACGCGGCCGTCGCGCATCTCCCATTTGAGCGGGCCGTGCAAGGCGCTCGTGACTTCGTGCACTTTGCGCTCGGTGGCCACGGAGAGGTGACCTGCGCGCGCGGGAAGGTCGGCGGGCGTGGTCGTGTAGAGCCCGATCAGGACCGCGGTGCCGGAGGGATGGTCGAACACGGTCACCTCCGATTCGGGGCAATCGAACTCCGCGCGCGGTCTTCCGAGTTGCCGGAGCACCGGCGCCGCGAGCCACGCACGGGCCGGGCCTTTAGCGCCGCCGGCCGCGCGATACATCTCGCCGGGCGTGACTCCGAGCAAAACCGCGCGGCCCTTCCCCAACTCATGGATCGTCGCCGCGACCTCGCCACCGTCGTATTTCGCGGCGACCGTGGCTTGGGTCGGCGTTAACACAAACGGCTGATTGCCGGCAGAGGCGGTTGGCAGCTCGACCTCGGGAAAGAGCTCGCTCTGGTGAAAACGGGCGCGTTCGCGCGAGAGGCCGCCTTCCGCGGTGGCGAACCGTTGCGACGCGCCGAAGAGTTCCTCGGTCGCCGGCGACTTGTCGCCGTACGCGTCGTACATCGCGCAGCCGCCGGAGCCGATCAACAGGCCGCCTTGCTCGACCCAGGCCCGCAGCGCATGCACATGCCGTCGCTCGAGATTCAGCCCGCTCACATAGAGCACATTGTATTGGGCGAGCGCTTTCTCATTCAGATCCTCCTCGATGACGACATCGACCGGCACTTGCGCATTGCGCAGCCCGAGGAAGGTCCACATCCAGTCGCGGTTCATCCACAGCTTGGAGCCGCTCATGATCTCGTGGCTGCGGTTGTAGAGGATGGCGGTGCGCCGCGGCTCGCGCGTGCCGCGCGCGATGATCTCGTCGGCCGGCCCGATGGCATAAGTGCCCTGCATGATCGAGAGATACTGCCCCTGCATTTCGCTCCACGAGTTGCTCCCCTCGGCCCACGCGTCGATCGGGCCCCAGTCGTAGAGATGCAGGATCGAGATGCCCTGGCTCACGCAGGAGAAGATTTTCTGCGCCGCGAAACCGCAGTTCGCGCCGACGTAAAAGCCGGCGGGATAACGGCGCGTGCGCACCGCGCAATCGACCAGCGCGGCGTAAAACGTCGTGCATTCGCCCATCGGCGTGCCGAGTCCCCAACTGCCGCCCGTGGCCCAATCCTCGGCCCAGCCGAGCGTCTGCGCGCCGGCGCGCGGCAGAAGAAACCAGTCCGAGCCGTTCATGTCGCGGCCCGTCAGGAAGACGGGATGCGGTGAGTAGTTGTTGTAAACTATCGCGCCCGGCTTCTCGCGCTCGATCGCCTTCAAGCCGCGCGCATAGGTCGGGATCGTCGCGAGGTGCGCGTAGCGCTGCGCGCAGTAATAGACACGCCGCTCGAAGCGCCCGGCGTTCTCCGGCAGCTTGTCGATCGCCTCGATCGAACGGAGATCCTCCGTGCCGAGAAACTCCGCCACGGGCAGGCCTTCGAGCGCCGCCTGGGCGCGCAGAAACGCGTGGAAGCCGTCGCGCAACGCGGCGTCCTCGTTGATGGAATCCGCCGCGGTGTGCGTGCCGATTTCATCGCCCATCTTCACCTTCCGCGCGCTCGAGTCGTCGTACAATCCGAGCTTCTGCACCAGCGCGGGCGAGGCGTCCGGAATCCAGTTGATGCCGAGCTTCGCCAGCATCTCCGCGCCGCGCGCCATGTGCGGCGGACCGGTGCGGCAATTGGCGAGGATGTGGACGAGCTTGGGCTTGGGATGGTCCGGCTGGAGCCCGAGCGTCTGCGCGGCTTCCTCGGCCCAGGTGAAGTAGCGCTCGACCAGCGACTCCTCACCCGCGATGCCCGGCAGCACTTGCGGATCCCACACGCCCCACACGGGTTTGTCCGCCGGCGCGGTGAAACCGAAGCGGCCATTCGGCACGCGGAACATCGCCTTCCCCCCGCTCACTGCCGTCTCCAGCGTGCGCAGCACCGCCGCGGGGTGCGGCTGCCACGCGAACTGCACCTCGAGCGTCCCCTCCCCCACCCCGCTCAGCGCCGGCCGCCACGTCGCCCACGGCCCGCCGCCCGGGACCACCTGCTCGCGCACATCGACGAACGGCGTCCATTGGTTCGGCGCCACTTTCGGGACCGGCGCGAGGTGGTCATACCACAGCGGCTCCGTCGACCCAAGCGGGTGCCGGCCGCGCCAGTGATACGTGATGCCGGTTGCGAGCGACGCCGCCGTCCCCTTGCCGAGCCAGCGGTAGCGGCAAGAGACACCGCCGAGCGTATTGTCGGTTTTCAGCTCGGAAAAGCTGGGGCGAAACGTCTTGCTCTGCGTCAGAAAGACGGCCGAGACGCGGTTGTCTGTGCGGTCGCTCTGCAGCTCGATCCGATGCGGGCCTTTGGTTAGTTTGACGTCCCAGTATTCCCACACAAACATGGCCGGCGTGGGGAAAGTATTCAGCTGCACCTCGGACTCGAAGCGGATCGGCAGCTTCGCCTCCTGCTCGTGGCCCATCGACTTGGGCAGCATGCGGACTTCGCCAAATTTGTGCGTGAGCGCGGCGCCTTGCGGTTCGTAAGTAACCGCCGCGGCGGTGCCAGACGCTCGCAGCGGCTGGAGTGTAAGGGCCAACGGGAGCGGCGTCGTTTGCATGATCCACTCTCGGACATACAGGCGGTATTCGCCGTCGGCCGGCACGTCGATGAGCGTCGAAATCGGCTCGCGGACGAGCGGCGTTGCGTAACCCTGGGCCATCTTCCAGCGGAACTGTGCGCCCGCGACTTTTTGGGCGGCGATGAGCGGCTCGACACCCTGCCAGCTTTCGATGAGCGCCAGGTGACTCAGCCGCAGCCCCTCCAAATCGTCGCCCTTCTTGCCCTCGATTTCGGAGAGAATGTCGAGCCCCGGATCGTCCTTTGGCGCCTTGGAAAACTGCGCGCGCGCGGGGGCGGGGCAGAGTGCGAGCGCGCACGCGATGAGCGCGCAGATAGTAAGTGGCGCGGGAATCGACGCAATCCAAGCTAACCTCCGCCGGCACCCTCGTGACGAAACTCCAGAAAGTGTGTGAAAACTCGGCGCGAAGCGCCGCTTGGCCCCGGGTAGGGCGGGCGTCTCGCCCGCCCCGGCGGGCATCTTGCCCGCCTCGATTATTACCAATGGCGGGCCGAGGCGGCTGCTATTCGCGTCGGGCGAAGACGGCTCGCCCAAAGCCGGCCTGCCGCCGCTTGTCCAGTACACCGCCGCCTCGGCCCTTCGCGGCGGGCGGGACGCCCGCCTTACCCGGGGTTATCTGCATTGTCTGCGGCGGTCGCGTTTCCACACCGTTTCCCAAGCTTCGTCTCCCAGAGCCAGCGTCATGAGGAATTCGGAAAACATCATCGCTTGAGCAAATCGGCGGTGGAGATCTTGTAAATGAACCCGGCGGTGTCGCTGCCGAGCAGGAAGGGCTGGGTGCCGTCGGTTTCGGCGGCGAGGTTTTCGAGCATTTCCTCGGAGGAGCCTTTGGCGGCTTTCGCGGGGACCTTCCAGCGAGTTCGCAATTGCGCGAGCGCCGGAAAGCCGGTGAGCCGCGCGCCGGTGTTTACCTGCCAGAGCGGCTTCAAATCAGGCCCCAGCAATTGCAGCCGGCCCGAAGAATCGCCGACCGCCAGCGGGCTCTGTCGGCCCAACTCGATCGCCCGCACGCCGGCGATCCAGGCGGGCAGCTTCGTTTCTTGCAACACCGCGCCGCTGTCAGGCGCGAGGCGCACGATGCGATTCTGTTTGGTTACGACGACCAGCGCTCCTTGATGCTCGAACGGCGGCTGCACCAGCACATCGCCCGCGGCGAAACGCCACTTCACCGCGCCATCCGCCGGCGCGAACGCCACGAGCGTTTCGTCCTCATTGGAAAACGCGATCCGCAGTGCGCCGGCGGCGGCGATCTCGCCCCACAGGCGCCCACCCGCCTTGACCCGCCACAGCTCGCGGCGGTCCGCGCGCGCGACCGCGACCAACTCCCCTCGGTCGTTGCCAAAGAGCACCCGGTCCGTCTCCAGCCGCGGCCCGCACTGGACCGGCGACGATTCCGTCACGCTCCACACGGGCTTGCCCGCGGCGAAAAGTGAAACGCTCGTATCGTGAGCCAGCGCGATTTCACCGCGCGCATTCACATCGAACATTGAAGCGGCAGACGGCGCGGCGGGCACGAGCGGCAGGAGCTTGCCGTCGGCGAGCGCAATCTCCGTCAGCGCCGTGGACCAGCGAAACAGATGCAGCTTGCCGGCTTCGTCGCGGCGCGTCGTGTAGTGTTCCAGCTTCTTCACCGCGCCCGGCACTTTGCTTTGCGGCAGCCGGAGCCGCCACGCTTCCTGACCGTTCGGATCGAGCGCGGCGAGCTCGTCGTCCACGAGACAGACGATGCGGTTTCCCTCCGCCTCCAGCAGCTCGACTTTGCCCGGATTCGGCCGCACGAAATCGACGATTTTCCCGCCGAGCAACGGCAGGCGGAAAAGCAACGCGAGTTGCTCGTGGTATTCCTCCCACGGGACGCGCTCTTTCGTGTACGTCGTCTCCCTCCCGGCGCTGTTGAAAGTGACGCGAAACGAGCACGCGCGGTCGAGCACCCGCACCTCCACCCGCGCGCGCGTCGCGGCGGGCAGAGCCGACGGCGCCCAACCCGCCGAGCACGCCGCGGCGGTGATGATGGCGCGCAGCGGCGGAAGGACCTTCTTCGACGGCAGCGTCAGCGAGTCATCGAGGCCCGCCTCTCCCGACAGCGCGGGAGCTGGCGCGCCCGTGTCCTGCGCCTCGACGATTTCGAGTTGCAGCGGAAGGCCCGGCACCCGGCTCTGCGCCTGGTTGGCGTGAAAAACCCGGAGGAGCCGATCGAAGGGCGGAAACCACTGCTCCGCGCCGTTGCTGTAGCGCTTGCGATGAGGCAGGTGCGCGACGAGCCGCGCCGCGCTTTCGGGGCCGCCGAACTGAAACACGTACGCCTCCGCTTGCTTGCCAAAACCGACGGTCACCACGCTCAACCAGCGCGCCGGATCGACGCTCGCGGGCGGCTGGTTCCATTCGCCGCCGGCGGGCTGCGCGACGGCAGTACACCACTCCGCCGCGTTCAGCTCGGCCGCGAGGCTCGCGGACTGCGGAGCGATTTGGTCCACCGCTCCGAGATCGAAGGCAGAGACGACGAACTGCGGGAGCGCGGTCTCGGCTCCCTGTGAAAGAGCCGCCGACGAAACGAGCAGGAGTGCCAGGAGTGCAGACGCACCGCGAGCGCCGGAGCGGAATCCCAGGAAGTTCATCAGCGCGAGTTATGGCGTATTGAGCGCGGACAGCGCCTCGCCCGCCTCGTTTCGGATGCGCTGGAGATCCGCGACGGAATTGATCCGCTCGGCCAGCGGACCCTGGCAGAGCGCGCGGGCTTTCGCGAGCGCCGCAGCGTGCGCGCCGGCCGGCGTCTGGCCCGCGAGCGCGTCGACCTTTTCGCGCAGCATCCAGAGGAGCGCGTTGTCCTCCAAGCCGTCGCGCATCGCCTCGAGGCGGATGGTCGAGAGGATGCCCGTTTCATGCGGCCACATCAGGACGGCGGAGAGGTTGCCGACTCCGCCGTCGCACCAGTAATCCTCACCCCATTTCTTCACGCCGCTCCACTGCTTCACCGTCCAGTTGTAGCTGCCGGTGACGTGCAAATCCCAGAGGTTGATATAGCGCTTGCGGCCCGAGAGCCACGGCTCGTCCTCCAGGATGCCCGGCATGGCGTTGACCTTCCAGAAGCGGTCGCCCGCCTTCGCGCGCTCCAGGCACCAGACCGGCATGCCCGAAGCCGGGTAGCTGCGCGACCAGATGTCGAGCAGACCGTACAGTTCCTCAGCGCGCTCGTCATTGTAATAGGTCTCCATGATCGGCACG
>DASYIS010000526.1:0-6568 GCA_035997375.1 Chthoniobacteraceae bacterium
GAGGACGAGGTATTCATAAGCAATGGCTCCATGGGAAAATCGCGCGCGGTGGTGGCGTTACGCGCCCAGGGGGAACCCGGAGGGAGCGAAAACGAGGCGCGAAGCGCCGACGGGCCCCGGGTAGGGCGGGCGTCCCGCCCGCCCCGGCGGGCATCTTGCCCGCCTCGATTATTTTCGGGAGCGGTCAAGGGGCTGCTATTCGCGTCGGGCGAAGACGGCTCGCCCGAAGGCACCTGCCGCCACTTGTCCCGTACGCCGCCGCCTCGGCCCTCCGCGGCGGGCAAGATGCCCGCCCTACCCGAGGCCACCTGCACCTACCGCGGCGCCGGCGCTTCCGCCCTAGCTTTCGCATAGTACTCCCTCAACCCCTCCACCACCCCATCCGCGTACTCGCGGAAGATGCTCCTCCGCAGCGCGCCGCCGATGAAATACTCGCCCTCGTAATCGCCGGCCTGCACGCGTTCCCAGGTGACTTCGTTGTTCATGACGTACGGCTCGAAATAGACGACCGGCGTGCGGTAGAGCCGGTTGGCGAGGAGGTTGCGCGCCCAGAGATAGCGGTTGTCCGCGATCATCAGCGCGTTGTTCGTCGTGTAGCTGTAGGCGGGCAGATCCGTGGCCTTGGCCATGGCCGTCGCGGCCGCGGCGCCGGCGGCCTGCTCGGGTGGAAAGCAGCGGCCGAGGAGTTTGATCAGCATGTCGAATCGCACGTCCTCGTGGCGCAGCTCGCCGGCGGAGTAGCAGCCGTTGAGCAAAATGTGGAGATGGTTGCGCGGCACGAATTCCGGGTGCGCGGGATCGCCCCACGCCTCGGCGTTGAAGTGCAGGCAGAGCGTGAGGTCGGGGCGGATTTTCTCGTTCACGATCTTCGCGCGCTCGCGGATTTCGCTCACGCGGTAGAAGAGCAGCTCCGCCTCGTCCATCTCCGCGCGCTCGCGAACCGGCTCGGGCGGCTGCTCCGCGGCTTGCACCGCGAGCTCCTGGCGCGCGGCCGGGCGGAGGGTCGCGGGCCGCTGCCTGGTCACCGGTTCCGCCGCTTCGCGCACGAGGTGGACCTCCGCGCCGAGCGCCTGCAGCCGCGGCACGAGCATCTTCGCGACGCGCAGGGTCAGGTCGCCCTCGGCCACCGGCCGGCTCTCGCCGATCTGGAAAAACCGCTGCTCCATCTTCGCCCACGTCCCGCCGAGATGACCGGGATCGATCGCGATCTTTGCGCCGGCCAGCGGCTTGCCTTCGGGTGCGGGGCCCAGCTCGGCGGGCGCTTTCCAGAAACGCGGGACCGGTTTCGCCTCCGCCGCCGTGCCGGCGAAGCGCAGGGTCCACGTCGCGGGCGGATTCAGGCTCGTCTTGATCACCGCCGCCTCCGGCCCGATCTCGATCACCTCGCGCGCCGCGTCATTCGGCGCATAGACGTCCGCCAGCAGCCGCGTGAATTCCTCGCGCGTGATCGTCTGCTGGAATGGCTCGAGCTCGGCCCAGTTCGGCTTCGGCGCGAGCGCGCTCAGCTCCTGCGCCGCGCCGGCGCACGCCCATGACACGGCGAGCGCCAGCCAGAGGAGGAGCTTTGGTGACATTTCCCAGCGGATCGTCGATGGTCCCAACATGTTACGCATCCTGTTCCTTGGAGATATCGTTGGCGAGCCGGGCCGCAAGGCCGTCACCGAAAGTGTGAAGCGGTACAAGCAGGAGCGCGGGGTCGATTTCGTCATTGTGAATGGGGAAAATTCGGCGGGAGGGCGCGGCATCACGCCGAAGATCACGATCGATCTGCTGCGCGCGGGCGTGGCGGTCATCACGACCGGAGATCACGTCTGGGACCAGAAAGAAATCGTCCCGTTCATCGGCACCGAGCCGCGCCTGCTCCGCCCACTGAACTACCCGCCCGGCACGCCGGGGAACGGCTCCATCGTGCTCGACACGCCGAAGGGGAAGATCGCGGTGGTCAACGTGCAGGGCCGCACCTTCATGGGCAACGCGCTGGAAAATCCCTTCCTCCACATGGACGAGGAAGTCGCCCGCCTGCGCAAAGAGACCCCGGTGATCTTTGTCGACGTGCATGCGGAAACGACGAGCGAGAAAATCGCGATGGGCCGCTTCCTGGACGGCCGCGTCTCCGCCGTCATCGGCACGCACACCCACACGCAGACCGCCGATGAGCAGATCTTCCCCGGCGGCACCGCGTTCCTCTGCGACGCCGGATTCTGCGGGCCTTCCGAGAGCATCCTCGGGCGCGAGATGGGCGCGATCATCCAGCGCTTCCTCACGAGCCGGCCCATCCTTTACCCCGTCGCGAAGGGCCCGATCAAGCTGCTCGGCGCGATCATCGACATCGACGAGGCGACCGGCGCCGCGCTGCGGATCGAGCGGGTGGCGGACCTCTTCACGCCAGCGGTGGAGATTCCCGAGAGCGGCCTCTCCGCCGACTGAGCCATTATCGCAATTCTGCCGACGGACTCGATATTCCTGAGAAATCCCGGTCGTGGTGCTGACCAGCGCGAAGAGTTTTACCCGGACGATTTATTTTGACGACCTTGATCGCCTCTTTATAACAAGCGGGCATGTCTCCTGCGAACGCTGGCGCATGCCAGGTTGCAAATCAGAAACAAACGACGCTAGTATCGACGAAGCCATGACCGCCAAAACGATCGTTCTACACGGAAGCGAGCCTGGCTTTAGCGAAGAGGTGCAAGAGTGGTGCAGATCGCATCGACTGGAAGTCCCCAAAGTCACCGAGCACGGACGCTGGCTAATCCAGGTGCCCAATGATCGCGTGGAAGAAGCGGTGAAGGACATTGCCGCGGAGCTTCAGAATCTCCACACCGCAATTCTTCCTCCGGCTGGCGACCTCGGTCATGTGCCGCGTGTCGTCGGCGGGGCAGCGGCAGAGCGCGAGAAAATCGCGCGCGAGGACGCTCCCCGCTTGGGGGCGACGCCCGCGGAAATCCTCCGCGGCCGCCAGAGTCGGTAGACGTTGCGGGTTGCAGCGGCCTCTTCGGCGAGCAGTGGCGAAGGGTGACCGCGGACGAGCGGACGATCAAATCAGCCAAAGTGGACCACGTCGACCCCTACCGTGCCTATCTCGCTTCGCCGAATCCTGAGGACGCGCAGGCGACGCCGCTTTCGATGGAGCATCTGGATGATGTATTCCCGTCGCATCACATGGCCGTGGAAGAAGAGCTGCGCCGGTTTTTCGCCGGCTTTCGGGCCAAGATCTTTTTTGGCCATCGCCATCCAGCCGCGAGCCCCGCCTGGCGGGAAGAAAGCGTCCTGGAAGGGCCGTTCAGTCCGCCCCGGTTTGCCATTCGGCTCCACGTCTTCGAGCGAACGATGGCGGGCGAGGCTGGGCGCTATCTCGGCTTCGCGACCTTGCGTCCTCCCGAGTCCCTGCGGACGCCCGCCGCCACCGCGGAGGCCGCGGGAGCCCTGCCCGGCTTCACCTACATTCTGGAGGCAGAGCTCGCCGCCCCGCGGCACATGCTTCGTCCGCGCTATCACTTGATCCTGACCACGGCATCTTCGCCGCGGCTGGGCGTCCTCCCTTTTCGGAGCGCCGCTTACGTGGCGCCGCATCCGGAGGATTCGCGCGGCTCCACCTGCATCCACGTCGCGGTGAGCCAGGCTTTGCATCTCACCATGGGACGCTTCGGCTCCCGGCCGGTCAATCAGCGGGAATTCGATGCGCTTTTGTGGAAGAAGTTCAGTGCGCAAAGAACCCTGGAAGACATTTCCACCAAAGGCGCCCGCTTGCAGGAAGTCCTGAGCGTGATCGAGAAGTGCAATGCCGGAGGATTTATCGAGTCCTTCACGGCGGCCCTCCACAAGGGCAGCCTGATTCTGGCCGCCCGGGAGGCGCACCGCTGCATCACCGATCTCCTCGCCAACGGCATGGCGGTGATCGTGGCGGTCGACTATGCGCGGCTCTCGCAGGGCGGGCAGCTTAGCCCCGGGGAACCGCACTTGCACGGGGCGCTGATTTTCGGAATGCATCTCCTGCATTCGCCTTATGAGGTCAATCTGGATGACCTGCAGTCCGACACGCGGGAGGGCTTTGCGGAATTGCCGGGCCGGTCTGTCGGGAACGACCACCTCCACTCCGACACGCGGGAGGACTTTGCGGAATTGCCGGGCCGATTTGTCGGGCACGATATCTCGGCGGGACCGTTTGTGGAATGGCGGGTCAGCGAACTGCTGCAAGCGGCCTCGGCGGTCTACGGCAAGGAGTCTGAAGAACACGGCATTCACCTGCTGGCCATCGGGCCGAAAGGGATCACACTCGGCCTGCATCGCGTGCGCAGCCTGGCCATCTCCCTCATGCTCGCCGAGGCGAGCGACCCGCAGTCCGCCTTCCCCGCCGCTTGTCGCAGCGCGACGCCGCTCGAGCCCGAAGGCTGGCGGTACGTGACCCGACTGATTCATCTCAACGAAGTGGTCGGCCGCTATTTCGCCGATCACGGCCTGACGCTACCTGCCGTCTTCGGAGAAGCCTTCGGCAAGCAGGACGCCGAGAGCAACTCCACGGATTACTGCTGGAGCGTGGAAGTGCGCCTGCCGAAACCAGGCAACTACAGGAGCGGCACGGAAATCTTCCCCTCCATCGTATATCTATGGTCGATCGCCGGGCCGGATGAGCCGCGGGCGATCGTTCGCTGGATCGCGCCTGGCAAGATTCAGGTCGAGACTGCCCAACGAAAACGGGAATTCGCTGCGCGCCTATGAAAAGAGCCGTCCCAGGAGCGGTGCCAGAAGTCGGGCTCATCAGCTCGTGGTACCTGCCGACCGTGAGCGAAAAAATGTGCGGTCTCCGCGGCGCCTTGCGCAACCGCATCAACGTGCATGATCTTTACTTCCTGCACCATGCGGATCTTCCATGGTTCTCGGCGCAAGTCGCAAATCTCCCGGGCGGCAGCGCGCTGGCGGGTTCGACGGACCCGCTCGAATTCGTCGCCGGCTTGAGCGCGGAACATCTCGACCATCTCGCCGAGGCTTTGAATCGCCTGCTCACCGAGGAGTACGGTGGACCGCTCGTGGGGCCGCGGCCTCGCTTCGCCGCCCTGGCCACCTACTGGCCACTCATCAGCCTGCCGGATCAGGAAGATCAGGGCCGATTCGGCGATCACGCTCCGCGTCGCTCTGCACTCCGGCTCCTTCTACATACCGGTGGCCGGACGTCTGCGGTATCAGGTGCTCGGGCGCAACGTGGTCGTCGCCGCACGCCTTTGCGATTGGATTGGCAAAATCATGGAAGGCTCCATTCCCGCGAGACATGCAGGCACGGTGGTCGCGGCCACCGAGGCCTTCTACAAGAAATTGCCGGCGGACGTGCAGCGAACCTTCACCGAATGGGGCGAAGCCGATTTCAAAGGGTTCGAAGAGAAAACCAAAATCTTTCTGGATCGAGAAGACCTCGCAGGCGCCACCGCGCCCTGGCGCTGGCCCGAAAGCAGATGAAAGGCGCCAATTCCTTGACTGCAGAGGCGCCGGCTCTTACAGCGACTGCAGCAGCGTGACGCCCTCCGCGCGCAGTTCCAGCGTCGCCTGCACCATCGCCGGCCAGGCCTGCAGCAGCACGCCGTAACCGCCGATCAGGTGCTGCATCAGCACGCGCGCCTCCCCCGGCGTGCGGCCGGCTTGCAGATCGAGCGGCACGTCGGCGGTCTCCTCCTCGAGCGCCCCGGTGAGTTGCACGATGAGATGCTCCACGTCGGTCCGCCAGAAGTCCGGCGCGTCCTCCGCCTCCTCGAGTTGCTCCGTGAGAAAGCGGATGCGGCCGCATCCTTCGATCATGGCATGCGTCAAAAGCAGATCGCGAAAATCGCCCGGCGCGAGGGCGCCGGTCTCCTCCAGCGATCGCCCGAGGGCGCGCATGCGCGCCTCGGCGGGCGCGAGCGGGGGTTGCGGCTCCGCGAAGAGCAACCGCCGCAGCAGGTGCGCGAACTCGAAGAACGCGGCGCGGCGGCCGGGGGCGATTTCGCGCGGTTGCAGGATCGCCTTGCCCGCCGGCGGATCGTGCAATACGGCCCACGGCGCGTGGCCGAGCAGCGCCTCGGGGCAGCTCTGCCAGAGCGCGGCGCCGTACGCGAAATCCTCGGCGTGCAGCACGGGAAAGAACGGCGGCAGCAGCGTGCGATGGTCGAGCGCCATCGCCATGCCGGGCGAGACGCTCGCGTCGCCGATCATGATCGAGGGCGCGAAAGCCGCCACCGCGCGGCTGCCGAGGACGGCGCGGTAGTGTTCCTCCGAAGCGCAGAGCCGCTCGCGATTCGCCCCCTCGTAGGATAGATAATAGGCGGAGGTCGGGATGCCGGGGTCGCCGTAGTGTCCGGTGAAGCTGGCGCGAATGCGGCAGTCGTCCTCGCGCAGCCGCTGCACGAGTGAGCTGTCGGCCTGTTCCAGCGACATCGGCTCCAGCGGCAATTCGCCGGGGCCGCGGCCGAGCAGCGTTTCGTGCAGCGCCAGGTAGTCGGTCTCCGCTGCGTGCACGCCAGCCATGGTGTCGTCGCGATTCGCATGCAGCCACCGTGCGAACGGATCGGTGTGCCCGAAGAGCGCGGTCCCCTCGCCCGCCGGC
>DASYIS010000527.1:0-6445 GCA_035997375.1 Chthoniobacteraceae bacterium
CGACCCGCTCAGCGAGAGGATGATGAACGGCGGGATCGTCCACCCAAAGAGCAACCACCCCGCGAGAGAGACGCGGCGTTCCCGCCACTGGCGCCAGGCGGCGAGTCCAAGCCCCGGCGCCAGGAACACCCACGGCACGACGGCCACCAGCGTCACCGGGATGAAGAACCACATCGGCTTGCTCCGGCCATGGGCGTGGGAGGCGAAGCGCTCCACCAGCTCGTAGCGCCAGAAATAGTCAAAAAGCTCGTGCCGCCACAGGCTGAGCGCGACGAACCACGAGAGGCTGATGGCCAGCGTCAGCAGCAGCCCGCGCACCCACGGGAGCGACGGCGCCGCCGGCCGGCGGCGCGCGGCGATCTGCCACGCCATGGCGGCGGAGAGCGGAATGATCAGCGCCATCGGCCCCTTCGTGAGGAAACCGCAGCCGAGGCACGCGAAGAACAGCCACGCCCATTTCCGTCCCTGCAGCGCGTACGCGTACTGTACGAAACACGCGCCGGCCGCGGTCACCCAGAAGGTCAGCGTCATGTCCGGCGTCAGCAGGCGCGCGAGGATGAAGAAGCCCGTACTGGAGAGGAGGATGAGCCCCGCGAGAAAACCCGCGCGCCGGTGGAAGAGCGTGCAGCCGAGCCGGCCGGTGAGCATCACCGTCCCGAGCGCCGCCAGCGCGGAGGGGAGGCGCGCCGCCCATTCATTCGCGCCGAAGAGGCGGATCGCGAGTCCGGTCGCCCAGTAGAGCAAGGGCGGTTTTTGGAAATGCTCGAAGCCGTTCAGGTGCGGCACCAGCCATTCCCCGGTCGCCGCCATTTCGCGGCCGATCTCGGCGTAGCGTCCCTCATCCGGCTCGTTCAGCCCGCGCGAGCCGAGCAGGGTAAAGAGCGCGACCACGGCGACGGCGAGGAGCAGCCACGCGGGATTCCGACGGATCTCAGCCATCCCGCTCAGTCCTTCCTCCCCTGCGGCGCAAAGCGGCGCCGCGTAAACCACCAGACCCCGAGCAAATCGAGAAACGGCCGCCACAGCATGACGCCCAAGCCGTACTTGGACGTGTCCGCCCGCCGGGCGCGATGCCGCACCGGTTGCTCGACGACCCGGAAACCCGCCGCGACCGCGAGCGCCGGCATGAAGGAGTACAGCGTGCGGATCGGCAGGAAGGCCTCCACGACCTCGCGGCGAAACGCCTTCACCCCGCAACCCGTGTCCGTCACCCCGTCCCGCAAAATGCGGCTGCGCACGTTGTTGGCGATGCGCGACATGCGGCGGCGCAGCCAGGAGTCGTTCCGATCCACCCGCACGCCGGCGACCATGTCCGCCCCGCTCTCCGCCAGCCGCGCAAGCATCGGCGCAAGGTCCGCCGGATCGTTCTGGCCGTCGCCGTCGAGCGTCGCGATCACGAGCGCGGTGGCGAGGTGCATGCCGCGGTACATGGCCGCCGCCTGCCCCTGGTTGCGGCCCTGCGGGATGACGCGCCAGCCTGGCCGGCCGGCCGCCAGCCTTTGCAGAATCTTCAGCGTCTCGTCCGTGCTCCCGTCATCCACCAGCAGGAGCTCCGCCGCGCCCGGTTGCCGCTCCAGCGCGGTCGAGACCTCCTCGAGAAAGACCTCCACTCCATTGGCTTCATTGAAGAACGGAATGACGAGGCTGAACGCAAAAACGCCGGGCGAGTCGGCCCGATCGGGAAACGGTGGAGAAATGGGAGTGGCTGGCACTGGTGAGACGAGGCGGGCGGTGGGCAATGCAGCATGGCCGGGATGACGGGAGTGCGCACGCAAGATTACGATTGCGTCACATTACGCGAGACGCCCGTTGTTTAAGAGTAAAACTCCGCGCGCGCGCCGGGCAGCTGAGGGTGTTGTCACTTGCATTTCCCGCCCATTCGGAGACAAATGAACCATCCGGCACTCGTCGGATCAACCCCTCCCCTCGTATGAAAACCGTTTCGATCCTTGTCGTCTCTGCCGCCCTCCTCGTGGCGGGAAACCTGGCCTCCGCCGAAGAAGGCCCCATCCGCGTCGAGATCCGTGGACTCAATGCCGCTCCCGCCGGCGGCGGAGCGCAAGCGGGCAACCCGGGCGCTTCCGCGCAGTTGAGCCCCTTCGGCGTCGCGGGCAAGTCGGTGGCCGACTGGTACATCGAAAACATGGAAAAGACGGTCAGCCTGACGCCGCAGCAGAAGGAAGCGATGAGAAAAATCATCGAGGCGCGCGACAAGGCGGCGCAGGAGTTTCAGGCCAAAAACGGGGACAAGCTGCGCGTCGCCATGAAGGCGATGACGGACGCCTACCAGAGCAAGGACAAGGAGGCCATCGCGAAAGCGCAGAAGGAGTACCAGGAGATCAGTGCCGAATCGACCAAGCTTTACCAGCAGTCCCAGACGGACCTCGACAACGTGCTGACGCCGGAGCAGAAAGCCAAGCGGCAGGAGGCGATGACGGCCCAGACCATCAAGTCGCTGACCGATCCGGCCGTACTTACCGAGGAGCAGGTCACCCGCATCAAAGCCATCCTGGCCAAAGGCAACCCGGGCCGCGAGCGCGAGGAGCACCAATGGTATCAGTCGATCCAGGATGTCCTCACGCCGGAACAAAAGGCGGTCGTCGCGAAGCACCGGGCGCTCGCCAACGCCAAGGCCGGCTTTTACGGCGCGAACCTGACGGCCGACCAATTGCAGAAGGTCGAGGCCGCGTACGACGAACTGGCGAAGACGCCGGGCCAGAACGCCGAAGCGGTCACCAAACAACTGGCCGAGCGCGTCAACGGCTTGCTCACCGCCGAGCAGAAAGAAGCGATGAAGAAGGGTGCCGGGAGCGGGTGGCAGATCGGCGCCGCGCAGGGGCAGCCGGGACAGCCGCTCCTCAAGCCCCTCGGCTCGCCGCAAGGAACCAAGCCGGCAGGCTCGCCGCAAGTCATCAAGCTCAACGAAGGCGGCGAGGGCATCTCGATCACCATCAACGGCGACGGCAAGGTGACCACCAGCCAGGGCGGAGCGGTGGCCGGAGCGGGCCGCACCTTCGTGTTCGGCGAGGGACGCTCGGAAAAAGGGACGTGGCTCGGCATCACCACGGAGCCGGTCTCCGAAACCTTGCGCGCCCAGCTCTCGCTGGCCAAGGGCGAGGGCCTCGTCGTCGGCCAAGTAGTGCCGCGCAGCCCCGCGGCCGCAGCCGGCCTGATGCAGAACGACATTCTCGTGCGTTTCGACGACCAGATTCTCGTCGAGCTCTCGCAGCTCAAGACGCTCATCGGGATGAAGAAGGCCGGCGACCACGTGAAGCTGGTCTACCTGCGGAAAGCCGCGCGCCAGGAGGCGACGGCGACGCTGGCCGAGCATGAGATCGAACTCTCCGAACGCGGCCCGGTCCAATGGCTGCAAGCGGTGCCGGGACTCACCACCCGCCGGATCGAAGAAGGAAGTCACGAAGTCGTGGAGCGCCTGGAGCAGGCGCTGAAGCAAGCGCTGGGAAACTCCGCGGCCGTGACCGTGGACAAAGAAAAGCGGTTCACCCCGGCGCCCGGGGCTCAGCCTCAGCTGAACCCCAACCCGTGGAAACGGGAACCGGCCGCGGGGAGTCTCGATAACCTGCGCCAACAGTTGGAGAGCTCGAACGTGCCCGCGGAGACCAAGGAAAAGATTCGCCGGAACCTCGACCAGGCGAAGGAGGCCCTCGAAAAAGCGCGGGCCGCCTTGGGCGAAGCTTTGAAGGAAAACGCTCCGAAGAGCGGCGGCGGCTTCCAGCCGGGCCAACCGCCGAATCCCGCCCCGAAGAAACCCGCCGAATAGCGACGCCCTCAAGCGGAGCGTCGACGCTCTCTCTACCTGTAGTCTCGCGCCCCTGGTCGAGTCGTTCGGCCTCGTGGAAGCGGAGGTCGACCTCGATGATGATTGCCTCGGGTTGGAGGCTCGGATCCTTGGCGTCTCATGGCGGGCTTTGGTTCAGCGCGGGGCGCTCGCCGCCCATTTGATTCCCTCGGCGATATGCCGGCGCGCGAATGGGGTATTCAACGAGCGGAGATCATGGCCGAATTCGGTGTAAAAGAAACGGCCGCCCGTCTTTGGCTCGTGGGTCCAGGCGATCGGATGATCCGGGCCCATCGGTTTGCCGCCCCGTGTCTTGAAGTAATCGCGCACCGGCTCGTAGGTCGACTCGTCGACCCGCAGCAAGACGGAGAAACTGGGCAGGCCCGTGACCGAATGGTCGTGGTTCGTCCAGTCGGCTTCGTACCAGAACTCCGCGGGCTGCCCCTTGACGGTGGGATGATCCCTGGCGGCCGGCTCGACGAGCACCCTGGCTTTCAGGAAAGTGGAGTCGCTGTTGAAATCGCATCCGCCGAGCTCATTGAGCCAGGGCCAGCGCGTCTGGTGGACGAGCGCGGCGTGCAGCCCGACGACCCCCTTTTTCCCGGTGGCAAACCATTGCTCGACCGATTGGCGCTGCTCTTCGGGGATGACCTGGTCAAGCTCGTTCGCGTTGTTGAGGAGGAGCACGTCGTACTTCGCGAGCACCTGCGGCATCAGGTCCTTGAAGTGCTCGGTGATGTCGGCCTCAAACCCGTTCTCCTGCCCGAGCAGCACCAGCCAGCGGTTGATGGCGGGGATATCGGGATGCCGATAATAGGCGGTGTTCGAGTAGACCAGCACCTTGATGGGCGGAGCGGTTCCGGCTTCCTGGTCGGCCGCGGAGGCCGCCGCCGACCAGATGCAGATCAATGCCGGGAGACAGATTCGGAAGATGCTGGCGGGCCTCATATCTTTGGGGGAGTCCGGCAGTCTCGCCCGCGCGCCGGGAATCTGGAAGTCGATATTCGGCCACGCCATTTCACGCCTTACTTCTCGTGCACCCGGCCGGCCACGCGTCAGCCGGTGGTTCTCCCCTCGGCAGCTTTCAAATCGGCCGGAACCAGACGTAGAGCATGAGGTAAACGAGGACGCCGGTGACGGAGACGTAGAGCCAGAGCGGCCAGGTCCAGGCGGCGAGGCGGCGGTGGCGATCATACCGCGCGCGCAACGCGGGGATGACGGTCAGGATGATGAGCGGGACGATGACGATCGCCAGGATGACGTGGCTGATCAGCATCGGGATGTAGACCAGGCGCGGCCAGCCGGGGTAGGTGAAGTTCGTTCGCCCGGCGTGGAAGTGATAGATGAGGTAGCTGGTGAGAAACGCCGCCGAGGTGACGAGCGCCGAGGCCATCGACCAGATATGCAGGCTCTTGCGGTCGCGCTTGATTGCGGTGATGCCGATGACGATGAAGATCGTGGAGAGAGCGTTGAGGCTGGCGTTGAGCCGCGGGAGATCCTGGAGCGTCATCGGGGTGGTGTAGAATCATTCCTCAACCGAGTCGCGTGATCCGAAGCGACGGCAATTGGAAATTGAAAAATGGAAAATGGAGATTGGAAAATGATGGCGCGCGACGCTCGCCCAATTCAATTTTCATTTTCCAATGAGCGGGGGAAGCCGATGAGCAGGTTTGTCCTAAGGCTTCTCCCCTAGGACGGTGTGCAAGTCCCGCAAGAGCTTTCCTTTCCCCTGCTCCGTCAACCCATCGTACACCCCGCGGACGGTGCCGCTGCGGTCGATGAGGATGAGCTTGGTGCTGTGGATGACGGGCTCGACGGCTTTTGTCTTGTCCTCGACGAGGGAGAGCTTGAAGCCTTGGTTGGCGAGGTCGTAGATCGCTTTCTTGTCGCCGGTGAGGAAGAGCCAGCGGTCGCCGGCCTGGAAGTGCTCGGCGTAGGTCTGCAGGACGGCGGGGGTGTCTTTTTCCGGGTCGCTGGAGATGGAGACGAAGCGGAGATCGGGCTGCGCGGAGAGCTCTTTTTGCAACTGACTGAACCGGCTCGTGAGCATGGGGCACGGGCCGGGACAGGTGGTGTAGAAGAAGTCGGCGATCCAGACACGGCCTTGCAGTTGTGATAGCGTCACGGGTTGGCCGCTGCGTTCGGTGAGCGAGAAATCGGGGATCTGCCAGAGGCGCGGCAGCTCGGTCGCGGTGGCGCCGGGCTGGGCGTAGAGCATCTCGAAGGCGGGCGCGTTATGGCGGCGCTGCCAGGTGAGTCCGGCGGCGAGCGCGACGGCGAGGCCGAGGATGACGATGAGGGTGCGCTGGTTCATCTACGCCCGCGTGAGGACCATGAGGGCCAGCACCAGGGGGAGATAGATGATGGAACCGAAAAAGAGCCGCCGCGCGTTCGGGCGGTCGCGCTCGAGCAGGAAGAGGACGCCGAGGAAGAGGAACAGGCAATCGAGCGTGAGCGCGCCGGAGAGATAGAAGCCCCCGGTGAGGCCGGCGAAGAAGGGCGCGCCGGTGACCATGAAAAGGATGAGCGTGCAGATGAGCGCGTCGAACGCGGTGGCGCAACCGGTCTGGTCATCGCGGCGGAGCATGACGAAGCCGGCCTGGCGGTACTCGTCGCGGTACATCCACGCGATGGCGAGGAAGTGCG
>DASYIS010000528.1:0-13398 GCA_035997375.1 Chthoniobacteraceae bacterium
CACGTCGCCCGCGCAGCGCCGCGTCGTCTTCGGCTTGAGCAAACCCGAGATCGTGAAGGTCGCCACGCGCGGCGCGCAATGGATCGCCGACCGCATCCCGACGCTGCCGGGGACCGACCTCCATTTGCAGTATTCGCCGGAAAGCTTCTCGGCGACCGAGGTCGATTTCTCGCTGGAGATTTGCCAGGCCGTGATGGAGGTCTGGAAACCGACGCCGCAGCGCAAGACGATTCTCAACCTTCCCGACACGGTCGAGGTCGCGATGCCCAATGTCTACGCGGACCAGATCGAGTGGTTCTGCCGCAACTTGCAGAACCGCGAGAGCGCGATCATCAGCGTGCATACGCACAACGATCGCGGCACCGGCACGGCGGCGACCGAGCTCGCCATGCTGGCCGGCGCGGAGCGCGTGGAGGGGACGCTTTTCGGCAACGGCGAGCGCACGGGGAATCTCGATATCGTCAATGTGGCGCTCAATCTCTACACGCAGGGGATCGACCCCGCGCTGGATTTCTCGCACCTGAACGAGGTGCGCGAGACGTACGAGCGCTGCACCGGCATGAGCGTGCCGGCGCGGCATCCGTACTCCGGCGAGCTGGTCTTCACCGCGTTCTCGGGCTCGCACCAGGACGCGATCAAGAAGGGCCTCGCCGAGCGCGACGCCGGCGATCCGAACGCGCTCTGGGATGTCCCTTACCTGACGATCGACCCGCACGATCTCGGCCGGCAATACCGCGAGGTCATCCGCGTGAACAGCCAGTCCGGCAAAGGCGGCGTCGCGTATTTGCTCGAGAGCGAATTCGGCATCGCGCTCCCGAAAGAGCTGCAGCGTGAGTTCGGGCCGATCGCCAACGACGCCGTCGACCGCCTCGGGCGCGAAGTGAGCGGCGAGGAATTGCGCGCCATGTTCTGGCGCGAATACGTCGAGCGGACGCAGCCGTGGGCGCTCGAGAGCTTCCGCGTCGATCGCCAGAACGGCACGCTCCGCTGCGAGGGCAAAGTCCTCCGCGACGGCACCACGCACGACCTGGTCGGCGAGGGCAACGGCCCGATCGCGGCCTTCTGCCAGGCGCTCCGCACGCTGCCCGGCGGGCGCGAAGTCGAGGTCGCGTACTACAGCGAGCACGCCCTCGGCAGCGGGTCGAACGCCAGCGCCATCGCGTACATCCAGCTCCGCCTCGGCGGCCGCGGCCCGGTCTGGGGCGCGGCGGTCGACACGAACATCGAGCTGGCGTCGATCAAGGCGATCCTCAGCGCGCTGAACCGGGCGGGGTAGCCGCCGGATCCTCTACATCCCATACTTCGCATTCCTCCCATGCGCAGGCCTGAATAGGACGGATGCGAAGAATGGGAGGTATGGCAGACCGCCAATACAGCGCCCGGCCTCAGAACGTAAACACGCTCTGCCCCGCCTCGTTCTTCTGCCCGCCGAAGACCGCGAGCTCCGCGACCTTGAGGAAACACTCGACGCTCTCGAACCCGATTTCGCGCAGCCAGTCGCATTGCACTTCCAGGGGCGCGTGGTGGGCGGTCTGGGACTTGACGCGCTCGTAGTACTGGCGCGCGATCTGGGTGCGCGACTTCTTCTTTCCGGCGCGGATGAATTCGCCGAAGAGGACGTCGATCATCTGATCGTCCATCGGCGATTGCGTCCAGCGGGTGGCGGAGGCGACGTGCTCGACGTTGAGGAACAGCCCGCCGGGCACGAGCGCCTGGAAGACCTCGCCGTAGATCTCGCGCTTGCGCTCGTCGGAGAGCGGCCACGCCTCCGCGCCGGCGATGATGATGTCGTACGGCCCGAGCTCGGCGGCGACGGCGCTCCAGGCGGGGCTGCCGTAGCGCGCGCTGCGAAAGGTCACGCGGTCCGCCGCGTCGCCGAGCCGCTGCCGCGTCGCCTCCAGCCGGCGCGTGGAATCCTCAATGAGCACCGCGTTGAGGTCCGGATGCTCGTCGAGCGCGGCGGCGAGGATGGTGCCGCCGTCGCAGCTCACGTCGAGAAAGCTGCGCACCTCCTCGCGCGCCGCGGCGAAGAGCCGGAGGATCGCGTCGATTTGCTCGATCGTCAGCGGCACGGTCCCCCGGACATTGGCCAGGTAGGAGCCAATAATGTCGTCGGGGTCGCTCGTCGTCTCTCCCATAGAAGACCGAGAGTGTAGGCGGCATCGCCCGGCCCTTCCACAAAAGAAAACGCGCTCCCGAGCCGTGGCCCGGAAGCGCGTCTTGGGGGACGTTGTGGAATGATCAGGCCTGCATCGGCCCTTCGATCCCGCCGGTTTCTTCTTCGCCCTTCACGTGGAGAGCGGTGTAACCGCCGCGCAGCTTGAAGCCGAGGATCATGAGCAGATAGAGAACGGCCATGGTGGCGGGGACGTAGGCCGTAATCTTGAGGGCGTCGCGGCCGCCGTGGAGATCGGCGTCGTGGACCAGCTTCTCGTCGCCCTCGAGTTTGTCCGCCGGCTTCTTACGGATCGGGTTCACCTTGGAGCCATCCAGGCCGGTGATCTCGCGGAAGAACAGGAAGTGGTTCGGCTTGTCCGCCTTGTACTGGTCGTACACCGCGGGCGCCGCCGCCTTGAGCTGATCCGAGGCGGCGCGATCCTGATTGTATCCGATGCCGGGGCCGCCGAGCAGACCGGCGGAGAGCATCCCGACGCCGCCCATGGCGCCGATGACCACCGCGCCGCCCTTCGGGAAGCGCTCGGAGGCGACCGCCAGCATGGTCGGCCAGAGGAAGGTCTTGCCGAAGCCGTAGATCGTGAGCGAGATGAGGACGAAGGCGAGGCTCTGGGCGGTGCTGAGGAGCGTGAGCCCGAGCGCGCCGCAGCAGGCGCCGGCGAGGAGCAGGCCGAGCGGCGAGATGCGCTCCACGATCGGCCCCGCGAAGAACCGGAGGATGAACATGAGCATCGACGTGTAGACGAACAGGTAGAGGCCGCCCTGCTTGCTGTTGACGATGTTACCCGTGATATTGCTGATCCAGGAATCGGTGCCAAGCTCGACGTAGCCGAGCATGGCGTGGATGATGAGGAGGAGCAGCAGGAGCGGCGCAAAGACTTGCGCGATCATCTGGCCCATCGAGACCCCGGCCGAGGCGGCCTCGGATTTCGGGAAGTGCTGGCCGAGGCAGACGACGCCGTACACGACCACCGGGACGAGGAAGATCGCGACGCGGACTTCCCAGGAAGTGCCGGAGAAGACGGCGGCGAACAGCGCGCCGAGGACCAGCCCCGCGGGCCAGCCGGCATGCAGGATATTGAGGTAATGCGCCTTGTTCTTCGGGAAGAGGGTCGCGGTCAGCGGGTTGACGACCGCCTCACACAGGCCGTTGCCGATGGAGAACATGAACGTGCCGATGAAGAGCATCCAGTAGGCGGCCCTGGCGGCGCCGGTGGGATTGCTCTCGACCATCGATTTGTAGACCGGCGTGGCGCCGACCATGACCACCGCCGAGAGGAAGTGCATGACGAAGGCGCTCGCGAGCAGCTTGCCGTAGCCGACCTTATCGGCGATGAGCGCGCTCAGCAGGATGATGATGCCGAAGCCGGTCAGGCCGCCACCGGTGATCGTGCCGAGGTCGGTCTGCGTGAATTTGAAAGCGGCGCCCCAGTCGTCCAAGATGCCACCGCGCGCGCCGAAGCCGACGCCGGCCGCCAGGATGGCCATGAAGCCGGCGAAGAGGAGACGTTTGGCATTGGGCGCGGCGGCCGCGCCGGCCGTGGGGGAAGAGAAGCTGTCGGTAGTGGTACTCATGGGTGGGCTGATGAACGGCGCGTCGGCGCAATCCAAGGATGCGACGACTTGACGGGCTGGGGTGAATGGTGCGGGCGCTCCGCCGGTCCGGCCGAAGCGGGCGGTATGACAGACGGGTCTTTCGTGATTGTCAACCGGAAAGGTGAGGGGATGCGCAGCGCGCCCAGCGCGCCGGCACCGGCGCCGGGTTCGCTGCGGAAGCCGAAGGCCTTGGACTGCGGCAGCCTGCTGCCGCTTTCGCGGCGGTCGCAGCCTGCTGCGTGCGGTGGGGTTCGCGTGGATGCCACCGCTGCCTTGCTCCGCCCCACCCGCAGCAGGCTGCGGCCTCCGCAAAGCGGCAGCAGGCTGCCGCAGTCCAAGGGCCTGCGGCCGGTCGAAAGCCTGCGGCCGCCGCCTCAACCGCGGAGCCGCGCGATGAGGGCGAGCATGTCTTCGCGGATGCCGAAGAGCTCCGCCCGCAGGTGGTCCAGGCGCTCGCGCGCGATGAGCGGGCCGGGTTGGAGCGCAACGAGGGCCGCGACGGCGCGATGGTGGATGGGGAGGATGCGCTTAAGCTGCGCGACGACCAGCGCGTGATCCGGGGCAATGCGGCGGGCGAGGCTGCCGAGCGCGCCGCCAAGCTTTGCGTGGAGAATGGATAGCTCACCGAAGAGATCCTCCATCGCGGCGTCCCCAATGCCCGGCATGCGGCCCACCGCTTTCAGGTCATCCATGAGCAGGTAGAGCGCATCTTTCGCCCGCTTGAAAATCGGATGCACGATGTCCCCGTCGTCGTCGCGGACCCAGTCGATGCCTTCGAGCGCGGGGTCGGGCGCGGGCTCCTCCCACGCCTCTTCTTCGGCGGCGAGCTCGGCCTCCCGCGCGGCCTTCTCTTCGGGAGTGACGGCCGCTTCGGCCTCGAGCGCCTCTTCCAGCCAGGTCCAGCCCATCTCGCGGGCGATGATGCGCTCGCGGTCGGGGTGGTCTTGATACTGCTCGAGCAGGCGGCGGTATTTTTCGCCGACCATGTCGCTTTCGCGGAGCAACTGCTCGCAGCGAAACTCGTCCCATTCCTTCGTCGTGCCGTCGGCATGGACCTCGATCGCGAAGGCGCTGCCGCCCTCCTCCGCTTGCCGATTGCGCTCGGCGATTTCCTCGGCCGTGAAGCGCCACGAGGGCTCGGAAACCTCCAGGCGGTAATCCGCGCTTTCGATCATCACGCGCCCGCTGCATTCGCTGTACCACTCGAGGTAAAGGGAGTTCGCGAGATGCTCGGGCGGGCTCTCGCCGCGTTTCCACATCGCCATCGCCTCGGGGACCGGAACCTCGAGGACGCGGACTTTGCGCGCGGCGGAGATGTAGCCCGCCTCGCCGGTCTGGACGAGGGCCGGCGGCTGCGTCGTGAGCGGGAGCGGCCGCGGATTCTCAAAGCGGAGGAGGCAGCCGGCGAGGTCGGGCTCGGGATCGCCGCGCAGCTCGAGCCGCAGCGGCTCCGCCACGCCCGCCAGCCAGACGCGCCCGCTCACGCGACCGCGGGTGCGGTTGTCGATTTCGCCGCGGAGGACGTGCTCGTGGATTCGCCAGGCCATGGAGGAGTGTGGCAGCTCGCGGGGGCGCCGCGCAAGATTTGCCGGAAGGGCGGGCGCTTCGGCTCAGCGTAGGCGGGCGGTCCCACCGCGGAAGACCCATCGAGCGAGCCCACCGGCTGAAGTGCGTCATTCACCCCCAGCCTTCGGTTCGTCTCTTTCGTTTGGGGTCGTGGATTGCCGGTGTTGGAGGCTCGCTCACTGAGTCAGGCGCAAAATCCGTGAAAGATCGCGCGCCGGCGGCCGTATGTGTCCGGCGTGATCACGAATCGGAATTTGCGCGTCCGCACGCCTCGGGCGCTTGGCTGGGCCGCGCTGTTGTGCGTGCTCTTCGCCGAACTGTCGGCTGGGGCGGGGGACGTGAGTTTTTGGGTCTGGAAACGCGAACTGGTGCTCTCGGCCCGCCAACAAGAATTGTTGCGGCAGGCGGGGACGCGCGCGCTGCTTTGGCACGTCGGTTCGCTGCGCGCGGAGGGCGGGCGCTGGGTGCCGGAGACGACGCTCGGGCTGCCGGTCGAGCGGATGAAAGGGGTCGATTACATCCCGGTCTTCCGTCTCACCCCGGCGAAGGACAATCCGCTCTCCGCGGAGGCGGCGGTGGATTTGGCGGCTCGCATCCGCGCGCTGCCGCCGGGCGGGTTCGCGGAGGCGCAGCTCGACTTCGATTGCCCGGATCGCCTCTTGCCGCAGTACGCGGAATTTCTGCGCGCGTGCCGCACGGCCGTGGCGCCTTTGCGTTTGAGCGCAACGGCGCTCGCCGGGTGGAGCGAGGCGCCGGCGTTCACCCGCTTGCAGGCCGGCGTCGATGCGCTCTACCCGATGTTCTACGATCTCCAGCCCGACGCGCCGGCAGAGGTGCGGGCGGGACGCGTGCTCCCGCCGCTGGACGGCGCGATTGTCGCGCGGCAACTGAAGTCCTGGAGCGCCTGCCGCATCCCGTGGCAGGCCGGGCTGCCGGGGTTTGCGCGGGTGACGGTCTTCGACGCGCAGGGGAAGAGCCGCGGCCACGTGCGCCAGTGGTCGTGGGACGCGGTGGCGTTCAATCCCGCGCTGCAAACGCTCGCGCAGCCGGCGCCGGGTGTGACGCTCCTGCGGGCGCAAAGGGATTGCGTGCTCGGCCAGACACCCGTCGCGGCCGGTGAAACCGTGGCCTGTCGCTTGCCGACGGAAGCCGTCCTGCGCGACGCCATCGGCCAGGCGCGGGCCGCGCGCGCGGCGGGGATCGCGGTCTTTCGCCTGCCGGAGGGCGGCGCGTCCGGCGGCTGGTCGCTCGCGGAGTGGACCTCGCTGTTCAACGCGCAGAAACCCGCGGGGCCGGCCTTTCGCCTCGCGCGCTCGGGCGAGGCGATCGAGCTCACGAACACCTCCGCGATCGACCTCCCACCGCGCCTCGCCGGCCCGGGCGGAGCGCAGGATCGCGGCTGGCAGCTCGAGGTGGAGGCCGGCGGCCTCGCCGCGTTTCGCGAGGCGAGCGCGGGCGACTTTGCGGCAGTCCACGGCCATCGGCAGCCGGAGGCGCCGGCGCCGATCCGCGTCGCGATCCCGCTCGCGGAGCGGCTCACCTTTTGGCTCGCCGATCTGCCGGCCGGCGCCGCGCGCCGCTCCGGCCTGTTGCTCGTCGCGCCCGGCGCCGGCCCGCTCCGCTGGCGTATTCCCGGTTCGCCCCAAAACGCCGCCTGGCAACTCCTCGAATGAAACTGCTCACGCTTTGCCTCCTCGCTCCCGCCGCCGCGCTCGCCTGCGGCGGCTACTTTTACGAAGCGCCGCCGACGCTCGAGCGCTACCCCGAGCGGCTGCCGGTGAAAACGCTGCGCGACCTCGTGCGCGAGATGCATCCGCCGGCCGCCGCGCCGGCGACGGTGGAGCAACTCGACCACGCGGTGCGCAATCTCGCCGCCATGGCGACGATCAAGCCGCACGAGCCCGCCCTCGCGATGGTCGAGAAATTGCAGGAGAAAAACCGCACCGGCGAATACCGCAAGCGCTTCGCGAATTGTCTGAACGACCTGCACGATCTATTGACCGACGGCGGGGCGGACGAGGCCGGCGCGGGCGAGTACATTACCGCGCGGACGACTGCGATGGACGCGGACAACGGCTTCATCCTGCGGCCCGAGGTGAAAGAAAGCGACTTGCGCACCGCGCGCCAGCGCGAGGCCGCGGGGCTCAAGCAACGCGACGCCGTGGCCGACAATCTCCAGCAGGAGGCCGACAAGGCCGGGCCGGCGCTGCGACCCCACTGGCTGGTGCTGCTCGGCGCGCATCGTTTCCGCCACGGGCAATTTGACGAGGCGGAGCGTGTCTTCTGGATGGTGGTGAACGAGAGCCCCGAGAGCCCGCGCGCGGAGATCGCGATGCTCATGCTGGGGCGGTGCAAACTCGAGCAATGGCGCGACGTGAAGACCTTCAAGGCGAGCACGGAGCAGGAGCGGAACGAGCTGGAGAACGCGGCGGACCAGGCGTTCACCGACTACCTGGAAAAGTACCCGCAGGGGCGTTTCGCGCTGGATGTGCCCGGCTGGCGCGTCGATCTCGCGCGGGAAAGCGATGAGCCCAGCCGCGCCTATTCGCTGCTGCTGGAGCAGTTGGACGTGACGGGGCATCCCGAGATCGTGCGGCGCGCCGCGCGCGAGATGGAGCTGCTGCTGGACGACACGGATTTCGACGAGGAGGAGGACGAGGCGGGGCCGACCATGTTCAAGTCGCTGCCCATCGACGACCTGGCGAAGCGCCCGCTGGCCGCGCTCGCGGTCGTCTACCATTTCCTCGATCCGCGCAGCCGCGAGGACTTCGCGACGATCGTCTCGAACTTTGAATACCACACGGAGCGCGTGGTGGTGGAGCAGGACCTGCAGCCCGTCCTGAGCATGCGGCGCGCGGGTCGCGTCTTCCTGCCGAAGCTCGCGGAAGCGCTCGGCAAGCGGCGCGCGGAGATCTCCGAGGAGTGGCGGCCGCGCTATCTCGCCGTGCTGGCGTGGGCGGCGTCCGAGGCGGGCGAGCAGCGGCAGGCGGTGCGGCTTTGCGAGCTCGCCGGCCCGCGGTTGGAGACGAGCGACGACCTTAGTTTCGCGCGCGCGGTGGCGCTGCAGCGGGCGGGCGATTTCCCGGCGGCGCGCGCGGCGTTCACGGAGCTGCGCGCGCGCTTTCCGCAGAGTCCGCTGCGGCGCGAGTTCGCCTTTCGGCTCGCCACGATTTTGCGCGACCAGGGCGAAGCGGGCCTCGCGGTCGCCGAGTTGCTTCGCATGCGGGCGGAGGAACAGGCGGAGCTCGAAGCCGACCAGGCGGCGACGCTGGAGCGCGTCCGGAAGATCGAGGAGGACGATTACCAGGACCTGCCCCTGGAAGACGAGCTGCCCTCGCTGCATCTGCCGGCGGAGCTGGATCAGTGGGTCGATACCATGTTGCAATTCGCGCCGCTCGACCAGTTGCAGCGCGGGGCCGACGCGGTGGCCGGCGACGCGGAGCAGAGCGGGCGTTTCAAGGCGATCCTGCGCTATCGCTATCTGGCGGCCGAGCAATTAGCCGCGGCGCTCCAGTACCCTCCGGTCGAGGACAACTTCTCGCGGACGTTCGATCATGAAAAGGGCGAGGCAAAAGGGCCGCTCGCCGGCGACGAATGGAGAGCCGCGGTACGGCACCTCGAGAAGCTGACGCGCGGTCGCGCGAAGGGGCCGCCGGCGCAGCAGGCGCGCGCGGAGTACGCGCTGGCCGAGGCCTGGGCGCACGTGCGTGGCCGGCTCACGATCCCGTCGGAGGAGTTCGACCCGCTCTTCCTGAGCGGACTGAGCCCCGCGGCCGATGAACGGGTCCGCAATGCGCGCGCGGCGGGTTACTCCACCGTGACCGCGGCGCGCGAACTGGAGAGCCGCGACGAGCTGCGACACGCGCTTCCCCATTACGTGGCGGCGGCCGACCTGGCTGCCGGGACCGAGCTCGCCGGGCGCGCACTGCGCAAAGCCAATGACGCGCTGCGGCTGCTCGCCGAGCGGACGACATGGACGGCCGCGCGCGCCTTCGAGACGGACGCCGAGGCGCTCTCTCGCCAATGGTACGAGCGCCTGGAGAAGGAGGCGCCGGGGCCGCCGGGGACGAACGTCTGGTGGAGCTTTCGCCCACCGGCGGAGAAGCCGTGGACACGCTACTCGCTGCAGACGATCGCCCAGGAAGGCGAGGTCGCGATCCTGCAAAGTTTCATCGCGCCGGACGGCCCCGAAGAGGACGGCGAAGTCGCGTGGGCGGAGGTCCCAAGGGAATGGTCGGAACGCTTGGTGAAGCTCTCGGACAACGCGGCGAAATGGGAACCGGGCCGGCTCATCGAGGAACTCGAAAAGATCCGCGCGGACTTTCGCATCCGGAACGCCAATGGCGCGGCGCTCCTGAACGACCTCGACGACCTCACGCTGTTCCTCCGCGAGCCGGGAGTGACCCCGGAGGAGCGCGCCGCGTATTTCGGTTTTCGGCTGCTGCGAAACAACCCCGAGGGCACGCACCCGGAGGCGCTCAAGCGGTGGGACGATTACGTGACCTTCCTGAACCTCGTGCGCGAAACCGGGCCGATCGATCCCGAGACCGACCGCATGAAAGTGCGCCCGATGACGGTGCGGATGCGCGAGTTCCTGGAGAAGTTCCCGAAGAGCCGCAAGCGCGAGGCGGCGATGGCGCGGCTCGCGATCGCCAGTGTGCGGGAGGCGCACGGCCACGCCGGCGTGGCAGACCTCGAGAACGACGAGCCGCCGCAGCTCTCGGGCGGCCAGACGGTGAAGCTCGCCCGCGCGCATCCGGAGCGCCTGGCGGAAGCGCGCGCCGCCGTCGACGCCTACCAGCGCGAGTTCCCCGAAGGCCGCTACGCCGTGACCGTGCGGCTCTGGCGCGGCGCGCTCGCGATCGATGAAAAGGACTGGCCGCGCGCGCTGGGCGACCTCACCGCGACCCTCGACGCGCCGGAGCAGGACGACCTGTATCTCGACGCGTCGCTTAACCTCGGCTGCCTCTTCTTGCAACTGCTCGATCAACCCAATCAGCGCGTGGCGCTCCTCGCCGCGTTGCGCCGGCAACCCGCGGCGCAGCGCCGTCTCTGGCAATTCATGGCCGGCGAGACTCCCGGCGCGCGGCTGCGGGCGCTGGAGGGGTTTTTGCGGGACCAGCTCGCGGGCGGGTGAACGAAGGACGGCGCGATCGCGCAGTATTTGTTCCCGTGTGTAGAGGCGGCTCTCCCTGAGCCTAGGCGAAGGGGTGCCGCCTCCAATTTCTTGAGCGTCTCTCGTGCGACCGACGCTCAAGAAAAATGAGGCGGTACCTGTTCGCCTAGGCTCACAGAGAGCCGCCTCTACACAGGCCTACTTCGCCGGCGGTGCCGGCGCCGGCGTCGCCGCTTTCGCCGCAGCCGCGGCGGCCGCAGCAGCCGCAGCCCGGCGCTCCAGGTTCCGGGCCCGCCGCGGACGTTCGGCCGGCGAGCCGTCCGCGGTGCCGGCGGGATTGAGCTTGGCCAGCACGGCGTGCAGGCGCGTGCGCGCGGCGGTGGCGGCTTCGTTCGCGGCATCGGCGGCGACCGGTTTCTCCGCGAAGGGCGCGTCGGACATGTCGAAGAGGTCGCCGGTTTGCGTGAGCTTCCAGCCTTGCTCGCGCACGTACCAACCTTGGGCGAGCTGGACGAACACCCACTCGCGCGGCGTCCCCTTTTCCCCGCGCAACTGCGGCGAATAGCTGTGGCCGTCGATCGTGACGCCGGCGGGCAGTTTCGCCCCGCCGAGCGCCGCGAAGGTCGGGAACATGTCCGAAAAGTCCACCAAGTCGTCGAGCACCTTGCCGGCGGGCGTGGTCCCTTTCCAATTTGCGATCAGCGGGACGCGGCTGCCGCCTTCCAGCAGCGACCCTTTCTCGCCGAGCACCTTGCGCCCGTTGATTGGCGCGGCCTCGCCTTTCGTCCCGTTGTCGCCGGCGTAGACGATGAGCGTCTTTTCGCGCAGCCCGAGCTTGTCGAGCTCGGCCACGAGTTCGCCGACCTGCTTGTCGAGATAAGCGGCGTCCTCCTCGTACACATTGCCGCCCGCTTTGCTGTCCGGCGTTTTCAGGATGGGCCGATGCACGAGATGGCTCGCGTAGTAGAGAAAGAACGGGCCGTCCTTTTTGCGCCGGATGAAATCGAGCGCAAACGCATGCATGATGTCCGGCTGATACGCGCCGTCCGGGGCCTTCACCGTCTCGCGATTCTTCAGGTACGTGCCCTGATTGTACCAGCCGCTGGCCGATGGGTCGCTCAGGTATTCGTCAAAACCCCAGTCGGCCGGCGTCGCGCCCATCTGCCGCCACTTGCCGGCCTGCGCGGTCGCGTAGCCGGCCTCCTTGAGCACCTTTGCGATGCCGACTTCCTTTTCAGGGGAAGGCGTGCCCGCGTTGTTGTTGGTCGTGCCGCCGGTGCGAAAGACGTAGCGGCCCGTCATCAGCGTGCAGCGCGACGGCCCGCAGAGCGGGTTGGCGTAGCACTGCGTGAAGCGCGTCCCCGTCTGCGCCAGCGCATCGATGTTCGGCGTCTTCCCCTTGAAGCGCTCCGCCCCATAGCAGCCGAGGCCGTCGATTCCCTGGTCGTCCGCGAGGATGAAGATGATGTTGGGCTTGCCCGACTCGGCTGCGCGAGTGGCGCCGGTCGAGAAGAAGAGCGCGCCGAGCGTGGCGACGAGGGAGAGGAATGTTTTCATGGGGTGCGGGGGCACAAGGCTAATAGCACTTCCGGCCGGACTTGGGACAGCGGGTTCGCGCGCTCAATCGTCGACGTCCTTTCCGCCGGCGGAGTTGGGGTTGCGCGGCTCGTCGTGTTTCGGGAGCCATTTCTGCAAGTCTTCCTTGATGGCTGCGAACTCCGGTTTCAACGCGACGTTCGTGTGTTCCAACGGATCGTTTTCATGGTCGTAGAGCTCCTCCGAACCGTCGGCATACCGGATGTAGCGCCAGCGCTCGCTGCGCAGCGCGTGATTCTTGAAGCCATGTGTCGTGAGGGCCGGGCGTTCCCATGGCTCGGCGGGATTCTTGAGCAACGGGACGAGGCTGAGGCCTTCGAGCTCCGGCTTCGGCGGCAGGCCGGCGAGCTGCAGCAGCGTGGGATAAAGGTCGAGCAAACTCACGGGGCGCGTCACGGTTTGTCCCTGCACGATACCCGGCCCGGCCATCACAAGCGGCACATGCGCCGAACCTTCCCACAAGCGCCCCTTGGACCACGTGTTCTTCTCCCCGAACTGATAGCCGTTGTCCCCCAGGATGATGACGATGGTGCGGTCGCGGTGCGGGCCTTTTTCCAGCCCCGCGAGAATGCGGCCCACGCAATCGTCCGCGTAACGCGAGGCGGCCAGGTAGGCGGCCACCATCTCCTTGCGCCGCGCGAGTAGGGGCGCCTCCTGCTTGAGCTGTTTGGGCAGGCTGCGGCTCGCGGCGGGCAACCCCGCGTTCTCATCGGCCGCCAGGTCGGGGATGGTGATCCTGGCCGGCGGAAAGAGGTCGAAATACTCCTTGGGAACGTACCAAGGTGTGTGCGGCTTCACGATGCCGCAGGCGAGGAAGAAGGGCTTGGTCTGCGGCTTCGTGAGAAACTCCGCCGCCTTGCCCGCCAACTGCCAGTCGGCCATTGTTTCGCGGCTCTCCGGGAAGGGCCCCCAGTCGTGTTTCCCGTTGAGGCCGCTGAGCGGGAGCTTTTCCTTCGGCGGCTTCGCGTCTTCGGTCCGACCGCCTTTCGCCTCGTTCATCTCGACGTCCCAGACGCGATGTTTGACGATGGACCCGAGGGAGGAACCAAAGATCTTCCCTCCGCCCGCCGTCTGGTAGCCGTGCTCCCGGAAATAGATCGGCAAAGCCGTGGTCCGCCGGAGCAGGTGGCCGGCCGGCATCGAGTCCTGATCGTTGTCATAGATGCCGGTCGTGGACGGTCGCAGGCCGGAGAGCAAGGCCGTCCGCGACGGATTGCAGACCGGCGCTGCACACTGGGCATTGACAAACGTCACACCCCGTTGGGCCAGCCGCTGGAGATTGGGCGAGACCGGCTCGGGCGCGAGATCGGTTCGGCCGGCAAAAGTATTCTGATCGTCGAGCACGATCA
>DASYIS010000529.1:0-7010 GCA_035997375.1 Chthoniobacteraceae bacterium
AGACAAGGAGACAAGGAGACAAGGAGCCGAAGCCTTCGCTCGACCAACCGCGCTCCTTCCTCTTTGATGCCGACGTGACGAAGTCCCCCGGTTCCATGCTCTCGGCGCTGCTCGCCGCCCTCTTGACGACGGCCGCTCCGCTGCGCGCGGATGATTCGCCAAAGGAGTTTCACATCGCGGAACGGAGCGACGCCAAGGGGGTCGTGCTCTCGGTGGAGAGTGCGTGCAACACGGAGTTCACGCTCACGGTGAAGTGCGAGCTGAGGAACGCGACCAGCACGCAAAAATTCCCGCTGACCGTCGACGCCGCCGGCCGCCAGTCCTTCGACTTGGTCCGCATCGACCAGAAGACGCCCGGGCAGCCGTGGAGCTACAAGTACACCTACCACTGGATCCCGGGCGCGCGGCGCGCCGTGCAGACCAACGACGCCATTTATCTGCTGCCGTTTCGAGCCGGCGAGGCGCACAAGGTCCTCCAGGGGAATTTCGGCAAGTTCAGCCACTACCAAGGCTCGCAGTGCGAATACGCCGTCGACTTCGAAGCCCCGGTCGGGACGACCGTCTGCGCCGCCCGCGCCGGCGTGGTCACCGGGCTCCGGCAGGACTTCACCGTCGGCGGCGTCGACCCCGCCCTGAAGTCCGCGGCCAACTATCTGATCGTCAAACACGCCGACGGAACCTTTGCCGAATACCTCCACCTCGACACCAACGGCGCCCTCGTCCGGCTCGGGGAAAAGGTCGCGGAGGGCCAGCCGATCGCCCACTCGGGCAACACCGGCTACACCCAGGGCCCGCACCTCCATTTCATCGTGTTCCAGGCGATCGACGGCAACACGCGCCTCTCGCTGCCCACGAAGTACCGCACCAAGTTCGGCATCGCGGGCAAGCTGATGGAAGGCGGGACCTACTGAGCCGTAATGATGCAAAATGGCGGCGGAGCGGAGCCGTGGCACGGGCGTCCCGCCCGTGGGGCCGGCGGGCGTCCCGCCCGCTGATTCGGCAATCACCAAATGGTGACCTCCAGCTTCGACAGGCGGGACGCCTGCCGGCCCCACGGGCGGGACGCCCGTGCCACGGCCCCGCCGCCGGCGGTTGTGCAGGTCGCTCACGCCGCGGCCCGGAAGTTCATCCCTCCCGCCCCCTTTCGCGCCTGCTTCATTTGCTTGGCGAGGCGCCGTTCCTCGGCCCGGCGCTCGCGGCGGCTCCCGCGAGGAGTTTCGTTGCCTGAAGCGATCGTCCCCGTCTGTGTCGTGGCGAGCCGGTCATGTATTTCGGGAATTTCGGGACGAAATGCGACGTTTTTGCATTCCTCGTCTCCACCTTCCGCGCCGGTCTCTGCCGCTCCGGAGCCGGCGCCCTGAACCGCGCCGTGAATTTCGGGACGAAATGTAACGTTTTCACCATCCACCGCCTCCGGTCTGGCGGCGACAACACCGGTGCCGGACCTCTCACGAGTTTCGGGAATTTCGGGACACATCGCACGTTCCATCGCGCTGCGCGGGGTCGAATCGTTCGCCATTTCTCTCAACCGTTCATCCACTCGCCGCTCCACCATCAGCTCCAACTCGGACGGCGTGACCAGGATGCGCTCTTGGCCCTCCGCGGCTGCGTCGTCCGTCTCCTTCCGCTTGCGCGACGCACGCCCGTAGCCGTCCGCCGAGCAATTCTTCAGCACCCAGGTCTGCGCGCGCCAGTCCGGCGTCCCATCGCGCTTCTTCGCCTCGCGGATGGCCCGCAGCAACTCCCGCACAAACGACGCCCGCGCCTGCCCCAGATCGATCGCGAAATCCTCATCCTCCAGCTTCCAGCGCGAGAGCGCGCTCTTGCTCACGCCGGCCAACAGTCCCGCCTCCGAATCCGAAAGCCCCTCCGTCCGGATCAGCCGGCAAATCGCCGTCACCACCTCCGGCGTCCGCCGCGAAGGCCGCCCGCGCCTGGCTGGCCCGGCAGGGGAGTGAGAGGGAGTGGAAGCAGGCTGCGCGGAGGAGAAAGATGGGTTCATCCCACCAATTGCAGCACGGTTTTTCACAACACCTACATCTTCGATGTTCCACCCACGAAAATAGGCGTTCTACGGGCCGTTTTTGTCACGTGAAAAACGCCAATTCCGGTGGCAAAGGTGAGCGATTGCAACCCGGCATCCCGCCGGCCTCTACCCAAAGCCTTGCGCTTGATTGGAAGCAGGCGCAATGTTCCGCCACGAAACTCACGACGTAATGGATCACGGAGCACAGATACCGAAGCTGACGCAATCGATCGTGAGCCACTTCGCGCCCGAGCGTGTCATTCTCTTCGGCTCATACGCTCGCGGCGCAGCCGAACCGGATTCCGACGTCGATCTGCTCGTGATCATGCCGTTGCGCGGAATGTCCCGGCACCAGCAGACCGCGGCCATCTACCAACAGTGCCATCTCGGTTTCCCCCTCGACATCGTCGTCCGGACGCCGGAAGAATTCGAGGAGGGCCAGAAGCGGCGCGACTGGTTTCTCCAGGAAGTCGCTCGCGAGGGGAAAGTGATGTATGCGGCCTGAGACGGCGGAGTGGGTCGAAAAGGCGGAAGGCGACTATCGAACCGCCTCGCGTGAAGCCGAGGTCACGACGCTCCCGAATTATGATGCGGTGTGCTTCCATGCGCAGCAATGCATCGAGAAATATCTCAAGGCCCTATTGGTTGAGGCAAACGCTCCGTTCCCCCGGACCCACGATCTGCTTGCGCTATTGGCGTTGGCCTCACCTCACTCGCCGGCGATCACAGCGCTCCAAAGTACGTTCGGTCGGCTCGCCCCGTACTCAGTCGCGATTCGCTACCCGGGCGATCAGGCGACGGCTACGGACGCCGCCACCGCATTCGAAGACTGCGAGGAAGGCCGCACCGCACTGCGCCTGGAATTGCACCTTTAGCGCGCGGTCGCCTCGCCAACTCCTGAATGGAAATCACCGAACGCCTGCTGAACGACGCCGGGGGCTGGCAGACGATGAAACAGGCGCGGGCGCTGCAGGAGATGGGGCGGGTGGCCGGCGTGACTTGGGAGGAGCCGCTGCTGCAGGGGCGGGTGCGCGAGGGGGAGACGGAGTTTCGCTCGGGGCTGCGGATTCTCTCGAAGTCGAACATCGAGAATCTCTGCACCTGCCGGGCTTCACGGCAGCATGGGGCGATCTGCGCGCACTCGGTGGCGGTGGGGCTGGAGTTCCTCAAGCCGGCGGCGGGGCCGCAGCGGGCGGTGTCCGCCCTTGGCGTCGACGGCGCGACGCCCTCCACGCCGGCGGTGGCGGCGACGGGCGCGGCCATCGCGAAGCCGGTCTTTTCGGCGGAGCAGGGGGAGCCGGTGGAAATCCACGTCATTCTGCCGCCGAATCTCGCGAGCGCCTGGCAGCGGGGCAGCGTGATGGTCGGGCTCGAGGCGCTCTGGGCGGGCAAGCGTTTGCTGCTTTCGGCGCTGCCGAAGAGCGGCGCCTTTCGCGCGAACGAGGCGGATCGGCGGCTGATCGACCAGGCGCGCGCGCTGGCCGGCGGCGAGACGCCCGGAATGCTTTCACTGAATCGCGAACAATTCCTGAGCCTGCTCGACGCGCTGCGCGAGCACGCCGGTGTGACCTTCGGCAAGGCGACGCGCGCGGTGATCGGCGGGCAGGGGATCCGGCCCAAGCTCGACTTCGAGCGAAAGCCCGACGGCGCGCTGCGGCTGAGCGTCGAGCGGCCGGCCGGCGCCGAGTTGCTGGCGGCGGGCGGCCGCGCGTGGCTGTTGCAGGGCGAGACGCTCTGCGAGTGGGCGCCCGGGTTGCCCGCCGCGTATCGGACATTGCTGGAAGGCGGGCAAACGCTCGCCGAAGAGCACGCCGCCGGATTCCTCCAGCGCGAATTGCCGAATCTGCGGCCGTTCTTTGAAATGGATGAGAGCGCAGTGCCGTCGGCGACCGTGAGTGCCCCGAATGCGCCGGCGGTCGTCCTCGCGCTGGACCTCGAGGGCTCGCTGAACCACTTGGTCGGGAAGCTGACGGCGAGCTACGGGGACCGGCGTATTGTATTAAGTCAGCCGCCGCAGCGGGCCGGCTTCGCGCGCGATCCGGCGGCGGAGTACGCGGCGGTGGAGCGGTTGCGGAGCGGCGGTTTCACGGGGCCGGATGCGGAGGGGCAGTTCGTGCTGAAGGGCGAGCAGCGCATCCTGGCGTTCTTCGCGCGCGATCTACCGGCGTGGGAGAAGGCGGCGAAGGTGACGATCGGCTCGCGCTTCGCGCATGTGACGCGCGACGTGGAGCGCGTGCAGCCGCGGCTCGAGATCCGGAGCTCCGGCGAGCGGTGGTTCGAGGTGCAGGTTGAGCTTGGGTCGGAGAGCGGCGAGCGCTTCGAGGCGGCGGAAATCCAGCGGCTGCTCCAAAGCGGCCAGTCGCACGTGAAGCGGAAGAATGGCAAGATCGCGGTTTTCGACCCGGCGATGCTCGACGACTTCCAGCAGGTGCTGACCGACTGCCAGCCCAACCAGCGCCAACCGGGGCTTTATCATCTCGACCGACGCCACGCCGGCTACCTCGACGCGGTCGCCACGGACCATGGATTCCACGTCACCGCGCCTGCGCAGTGGAGCCGGGCGGCACTTGGGAGCAAGGAATTGGCCGCACAGGCGCCCGTTCCTCTCGGGTCGCTGGAGGGAACGCTACGGCCATACCAGAAGCACGGAGTTACTTGGCTTAACACGTTGGCCCGCAACGGCTTCGCTGGCATTCTTGCGGACGAAATGGGCCTTGGAAAGACGGTCCAGACGCTGGCCGCACTTCGGCATTTGGGCGGCCAGGCGCTCATTGTCTGCCCGTCGTCGCTCGTTTACAACTGGTGCCGCGAAGCCGCGAAGTTTACGCCGGAGCGCCAGGTGCTGGCGATCGAGGGCCCCGAGCGGCGCCGGCTCTTCGGGGAGCCATTCGCCAAGGCCGATCTCGTGGTGACCAGCTATGCGTTGCTCAGGCGCGATGCCGAGCTTTACCGGGACCGAGAGTTCAAGGTAGCGGTGCTCGACGAGGCCCAGCACATCAAGAATCCCGAGAGCCAGAACGCCCAGGCGGCGTTTTCCGTGCGGGCGCAGCATCGCTTTGCCCTGACTGGCACGCCGGTGGAGAACTCGGTTCGGGATCTCTGGTCGCTCATGAATTTCCTCATGCCGGGCTATCTCGGCTCGCGGAACGACTTCAAGGAGCGCTACGAGCAGCCGATCGCCACCACGCCCGGAGGTCCGGAACACGCACGCCTTGTCAAGCGACTGCGCCCGTTCGTCTTACGCAGGAAAAAACGCGATGTCCTGAATGAGCTTCCGGACAAGATAGAGCAGGTGACCTACTGCGATCTCGGCCGTCCGCAGCGCGAAATGTACACCGCGCTGCTCGCCGCAGCCCGCCGGCAGGCGCTGGATGCCTCGGGATTGCCCGACCAGAACAAGGCGCGCATGCAAATCCTCACGGCGCTCCTGCGACTCCGGCAGGCCTGCTGCGACCTGCGCCTGCTGCAGCCCGAGGCCACCGGCGAGACCGAGGAACTCTCCGGAAAGGTCGAAACGCTCAACGAGCTGCTCCTGGAGGCGGTCGACGGCGGCCACAAGGTCCTCGTGTTCAGCCAGTTCGTCTCCATGCTAAAGCTCCTCCGGGCGCACCTCGAAAAGGCGGAGATCGGCACCTGTTACCTCGACGGCAGCACCAAAAACCGCGCCGCCGAGGTCGACCGCTTCCAGACCGGGGAAGTGCCGGTTTTCCTGATCAGCCTGAAAGCCGGCGGGGTCGGGCTGAACCTGACCGCGGCCGACACCGTGGTCCATTTCGACCCGTGGTGGAATCCCGCCGTCGAGGCCCAGGCGACCGACCGCGCCCACCGCATCGGCCAGCGCAACGTCGTGACCTCGTACAAGCTCATCGCGCGTGACACCATCGAGGAAAAGATCCTCAGCCTGCAGGAGAAGAAGCGGAAGGTGATCGAGGCGACCATCGAAAGCGAAGAACCGCTGATGCAAGGGCTGACGATGACGGATCTACAGGAGTTGCTGGAGTAGGCGGGTTGGCAGGAGCGCGCCAAAGCGCCTTGGAGACGGGTTCGGCCACCTACGACGGGGCCCTTTTCAAACTTAATACAATATATGTCATATAAAATCGCAAGGTGTTGGTTTCGGTTCGCTATCGGCTGTACGACGATCCCGGAAACGAAGGAACGATGCTGGAGCTGGAGGGGTTGAAGCTGTTGTGGGCACCCCATGCACGGCGACTATCGTTTCAGTGGAGTTCTTCCGCGAGCTAGCATCCACTGGCCGTTTTCAACGACGCTCCTGTCAGACGGGCACGCGCTCTCGCGGTGAGAATGGACAACGAGCTGAGGCTTGCGGACGCGAGCGCGCAGTTGACGATTGAATACACGGACGGTCCTCTTGCCTCAACGCCATCGGCGCGGTCGATGCTCAACGATGCTCAACAATAGGTATCGGGTTCCTGATCCTCACGGGATTCGAGTTCGTAGATTCTGGGCGAACTGCATTTCGGACAGCATGCTTGATTCCCGAATACTTCGTCCAAGATACCCAACCCACCACGCGGCTGCTTTGATGCGCATGTCTTGTGGAAGCGCTCAAAACATTTAAAGCAAACGTAGAAGTCTTGGTAATTCCCCCGAGAATAACAAACGGCGCATCGTTCCATAGTTGGACATCCTATTTGACACCTTCGACGTACGTCAATGCGAAGTCATGCGCCATTGGGTTGAAAATCGTCACTCGGCATCGGCGCGTTCATCTGTTTCACTCAATCCGTGCGAACGCCATCCCGTCGGCTCCTCCCCCTCTTCGTGGCAGTGTGCGTCTTGTGCTTCCCGCACGCTGGATTGGCCAAACCCCGGCAGAAACCTAAGGCCCCGAATCCGGCCACCGCGTGGCTGGACAAGCGAATCTCGCTGAGTGTGAACGACGAGACGCTGAGCGATGCGCTCCGGAAGGTAATGCACGATGGGCCGGTTCGAGGCTCTGGATATAACTTCGATTCTGAGC
>DASYIS010000530.1:0-3210 GCA_035997375.1 Chthoniobacteraceae bacterium
GACTTCGCGCGCTTGTCACCTTGTCACCTTGTCACCTTGTCACCTTGTCACCTTGTCACACTCCCTCACTGCCGCTCCGGCTCCCAAATCCGGCTCTTGCGCGCTTCCAGGAACCCCTCGTTGCACGGCTTCAGCTTCCACATCTCAAGGGACTTGATCGTGGTCGGGTCGCCGAACGAATACCCGTTCAGCCCATTCTTCCCCTGCCAATTCATGTGCGCGGAGATCATCGCCTGCCGGTCGTTCACGAATACCTCGACCAGGTATTTGTCGATGAAGATGCGCAGTTCCACGGGCTCGCCTTTGGGCAGGGCGGCGACGGAGAAGGGCGCTTCGATTCCGCCGAGGCGGATGGTGTTCGTCTCCGGCTTGATCAGGATCGGCAGGCCTTCGTCCTTCTCGTCACCAAAGAGGTGGAAGCCGAAACGCTTGCGCTCGGCCTGCGCGCGGTCGATGACGATGCGGATTTCCACGGCCTCGCCGGGCAGCTCGGCGAGGCGCTGCGCGGGGACGTTCCCTTTCATCGCGGCGGGTGTGATGACGATGTCCTTCAGCGCGCTCGGCTCGGAGCGGAGCGTTTCCAATTCGCGCAGCGGCTTGATGCGCAGGATGCCATCGGCCGGCAGGCTCAGCTCCCGCGGGAGCGTCTGGAGCGATTTCAGGTTGATCGCCGGATCGAGGGTGAAACACCACGCCCACATGACCCGCCGGCCGTCGGGCGTCAGCACGCTCTCCGGCGCGAAACAATCGCGGTACGCCGGCTGGTAGATGGACTGCCCTTCGCGCCGCCACGACATACGCCCATGCGTCTCCGGCACGAACTGCTCGGCCTTGGCGTCCCACTCGCCGAGGTAGTAGCGGCACCCCATCTGATGACTGATGCAGAGCATCATCCACTTGTTCCCGAGCTTGAAGAAATTGCCGCACGAGAGGTCTTCGCCCAGCGCGACCTCGGGCAGATCGTATTTCAGAAAGTCGCCGATGACCGTCCACGTCTTGAGATCCGTGGACTTCATGACGGGCGGATTCCGTCCGCCGGAGATCGCGTAGTAAGTATCGCCGACCTGGAAACAATCCGGGTCCCAGTGCCTGATCTGCGCCGGCTTTCCGTCCGCCGTGACTGCGTTGACGGGGTAAGGCTTTTCCCAGTTCTCGAGCGTGTGATCGCGGGCGATGGCGATCTGGTTTCGATCCGAGCCCTGGCCGTGATAAATGGCCGCCGGCTTCCCTTCCTTCGTGATGAAACCCGTCCCACTAAACATGCCGTGCCCGGTGAAGGAGGGCTGAAGACTCGTCTTGTGCCACGTCCAGTGCAGCATGTCCGGGCTCGAAACGTGGACGAACGAGAAGCTCCCCTTTCCCTGAAATGGATGCCCGATGATGTAGTGAAGATGGTAGATCCCATCGAGGCAAAACGCCGCGTTCGGGTCGCCGGGCGCGCTGTCGCCGCCGGGATGCATGAGATGGTAATTCAGCACGAGTTCGTCCGGCGGCTCGATCTTGCCGGGCGCCTCGGCGCCCGAGGCGAGCGGAAGCGCGGCGATGCAGAAACCAAGGAGAATCAGGAGCGTTTTCATGGGGAGAAGCGAAGCCTACTTCTTCACCGGCGGCGTGGGAATCCCCGAGCGCCCCGTCGGCAACTCGCCGCCCGTGCCGGGCAGGAAAATACGCAGCGGTTCGCCGTAGTGCATCCGCGCCGCGGAGCGGGCATTCACCAGCAGATCGAGGCGCTTCCGCGAATCGACGCCTTTCACTTCATAAATCGCCCCGGCAAAGGGCTGCGAGCCGTCGACTGGCGCGAGCTTGATTTCATCGCCGGGCTTCAGTTCGCCCGCGCGTTTGAGATTGGAGCGATTGATCATGACCGTCAGCGCGCCGCTCATCGGCTCGACATCGAGCACGTAGCCGCTGAGCCCCTTTTCGTTTTGCGCCTGGTAGAGGCGGGCCTCCTGCGCCTTGCCTACCGCGGCCGCGCCGTCGCGGTTGAACATCTCCACCGCGACCAGCGCTCCGTCTTTTTCGACCAACTGCTGGATCACCTCGTCACCGACCTGCAACGCCTCGGCGCCGGCGGCCGTCTCGCCTTTCCAGACCTTCACGTCCGGCGCGTAGACGTGGTCGAGGTCGACGACTTTGGTGACTTCCTTCTTCTCGTTCAACTCCTCGCGGTGCGTCCAGTAGCGCCGCTGTTCACGGTCGATTTTCGTGATCTTGCCGAACCAGTTGTGCGCCGCGGTCATCTGGATCTCATCCTGCACGGCGCGAATGCCGGCCCATTTCCGGTCCTCATCGCCGTAGACGAAGAGCATCACGTGCTGGCCGGGAAAGTAATCCTCGAGCTCGCCGAACGCGTTGCGGAACAGCAGCTCGGTGTCGGGACCGATGGAGATGGTCTCGAGCCGCCCGTCCTTCAGCACCTTCACCAACATCGTCCTCGCCTTGAGGTCGACCTTCTGCACGATACAAAATGCCCGCGGCATCTCGCCGAAGAAGTCGCCCTGGAAATACGGCTTGCGCAGCGGCGTCTCGGGCTTCGCGGCCGGCGCATCGGCGGCAAAAAGCGCGCCAGAGGTGAGGAGGAGGGAGAGAAAGAGGGCGGAGATTTTCATGCGTTCGGAGGAGGGAAAGGCCGGGCGAATAGTGGGGGGAATGGCGCCGCGCTTGTCCACGAAATAGATGGGCGGCGCGAGCGCGGCCCTCTGTGCGCCGAGCCGAACAGGTGCCACCTCCATCTTGGTTTGCCAGCACCGCTGGCAAGAGACCCTCAAGAAATTGGAGGCGGCACCTCTTCGCCTATGCTCAGAGAGAGCCGCGCTCTACACATTCTTTTTCGACGCTCGCGCGCCTCAGATCGTCTGGCTCAAGAACCCGCCGTCCACGCGCAGGTCGATCCCGGTCACGAAGCTCGATGCCTGGTGGCTCGCGAGGAAGAGGCATGCGCCGACGAGCTCGCGCGCTTCGCCGAACCGATTCATCGGCGTGTGACCCCAGATCGATTGCGTCCGCGCGGTCGGCGAACCGTCGTCGTTGAAGAGCAGCTTGCGGTTTTGCTCCGCGGGAAAAAAGCCCGGCGTGATCGAGTTGACCCGCACCCCTTTTGAGGCCCACTCCCGCGCGAGGAATTGCGTCAGGTTCAGCACCGCCGCCTTGGCCGACGAATAAGCGACGACCTTCGACAGCGGCAGATGCGCCGAGACGCTCGCAATATTG
>DASYIS010000531.1:0-3878 GCA_035997375.1 Chthoniobacteraceae bacterium
AATTTCCAGATGGGCTTCATGATTTCGGCAGGGACTTGGCGAAGTTGAGAAAGGTCTCGCGCGCGGCGGCGACGGCGGGCTCCTCGCCCAGCAGCTTGAAAAACCACCACTGGCCGCCGCGGTGGACGATCGCGCCGATGAGGCGGCGCGTCCCCTGCGTCAGATCGGTATAGACGCCGTCCGCGCCCTCCTCGAGGCCCTCGATCGGCTTGATCAGCGGAGCGACCTCGGCTTCGGGCAGCTCCGGCATCCCGAGCTGCCGCCGCCAGCGCGCCACGTTGGCCGGGGCGCCGCCGGTGTCGCTGGTGAACATGCTCACCGTCACCTCGGCTGCGGCCTCGCCCTGCTCCGGCACGGCGTACCGCGCCACCTGCATCTGGCCGGCGGGCCGCTTGCGCCAGCCTTCAGGTTGCGGGAAAACGGGGCCCGCGGGTTCCGGCGCCGGCGCGGGTGCCGAGGGATCGGGCGGCGGCGGCGGATTGGCGATCGCCGCGACGGCTTTGTCCTCGAACTGGACGCTCTTGAGAAACTCGAGGAACGCCGGCTTCTGCGCCTCCACGACGGTCGCGTCGCCCTGGAGCTTGAAGAACCAAGTGTTGCTCCCGCGATTGAACATCGCGGTGACGATGCGGCTCGCCTTGCCGTCGCGCTCGCTGCTGATCTCGAAAAACTTGCCGCTGTCGCCCGCGATCGGGACCGGCGTCAACGCGGCCTCCGCCTGCGCGGGATCGAGATCGGGCGCGCCGGCCTGCTGCCGCCACATGTTCACGATCATGGGCTCCTGGCCCGCCATGTTCGGCATCGGCGTGATCGCCACGCCCGCCTTCGCGCCGTTCACGTCGATGGCGAAGCTCGCGACGCTCATCTGGCCCGGCCCGGTCTCCGACCAGCCGGCTGGCAGCTTCCAGGTGAGCTTCGGCAACTCGGCGCGCGGGCGCGGCAGCGGCGCATTAGTGTCGACCTTGTTCGCCGCCGCCGGATCCTCGGAAGCGCCGGCCTCGGGCGCATCGGGCGCATCCTTCGGCGCCATGTAGACGATCACCTCCTGGCGATGACAGGCGCCGAGGCCGGCCAGCAGCGCGGCGGCGAAGAGGAGACGTGGGGAGCGATGAGTCATCAAAGAAGGGGAGCAAGGAGGGCCAAACTGGAGCACAAGTCCAGCCGGATAGAATCCGCGCAATAAGACAACCTCGCAAGACGAAAGGAAATAGGTGTGAATTGCGCGCGGCGAGAGACGGCCCGATACGTTCGAACTCAAGACCCGACCTTCGTGAGGAAACGGAGAGACTGTGTGAAGACGCGCGCCGCAGCAGGTGCCGGCGGCCCCGGGTAGGGCGGGCGTCCCGCCCGCCGCGGAGGGCGTCTTCGCCCGACGCGAATAGCAGCCCTTGGAGCGGCACGCCAATTCCCTGAGATAATCGAGGCGGGCAAGATGCCCGCCGGGGCGGGCGGGACGCCCGCCCTACCCGGGGCCAAAAGGCCGTGCCGCCGCGCTGGCTTGCGACCGCGGCCCGTGCTTCAGTGCTCCATGCCCACGCCACTCCCGTCCACTGTCGCGATCACCGGCGCCCATGGCTGGCTGGGGAGTTGCCTCGTCCGGCACTTTCGCGCGGCCGGGTGGCAGACGGGCGGCCTGGTCCGCCGGCCGCGCGAGGAGAGCGACGTCTCTTTTTCCCTGGGGGAGGAAGTCCCGGCCGGCGCGCTGGAAGGCGCGCGCGCGCTGGTCCACGCGGCCTACGATTTCTCTCCGCGCACCTGGGCCGAGCTGGAGCGCGTCAACGTCCGCGGCTCGGAGAAGCTCTTCCGCGCCGCGACCGCCGCCGGCGTGGAAAAGATCGTCTTCATCTCGACGATGAGCGCCTTTCCCGCCGCCCGCTCGCTCTACGGCCGAGCCAAGCTCGCGATCGAGCAACTCGCCGCCGATCACGGGGCCTTCATCGTGCGCCCGGGCCTCATCACCGGCGACGCAGACGAGGGCGGCATGATGGGCCACCTCCGCCAGCAGGTCCACAGCGCGCGCGTGCTTCCGCTCATCGCGGGGAACGCCGAACTCTACCTCAACCACGAGGCCGATCTCAGCGAGCTGATCGTCCGTTATTGCAACGGCGCTTTCCCCGCGCCGCGCGAGCCGATCGTCACCGCGCATCCGGAGCCGTGGACCTTCCGGCGGATCCTGGAAACGCTCGCGGCGCGCGCAGGGCGGCGGCCGGTGTTCGTGCCGATCCCGTGGCGCGGCGTCTGGCTCGGCCTGCGCCTGGCGGAAGCCCTCGGGCTGCGCTTGAATTTCCGCAGCGACAGCGTGCTGAGCCTCGCCAACCAGGACCGGGCGCCGGACTTCGGCACGCACCGCGCGCTCGCCTACGAGCCGCGGAAGTTTGTGGCGTGACCCTCTTAATCCTGCTCCTGCTCTTGCTCCTGATCGCTTGGGAAAGAGCAGGAGCAAGAGCAGGAGCAAGATTAGGATGAGCAGCCCGTTCCCTTGACAAAAACGCTTCCGTTTCAGCTAATGCGCCCCCCGGTCGGCGGCCCTTTTTCTTTCATGAACCCCTCCCCTTCTCCCGCGGAGCCTGTCGAGCTGACGGTCGTCATGCCGTGCCTCAACGAGGCGGAGACGCTCGCGCGCTGCATCGAGAAAGCGCAGCTCGGCTTTCAGCGCGCCCAGGTGCGCGGTGAAGTCCTGGTGGCCGACAACGGCAGCACCGACGGCTCGCGGGAAATCGGGACGCGGCTCGGCGCGCGCGTGGTGCCGGTGACCGCGAAGGGCTACGGCAGCGCTCTCCGCGGCGGCATCGAAGCGGCGTCCAGCGAGTGGATCATGATGGGTGACGCCGACGACAGCTACGACTTTTCCGACAGCGAGAAATTCATCGCCGGCCTGCGCGCGGGGAACGATCTCGTGATGGGCTGCCGCATGCCGCGCGGCGGCGGCACGATCATGCCCGGCGCCATGCCGTGGAAGAATCGCCACATCGGCAATCCCATCCTCTCCTTCCTCGGCCGCCTCTTTTTCCGCACGCCGATCCAGGATTTCCACTGCGGCCAGCGCGCCTTTACGAAGACCGCGTTCCGCCGCATGGAACTGAAAACCACCGGGATGGAATTCGCCTCCGAGATGGTGATCAAGGCCTCGATCGCGAACCTGAAGGTCGCCCAGGTGCCGATCACCCTGCACAAGGACGGCCGCTCGCGGCCGCCGCATCTGCTGCCGTGGCGCGACGGCTGGCGGCATCTGCGGTTCATGCTCATCTACTCGCCGCGCTGGCTTTTTCTCCTGCCAGGGCAGGTGCTGGGAATCGGGGGCGGTCTGGCGGCGCTCCTGATCTACTTTTTGGCCTCGTCCGCCAATTTGGAGACCCTGGGCGGCCTCATCGTCTCGTGCGCCTGCGCCATCGCGGGCGCGCAAACGATCGCGATCGGATTCTTCACCAAGGTCTTCGGCCTCGGCGAAGGCCTGCTCCCGGAGAATAAGGCGTTCACCCGCATCTTCTCGACCTTCACGCTCGAGCGCGGATTGATCCTCGGCCTCGTGCTCTTCCTGGCGGGTCTCCTCATGATGGCGTTGAGCGGCGTCTCCTTTGCCGTGCATTCGTTCGACAGCTTTCTATTTAAGTTGATTGCGGGCTCCACGCTGCTCGTCCTGAGCTTGCAGGTCATCTTCTCGAGCTTCTTCATGAGCATCCTCGGCCTGAAGACCACGACCCGGCGCCCGCCGGATCCGGGCGCGGCCGCGGGATAAGAGGACGTCATCGACTGGAGGGGGCGGCTCCGGGTTCGTAGTTCCGCCTTTAGGCGGGAGCGACGCGTGAGCCCCAGGCGCCCTTGAGGGTCGGACGCGCTCATGGAAGATTGCGCCCGGCCGCCTGAAGGCGGAACTACGA
>DASYIS010000532.1:0-11589 GCA_035997375.1 Chthoniobacteraceae bacterium
CGCGCAAGACCACGCTCGTCGAGCACGGCTTCCGCCTCCCGAGCGCGCTCGACAACCGGCCGCTTAATTTCAAGGAATTCATGGGGATGACCGGGCAGATTCTCTACATCTCCGCCACGCCGGCGGAGTTCGAGATTCGCAACAGCGTGGTCGGCAACGAGACCTACTCGCCGCACGCCCGCGAGCGCATCGGCCAGGACGAACCGTTCCCCGCGGCGATCGCCGGCTCGTCGCCGGAAGTCATGGCCGCGCCCGAGCGGCCGATCGTCAACGTGCGCCTCTCGCGCACCGACGAGGGCGCGGAGAAGTTCGACGTCCACACACCCGGCGCGCCGCTCGTCGTGGAGCAGATCATTCGCCCGACGGGCCTGCTCGATCCGAAGATCACCGTCCGCCCGCTCAAGTCGCAGATCGACGAAACGCTGGAGCTCTGTCGGCAGCGCGTGGAAAAGCAGGAGCGCGTCCTCATCACCACGCTCACCAAGCGCACCGCCGAGGATTTATCCGATTACCTGCGCGATGTCGGCCTCAAGGTGCGCTACCTGCACAGCGACATCGACACCATCGAGCGCGTGGAGATTTTGCGCGCGCTGCGGGCGGCGGAATTCGACATCCTGGTCGGGATCAATCTGCTGCGCGAAGGGCTCGATCTGCCCGAGGTTTCGCTCGTCTGCATTCTCGATGCGGACAAGGAAGGGTACCTCCGCTCGCAGACCTCGCTCATCCAGACCGCCGGCCGCGCCGCGCGCCACATCAATGGCGAAGTCTACCTCTTCGCGGACATTGTCACGAAGAGCATGGAGGCGCTGATGAGCATCACCGAGTACCGCCGCGCCCGGCAGATGGCCTACAACGAAAAACACGGCATCACGCCGCAAACCATCCGCCGCGCCGTGCAGGAGAGCCTCCACACGATCCTCCGAGACCGCGAGCAAACCGCGCGCGTGGCCGAGGAGGGCGCCGGCTTCTCCCTCGCCGAAACGTTGCGCGAGCTCGAGGCCGAGATGCTCGAGGCCTCCATCAATCTCCACTACGAACGCGCCGCGCACTTGCGCGATCAGATCATGGAACTGAAGAGCGGCACCGGCCTCCTAAAGATCGAGCCGAAGCGCAAGCCGGTGACGTATGGGAAAGGGAAGTTTGGGGGCGGGAAGCGGAAGAAGACGCGGGCGTAGCCGCGGAGCCCTGGCTCCGCGGGTCTCACCGGCCCTTCTTCTGCCCGGGCTCCGAGATGGTCAGGCCGGGTGGCGGTTTGAATAATTCAGGCTCGAACGGCAGGTCGGTCTGGTAGTTCAAATACCTGACGGAGAAGAGCGCCTTGTCGTTTTGGAATACGTCGAGATGGAAAGGCTTTTTCGTGTCAGGCCGGACGAAGAGGACGATCCGGTATTTCTCGTGCGTGAGGTCGGACACCTCACAACGCTGTCCGTCGAGCGAGCGCGGCTGGAGCGGGTCGGCGTGATGACTCCAAAAAAACTCGACCTCCTTGCCGAACTCGAACGTCGCAAACTCCTTCGGAGCCTTGCGATCCAGGATGTTATTATGGACGATGAAGGTCGGACCGGGATCGACGATATGCTGCGCGGTGCGCGGAATGAGATTGATCATCCAGAGGTCAGGTTCGGCGCAGACGATGAGCCCGTGAATGCCGAGCGCGGGGTCGGGCTGTTCCTCCGTGCGGGAAAAAGTGGTGCCGGCGATGTAAAGAACCCTGGGCTTCGCGGCGAAGGAGTCGGCCGCTATTTCTGAGGAGAGGACACGGTACTCAATCCTAATCATCGGCGGCTTCGGTTCTGCGACGGCGAGCGCGAGGAGGAGCAAAAGAAGCGTGCTATTCATGGAAGAAAGGGGCCACCCATCACGATTGCCGTTCTGAACGGAAATGCCAACACCTTCGCCGGGCGAGTCGCGCCTCTTCGCGGCAGAAGCTGGCCAATCGGGAGATTGGCGTTCCCAGGGCCTCCGCGTTTCCGCCTTGTCCTCCCCCGCCTTTTCCCCGTCTCTCAGACGCGCCGATGTTCCCCTCCGTCCTCACGACATTTCTCTTTTCGTTCTCGGTCATCTTCGCCTCGCGCTCGGCGAAGATGCTCGGCGGGCCGGTGGCGAATCTCAGCCGGCTGATGGTGGCGATGTGCCTGCTGGGACTCTGGGCGCACACTTTTGGCGCGGGGTTGCGCGGGCCGGCGCTGCCGTGGCTGCTCGCGGGCGGGGTGATCGGTTTCGGCTTTGGCGATATGATGCTCTTCGGCGCGTTGACGCGGATCGGGCCGCGGCTTTCCATCCTGCTCACGCAATGCCTCGCCGCGCCGCTGGCGGCCATCGTGGAGTGGCGCTGGTTCGGGACCACGCTCACCCTGGCGGAAATGCTGTGCGCCGCGTGGATTCTTGGCGGCGTGGCGCTCGCGCTCGCGCCGGATCACGGCTGGGAGGGGAAGCGGAGCACCTTCTGGGTCGGCGTGCTCTGCGGCATCGGCTCGGCGCTCGGGCAGGGGCTCGGCGCGGTCTTTACGCGCAAGGCCTACATGGTGTCGGAGGCCGCGGGCTTCACGATCGATGGCGGCTCGGTGGCCTACCAGCGGATCGTCGGCGGCGTGCTGGTCACCTGGATCGCATTTCTCATCCTGCGCCGTTTTCACCCGGAGGCGCACCGCGTGCCCGAGGGGACGAACTGGCGGGCGTCCATACCCGTGGTCCTGGGCAATGCGCTCTCGGGCCCGACCTTCGGGGTGGCCTGTTTCCAGTGGGCGCTCAAGGAAGCGAAGACCGGCGTGGTCCTCCCGATCGTCGCGACCTCGCCGCTGGTGACGATGTTCCTGGCGTGGTTCATCGACGGCGCGCGGCCGGCGCGGCGCGGCATCGTCGGCGGCATCATCGCGGTGCTCGGCGCGGTCGCGCTCAGCCGGGCGCGGAACGGCTAGCGCGAAACTCCAAAACTCAATACCCAAGGGCCAAATAAGGTCCAAAGATCAAAGCTCAAAGGCCAAACAGCGCGTGGCGTGCTCAGGTTTGGTCCTTGGTGCCTGGAGCTTATTTGGAGCTTGGTCACTGTATTTTGGAGTTTCGCGCCGAGAAAGGCCCGCCCATACAGCGCGCGCACCTCCCGCGCACGATTGCTATGGAGGCGCAGCTCGGTTTCCGGAATCTCCGGACCGCGGGCGGCGCTCTCTTTCACCTATATCACTATGAGAATCCTACTGACCCTTCTCGCCGCTGCTCTCCTCGTCTCGCCGCTCGCCCCGAGCGCCCAGGCAAAGGACGTATCGGTCGAGTTCTTCTACGAATCCCTCGACCCATATGGCGAGTGGATCCAAACCGCCGACTACGGCTACGTCTTTCATCCCAAGGATGTGCAGGAGGATTGGCGGCCCTATACGGACGGCAGTTGGGCGTTCACCGACGCCGGCTGGACGTGGGTTTCGGAGGAGCCGTTCGGCGGCATCACTTATCACTACGGCCGCTGGACGCGCCTGCAGAACACCGGCTGGGTCTGGGTGCCCGATACGGAATGGGCGCCCGCGTGGGTCTCCTGGCGCCGCAGCGAGCAATACGTCGGCTGGGCGCCGCTGCCGCCCGAAGCGACCTTCAAGCGCGACGTCGGCATCAGCTCGTGGTCGGACAGTTACTATGATGTCGGGCCGTCGCAATACACCTTCGTCGCGGGCCGCGACTTCGGTGCGCCGCGGCTCTCGAAGGTCATCCTGCCGCGGCGGGAGAACGTCACGATCATCCGTGAGACGAAGAACATCACGAACATCACTTACACCTCCGGCGGCATCTATAATGACGGGCCGCAATACAGCGTCATCTCGCGCGAAAGTCGCGAGCCGGTCCGCCGGCTGCGGCTCGAGCGACGCGACGACGTGGTCTTCGAAGGCCACCGTGTGCGCGATGAAGGGATGAGAATGACGATCGCCGGCGACTCGCTGCGCGTGTTCGCCCCGGCCGTCAGCTTCCGCACGGAAGCGGCGCCGCAGCGGGTCGGACGCCATGTGGAGAAGGTCGAGGTCGACCGCGGCTGGCGCGATGTCCCGCAGTCGCAGGAGTTGCGGGTCAAGATCCAGCAGGACACGCCGCGCGCTCCGGCCAATCTGCCGAAGCAGCCGAGCTTCACCCGCGCGACCGCCGCGCTCGGCTTGACCGACAACGCTTCGCGCAAAGGAAATCTCGATCCCGAGGGCAAACCGCGCGAGCGCGAGGGCCGCGCGACGGCGACGACCGGAGCGCCCGAACAAGGCAGGACGCCGGCGGAAAACCCGAAGCCGGGCGAGCGCCCGCGCACCGCGGTGGAAGGCAACGTTCCTCCGAACGGTCGCAAGCCGGCCACCGGCGACCTGAAGCCGGGCCAGGGACGCCCGCAGCCCGCAACGACAGAGCCCGCCCCCGGCGCTCCCCGCACCGCGCGTGAAGGCAACGAACCTGGCGCGCCGCGCACCGGCAAGCCAGGCGAGCCGACCACCACCGCACCCGGTCGCGAAGGCGTGAAACCGTCAACGACGACGCGTCCCGAAGGCGCGCCGGAGAGCCGCGAAGGCAAGCCGAACACTCTGGCACCCGACGGTCCCAGGAACGTTAAACCGAACACCACCGCGCCCGGTCGCGAAGGCGTGAAACCGGCGACTACGACGCGTCCCGAAGGCGCGCCGGAGAGTCGCGAAGGCAAGCCAAACAACCTGGTGCCCGATGCCCCGCGGAGCGGCAAACCGAACACCACCGCGCCCGGTCGCGAAGGCGTCAAGCCGCCGACCACGACGCGTCCTGAAGGCGCGCCGGAAGCTCGCGAAGGCAAGCCCAACACCCTGGCACCCGATGGTCCCCGAAACGGCAAACCGAACACCACTGCGCCCGGTCGTGAAGGCGTCAAGCCGGCAAACACGCGCCCCGAAGGCGCGCCGGAAAGCCGTGAAGGCAAGCCTGAAGCCGCGCGCGGCTCGAAGGAGCCGAAGGTCTCGGCGCCCGGCGGAGAACCGGCGCGGCCGCGCACGGAAGGCGGTGCCCCTGAAGGCGCGCGCCGTCCCGAAGGCGGCCCACCCCGCGAAGGCGCGGCGCCCGCGCACCGTCCCGGCGCTCCCGCCGCCACGCCGGCCACGGAGGTCAAAGGCAAGAAGGGTGACAAGGATAAGGACAAAGACAAAGAGAAGGGCCAGTAACGCACGGCTCACCCTCGCGTAAGCGAGTTCATCGGACGGCGAAGTCGCGAGACTTCGCCGTCTGCTTTTTGCGGGTTGGCATCGGGTCGGGGCGGCGAGAGGCCAAGGGTGCGTTTGCCAAATCCCGCAATCGCGCTTAAATGCTGCGCTTATGGTTCGTCCCCTTGCCCTTCTGCTGCTCTGCGCGCTCGCGCCGGCGGGCGCGCGCGCGGAGGAGCCGACGGGCATCGAGGATCCGATGCACGGGTATTACACGGCGACGCCGACGGACCGCTTCACGCGCTTCAACACGGAACTGGTCGCCGGCCGCAAGACGCTCCCGACCGGGGACGAGCTCACGATCTTGCGCGGCGTGTTGAAGGAGCTGGAGATCCCCGTCTCCTCGCAAATGCTGGTCTACTCGGTGACCAGTCTGCAGAAGAACCTCATCTCGCCGCGCCGGCCGCGCGCGCTTTATTTCAATGACGACACCTACGTGGCGTACGTGCCCGGCGGGCGGATCGAGGTCATCTCGCTCGACCCCGCGCTCGGGTCGATCTTCTACATTTCCGATCGCGTGCGACCGGGCCAGACGCCGGTGTTGCGCCGCTCGGAAGAGTGCATGAACTGCCACGAGCTGCACTACATGGGCAACATTCCCGCGCTCGTCCTCGAGTCGGTGGTGCCGGGCATGACCGGCGGCGGCGAGAAGGCCTTTCGGCGCGAGCAGAGCGGCCACGGCATCCCGCTCGGCTTGCGCTTCGGCGGGTGGCATCTCACCGGCACCGGCGGCGCGTTTCCGGCGAACTGGAGCAACAAAATCATCGAGCGGACGAACGGCGAAGCGCGGGAGGTCGCCAACCCGCTCGGCAAGCTTTTCGATCCCGGCAACTACTTGCTGCCGACCAGCGACGTGCTGCCGCAATTGCTCCAGGAGCACCAGGTCGGCTTCGCCAATCGGGCCACGCACGCGACCTACCAGACGCGCGTGCTGCTGCGGCAGCCCGACTCCGTCGCCCGCCGCACGCAGCTCGAGGCGCTCGCCAAGCCGCTGGTGCGCTACCTGCTCTTCGCGGATGAAGTCCCGCTGCCCCCGGGGAGCGTGCTCGGCAACCCGGAATACCAGCAGGCCTTCGCGGCCAATCGCCGGCCCGACGCGAACGGCCGCGCGCTCAAGGATCTCGATCTCCAGACGCGGCTGCTGCGCTACCGGTGCAGCTACATGATTTACACGCCGGTCTTCGCCGGCCTGCCGACGGAGCTGAAAAACACCGTGTATCGCCAGCTCAGCGCGGCGCTCGCGGAGCCCGCGCCGGCCGAGTACGCGTACCTGAAGCTCGACGAGAAGAGGGCGATCGTTTCCATTTTGAGGAGCACGCTGACGGATCTGCCGAAGGGGCGGTAGGGCGGGAAAGTAAGCAGTAATCAGTCGGCAGTAATCAGTATTCCGACAGCCGCGCGTCAGTTCCTATCCACGTCCCGAACTCGCGGGCAGGTTCGCCCCAGTACTGATTACTCATTCCGCACTGATTACTGATTACTTGCCCACACCGACCACGCTTGAACTTTCCCCGGCCACCGTCGAACGTGCGCGCGGACTATGACTGAAACCGTGTTCGACCCGATTGACGAGGTGCTCCGCGAATTTGCCGCGGGGCGCATGATCATTGTCACGGACGACGCGGACCGTGAAAACGAAGGCGACCTGGTGATGGCGGCGGAGAAGATCACGGCCGAGGCGGTCAATTTCATGGCCACCCATGGGCGCGGGCTCATCTGCGCGCCGATCACGGACGAGCGCGCCGACGCGCTCGGATTGCAGCGGATGGTCTCCGAGAACCGCGAGAGCTACCGCACGGATTTCACCGTCTCGGTCGATGCGGCGAAGGGGATCACCACCGGCATCAGCGCGCACGATCGCGCGCGCACGATCCAGCTTTTGGTCGATCCGAAGACGGTCGCGAACGACCTCGTGCAGCCGGGGCACGTCTTTCCGCTCCGCGCGAAACCGGGCGGCGTGCTGCGGCGCGCGGGCCACACGGAGGCGAGCGTCGACCTGGCGCGGCTCGCCGGCCTGCGCCCCGCGGGCGTGCTGTGCGAGATCCTCAATCCCGACGGGACGATGGCGCGCCTGCCGGAGTTGCTGGAATTCAAGCAACGCCACGGGCTGCGCATTTGCTCGATCGCGGAGCTGATCTCCTATCGGCGCACGCGCGAGAAACTCGTCGAGCGCGAGGAGACGGTGAAGCTGCCGACGGACTACGGCGATTTCGATCTCCACATGTACCGCTCGCTCGTGGATGGCGCGCATCACCTCGCGCTGGTGAAGGGCGAGATCGGCGAGGGTCAGACCACGCTGGTGCGCGTGCATAGCGAGTGCCTGACCGGCGACGTCTTCGGCTCGAAGCGCTGCGACTGCGGCCCGCAGCTCCACTCCGCGCTCGAGCAGATCGAGGCCGCCGGCCGCGGCGTGCTCGTCTACATGCGGCAGCACGAGGGCCGCGGCATCGGCCTGCCGGCGAAGATTCACGCCTACAAGCTGCAGGAGGAAGGACTCGACACGATCGAGGCCAATCTCCAGCTCGGCTACCCGCCCGAGCTCCGCGAATACGGCATCGGCGCGCAGATCCTCGTCGACCTCGGCGTGCGGAAGATGAAGTTCCTCACCAACAACCCGAAGAAGGTCATCGGCCTGGAAGGGTACGGGCTGAAGATCGTGGAGGTCGTCCCGATCAAGTCGCCGTCCAATCCGCACAACGAGAAGTACCTCGAGACGAAGCGGCTGAAGATGGGGCACCTGTTGTAGGCCGCCTGCCGCGCGGCCGAAGGCCGAGGGCGCTCATTTGTCGAACACGCGCAGCAAACCGCGCTCGATCAGCTTAATCGCATCCTTGCGGGCCTTTTCATCGGCTCCGCTCATCTCAAAAAGCTGGCGGTTCTCCTCCACGGTTAGTCCGTTATCCTTCCATCCAGGTCCGCCGATGGCGTGGCTCGCGACGTAGGAGAGCGCCTCCATGAAGGTGAGCGGAAGATCCTGGAAGCCCGCCGGCCGAAATAGATGGGCCACGGCCTCGAGAGGGCGGGTCGCAACGGGCTGAAAAGCGTTCCGTTTCTTCCAGCTCGAAAGTCCCAGGAGTTCACCGAGCAACGCGGCGGCGCCGCCAAATCCGCCGAGGACATAAATGGGTTGACCGAGCGCGATGGCAATCATCGCTTCCTCGATAATGCCCGGCATGCGTCCCGCATAGTCGGCTGTCTTGCCCGACAACAGCACGCGCGCCCGGCAGCGGACGCCGCTCTGCCAGCGCATTCGGAAGTAATGCGCGACCTTCCGGACGTCATCCGCCGCCAACGGCTCGGGCACCATCACCACCGTCGCGGGCAAGGCGTCGGCGGGGGGCGTCTCGATGGCGTGGAATTCGACTCGGGACTCCGGAGCGCTGTCACGCAGCCGGGTGGGCAGCTTAAGGTCCAGCAGCATTTGCGTTAGGCCTTTCTCCCAAGAGCCTCCATAGGCCACGGTCGCACCGAGCCGCCAGCAGGTCTGGGCGAGCCCCCGCCACATTTCGTCGCGAGCGGTGGCTTCCTGGCCGGTAAGAAACCCGCCCCCGCTCAGGCCGATCAGGCCTCCGATCGTCTCGGGGTCGAGCGGCCCACGATCGACTTGCATGTCGAGAAGGAAAGATGGCGTCGACTTCGGCGAGGGAGGGGCGCCGAGGGAACCCGTCGGCAGCGTATCCAATCCAATCGTCGTTTCGGGAGGAACGACTCGTTCGGCCATCATGGTGATGACGGCTTCGACCGAGCGCTGGCCGTGACGATAGCGCCCTGCGGATGCGAGCCTCTCGACCAAGGCCTCATCCAGCTTGAGATCCTTCCTTCCAGTTCTTTTCTGCGTTTGCTGGAGAGCAAGCGACAGTGCCATCCCTCGCCGGAGATCTTGCTCGTTCGGATCGTTCGGCCCACGAACGTCGATGTGCGCATGCAGTCGGCTGACGAAGTCCGGCCCCTTTGCGAGACGGAAGGCTTGTTTGTCCCTGGCCCCAAACTCCTCCATCTTCGCGGCGGTCCCGCCGGCGAACACGTACACGGCCTTCTCCAATTTGACCTTCCTGCCATTGTCGATGAACTTGCCGTCCTGCATTGGGGCGAGAAACCAGGAAAGCCAACCCAGAGGCGCGCCGCCCAGCGACGTGTCAAATTCGTCGAAGAAAATGAACGGGACAGAATCCTCGCTATCGGCGTCCTGCGCCTTACCCACCTCGCGGGCGAGATCCTGGGGCGAAGCGTACTGAGTTAGGTTCAGTTCGAGGAATTTCAGCGTCGGCTGTTTTTGCTTCGAGAGCTCCAAGTTCACTGCCTTGCATACCTCCCGCACGCCGAAAGACTTGCCGCTTCCAGGAGGGCCGAATACGGCAATGCATAACGGTCGCTTGTGTTTGGCGAAGTTGAGATACGTCTCGATACGTTTCCGCACGGTCTCAAGGCGCTCATGCTCCTGATCGCTGAATGACCACACGTCGCCAAACTTCCTAGATCTGCCGTCTGGCTCGAGTACCTTGGCAAGTGCGTCATTATCATCGCCCGCTTCAACGATCTTTTGCGCGAGCGAAGGGGCTGGTGTCGGGTTCGAAGAGTGGGACATGGCGATTTAGATCTTCAATACTGAGTACCAAATGCACGCGAATGGTAGACCAAGACGGCCGTATGGAAAGTCCGCTTTCTCTCTTGTCCCGGTACCCGGAAAAGCCACAGCGCTAAGATTGGGCAACTTCGCTGAAATCCCCGCCGGCTGTCGCCGAATCCCCTCGCATAAAAAAACGCTCGCGAAGCGATCGCTCCGCACGCCTTTCTACCCTTCCTCCTCGTCCGCCTCCGCCCCGTCCTGGCACGCCGCGAGCATCCGTTCGTGCTCGGCCTCGTCCATCCCTTCGCGCCATAGTTCCTCGACCGCGTTGCCGTCGTCCTCCATCCCAAGGTTTGGCGTGTGATGCCCGTAATCCGAGGCCACCATGTCGGCGCCGGAGACCATCGTCCCCGCGCCCATTTCCCCGGCGAGATCCTCGTCGCTGTGATCCGCGCCGTGCAGCTCGTGCTTGGCCTGCTGCCAGTCCGCCTCCGTGTAGGCGGCGTGGCCGTTGATCTGGGCCAGCTCCTCCGCGCGCGTCCGGACCAGGCCCACATTGGGCGACCCCATTCCGTTGGAGTGACACAAAATCTTTCCCGTCGCCGGTCTCATTTTGCTCATAGTTACTGGTACGGCGATTCGAGGAGAGGGCAAGGGACGATTTTCGCGCAAACCGAAACCGCCCACTTTGCTGAAAGCGCAGATTGTGAAAGCCCGCCGATTCTGCTAAGTAGAAATTCTTCGCATGCGACAACTCAAGCTCGTCGGCCGTGAACTCTCCGTCGTGCGCGCCATCGAGCACCACGGGAGCACCGGCCAATACCTCCACGAACGCACCGGCATCGAGCCGATCGATTTGCACGACATCCTCAACGCGATGATCGAGCTGGGCTACGTCGAGGCGTATCTCCAGGGCCATAATCTCCCGACGATGGAGCAGGTGCCGCTGGCGGAACTGCACGCCGCGCGTTTCGAGATCAATCCCTCGTACTACCTCGAGATCAAGAAGCTGCTGTTGCGACGGTAGACGCGCCCGCGGTTTCCAGCCGCTGCTCGTGGAAGAGATGGCGGATCACCTCCTCGATCGGCATCTCCTGGACGTTGAGGTCCGTCACGGCGCAGCGGCCCAGCACCTCGCGGCACACCTCGGCGACCCTGGTGCGGGGCACCTTGAGCTGCACGCCGAGCTCCGTGCGTTCGACCACTTCGCCGAGGCCCGCGAAGTCGCACTCCACGCGCGTGGCAAAGGTGAGCCCGAGCACCTTGTGCGTGGCGAACCGGTCGACGATGTCGGAGAGCGGCCCGTCGAAGAAAATGCGGCCGCCATCGATGATGATGACGCGATGGCAGAGCTCCTCGATGTCCTGCATGTAGTGCGAGGTCAGCATCGTCACGATGCGGTGATCGCTATTGTACTGCTTCAGGAACGCGCGCACTTTTTTCTGCGAAGTCACGTCGAGGCCGATCGTGGGCTCATCGAGAAACAGCACGCGCGGCGAGTGGAGCAGCGCGGCGATCAGCTCCATCTTCATCCGCTCGCCGAGGGAGAGCTCGCGCACCATCACGTCGAGCTTCTCGCGCACGTCGAGCAGTTCCGTCATCTCGCCGACCACCGTCTTGAACCGCGCACGCTCGATCCCATAGATCGCACGATTGAGCTCGAGCGATTCGCGCGCCGGCAGATCCCACCAGAGCGCGTTCTTTTGCCCCATGAGCAGCGCAAACTGGCGCTTCATCTCATCGCGCCGCTCCCACGGGGTGAAGCCGAGCACGCGGGCGGAGCCGCTCGTCGGGTTGAGCAACCCCGAGAGCATCTTGAGCACCGTCGTCTTGCCG
>DASYIS010000533.1:0-13200 GCA_035997375.1 Chthoniobacteraceae bacterium
CGACGCGGGCAAGTGCAGCGTCCCGGAGTTGAACGACGCCGTCGCGGAATGGGAGGCCGTGCCGGAGGCCGAGCGCGCGAAGCTGGCGGCCGCCGCCACGAAAGAGCGGCTCGCCGTCGTGCGGGCGGCGGTGGAGCGGGAGATCAACGCGCGCTGTGCCGCGCTGCGCCTCCCGCCGGTCAGCAGCGTCGCCTCGAACAACCGGCGCGACCAGACGGCGGTGGCGAAGGTCTATTGGACCGTCCGCACCGCGATGGACAACTTCGATCGGCGCTGGACGATCCGCATGCGCGAGGCGGAACTCGGCCTGTTGCGCGAAGTCCGGCGCATCGCGGAAACCGAGCCCGACGACACCGCGCGCCGCGACCTCGGGCTCACCTTTGCCACGCTCGGCGAATGGCGCGCGCGGCAGTTTGGCCGCGAAGCGCGCGCGAACAAGGGAATCAGCTTCATGCCAGAGGAGACCGGGCCGGCGCTGAACCTGCCGCCGCACATCGCGCAGGAGTTCCTGCGTGCCCGCGCCGCGCGTCCGCCGGCGGCCTTCACGGAGAAGACGGAGACATATTTCCAGAAGCTCTACCAGGATCTGAGGCGATGACGTTTTTCCCAATCGTTCGGCGCGTCCTCGCGCGCGCTAACATAAGAGACGACCCTCGTGACGAAACAGAGAGGCTGTGTGAAAACGGTGCAGTTCCGGCTGGCCGAAGGCCTTTGACAAGCCAGCCCAGGGCAACGCCCTGGGTAAGCAGGTGTTGGCGATCAGCCCTGAAGGGGCTGCACATTGTCGGACGCATTGTTTCGCCCCTTCAGGGCTGGTTCTCTCATCATCCTTACCCAGGGCGTTGCCCTGGGCTGGCTTGTGAGAGGCCTTCGGCCAACCGGAAATCGTGTTTCCGCGCCGTCTCAGAGTTTCGTCACGACGCGACCAAGAACCCGGCTCCCATGCCGCGCCTCCTCGCGCTTCCATTCTTCCTATTCGTCGCATGTTTCCCATTCTGCACGCGCGCCGCGTCGCCACCCGACGCGACGCTCACCGCGGCTCTCAAGTTCCTCGCCGCGCAGCAGCAGCCGGATGGTTCCTTCGGCGGACCGCAGCCGCACCTGAAGGCCGCGTTTGCGACGCTGGCCGTACTTTCCACCGGTGAACGAAACACGCCCGGTCTCGCGACACGCGCGGTCTCGTACCTGGCGAAGGATGCGAACGCGAGCGGCTTCCTCGGCGACGAAGCGTTCCCGACCGAGAGTCACTCGGTGGTGCTCACGGCGCTGATCTGCGCGCACGCGGGACTGCCGGCCGAGGCGCGCACGGAAGCCGGCGAGCGCATCCAGCGCGGGCTGCGCCACCTCCTCCAATTGCAGGATCGCAGCAGCGGCACGGCGTCGCGCGGCGGCTGGAGCATGGAAGCGAAGCCGGGCCGGCCGAACGATCGCCGCGCCACGGGCTGGGCGCTGGTGGCGTTGCGGACCGCGCGCGCGCACGGGCTGGAAGTGCCGCAGCCCAACGTCGATCGCGCCGTGAATTTCCTGCTCGGCTCGTTCAAGGAACAGGCCGACAACGCGAGCCAGCTCGGCGGCTTCAGCGTCGACACCGAAGGCCTCGCGGTCGAACTGATGAGCGCCCTTGGCGGCTGGGTTCTCACGACCGCTCCGGCGAAAGAAGCCTGGCGGAAAATGAATCTCGCCTGGCTGACGAGCCACCCGCCCGCCTGGACGGGGCCGAACTATTTCTACTCCGGCTTCTTCCGCCTGCGCGCCCTGAAGTTCAGCGAAGCCTCCGCCGCGCTGAGCGAAGAGCAAAGTCAGCGGTTCTTCACGCAAATCGCCGATCACCAGAAGGCCGACGGCTCCATCCTCCTTCCGCCGGGCGACGCGCAAAACATGGTCTCCATGGGGCCGGTCTTCAGCACCGCCATGGCGATCCTCATCCTCAACACCGCGGACAGCCGGCTCGCGCCCGATGAGGACTTCCGCGTCGTGCCGAACTTCTGAAGGCGTTGGGCGGCGCTTGCGTTTTGGAGTGCCCGCACTCCAAAACCTCGCGGTGCTGCTGTGCGGCTCCTGAGGAATCAGCTTGCCGGCGGGTCCGCTTTTCGGCCGACCAAGCCGGGCTCGACGATCAAGACCGTTCCGCATTTGGCGCAGCGGTACGCGAGTTCCGTTCTGGACCCGCCGACGATCCGGACCTCTTTTTCATCCTCTGAGCCAATGTAGTAGACGTCGTCGCTGACAATTCTCCAACTGAAGAACTGCAACCACAAAGGCAATTTCACCACGATCTTGCCTTTCTTCATCGAGCCGCCGCACTGCGCACACGGAAGCGCCAACGGCACCATCCAGATGTCTCCGGTTCCCAATAGGCGGCTCAGTGCATTGGCCATGGAATGAATATGGTTGGAGGGAAATCAATCCCGCAACTCGGGGTCCGGCATTTGTTTGCCGATCGTCTCCGGTTTGGTCAGGAAAACCGATGCGCACTCTTCGCAGCGGTACGCGAGCTGGGAGCCGAAGCCGCGCAGGATTTCCCACTTTCCGCCGGTGGTGCGCTCGAAATAGACCGAGGTCAGCGTGTAATTGTTGGAGGTCCAGAACGAAAGGTACTTCTCAACCAGCACCCGCCCCCTTTCCATGGTGCCGCCACAGACGGGGCAGACGATCATGGCGGGCACGAGCCATTGGACCCCCGGGCCGAACAGGCGGCGGACCAGCGTTTTGAGCCAGCCCATCAGCGTGGTGGAATGATGTCCGCCACCTGCACGAGCACATCCTCAAAGGCCAGCGGACTGAGCTGCTGGCCGGGCTCGAAGCTGAGCGTCACCGTGTATTTTCCAGCTTCGGGCTCACGGAACACTTCGATGATGTCTTCCTGGAGATTCACGATCCAGTACTCGCGCACGCCGGCTTCGGCGTATGCCTTTTTCTTGCGTTTGCGGTCGTAGGCGAGGCTGGTGTCGGAGACTTCCACGAGGAGAAAGACGTCCTCCGGGCGCGGATGGCGCAAGAGTTTTCGGACCCGGGGAACCAGCATCATGTCCGGTTGAGGTTCGGAGTACTCGTGCAGCCAAACGGGGTTGCCGGGAGAGATCAGGTAGCGACGGCGATTTTGCTCGGCGAAGAAGTCCATGATCCAACTGTGGGCTTGAACGTGGCGGAGGCCGATGGGGGACATGACGATGATTTCTCCGTCGAGCAGTTCGACCCGGTCGCGCGGATGAAAGATGCCCACTTCGCCGAGCTTGTAGTATTCCTCGACGGAAAAGCGGTACGTGCTCGGCTCGCTCTGCGGCATGGTTGCGACGCTGCTCATGCCGGGAGCCTGCCATGCGCAGTCTCTCCGGGCAAGCGGGCGCTTGCGGGCTTCCTCTTTGCCGCCCGCCGGGACAGGCTGGAGCGAACATGCCGACCACTTACGACTACCTCATCGTCGGCGCGGGCTTTGCCGGGGCGGTGCTGGCGGAGCGGCTCGCGACGCAGTGCGGCCGGTCGTGTCTGGTCGTGGAAAAGCGCGGGCACATCGGCGGCAATGCGTATGATCGCCAAGATGCGGCGGGCGTGCTGTTGCATGCGTACGGGCCCCACTATTTCCGCACGAACTCGCAGAAGATCGTCGATTACCTCAGCCAGTTCACCGCGTGGCACCCGGTGGAATACAAGATCCTCTCGTGGACGGATGGGCGCTACTGGCAGTTCCCGATCAACCTCAACACGTTCGAGCAGTTCATCGGCCGGCCGTCGACGAGCGAGGAAATGGCGGCGACGCTGGAGCAGTGGCGCGTGCCGATCGCCGAGCCGCGCAACTCCGAGGAGGTGATCGTCTCGCAGGTCGGCGTGGCGCTGTACGAGAAGTTCTTTCGCCACTACACGCGCAAGCAATGGCGGCGCGACCCGAGCGAGCTCGACGCGAGCGTTTGCGGGCGCATCCCGATTCGCACGAACCGCGACGACCGCTATCTCAACGATCGCTTCCAGGCGCTGCCGTCGCCCGGCTACACGGCAATGTTCGAGCGCATGCTCGCGCACCCGCTGATCGAGGTGCGGCTCAAGACCGACTATCGCGAGGCGCGCGCGCAGGTGCAATACCGGCGTCTGATCTACACCGGGCCGGTCGACGAGTACTTCGACCAGTGCTTCGGTCCGCTGCCGTACCGCTCGCTGCGTTTTGAAGAAGAGACGCTGGCGCAGGAATTCTATCAGCCGGCGATGCAGGTGAACTACCCAAACGACTACGACTTCACGCGCATCGTGGAGATCAAACACGCCACGGGCCAGCAATTGCCGGTGACGACGATCGTGCGTGAATATCCGCAAGACTATGGCCCCGGCCGCGAGCCGTACTATCCCGTGCCGACGGATGGCTCCAAGGAGCTCTACCGCAAATACGCCGAGCGCGCGGAAGCCGAGCAGGGCGTGAGCTTCGTCGGCCGGCTCGCGACTTATCGGTACTACAATATGGATCAAGTGGTCGGGATGGCGCTGGCGGAGTTTGAGCGGTTGCGCGAAGCGGCGCGGATGTAGCCGTGTTTTTTTGACGATGGAGCGACGCGACGCGGCGCTGCCTCCATCGCGGAGCGATGCTTGCCGGTAGCCGGGGGTTTTAACCCCCGGATCACCGCGCACAGTGACCACGTCGCGGAGCGACGTTTGCCCGGAAGGCGCGTCGCCCATGCAGGCGTCGCTCCGCGACGCAGCCTCTCGTCGCAACAACCGGGGGTTAAAACCCCCGGCTACCGGCAAGCATCGCTCCGCGATGGGAGTGGGCTGCCTTGCGTCATCTGATTTGCGCCGGGGAGAATTCAGCTCAAAGAGAGCCGCCTTTAGACTTTCTCAAATCCGTTGCGCTTGCGCTGCCGCCGGCGCCGCCCTACAGAGCAGCGATGTTGAATCGGCTCCCCCGCCTCCTAATCGTGCTCCCCCTCCTTGCTTTCGCCGCTTGCTCGCGATCCGGCGCGCCGGCGGAATCGCAGTTCCTCAAGCAGCACATCGGGGAGCAAGCAGTGGTGCAGTTTCGCCGGGATGCGCTCGGAAGCGGCGCTCCGTTGCCGGTCTCTCCGAAGACCGACAGCATCAACGGGGCCGATGTCATCCAGGTCGGCAAGCTGACGGCGGTGGAAGCCCGAGGGCTGGTGCTCGAAGAGACGGGGGCGCAGCCGGTGAAGTACTGGATTCCTTATCCGGTGATCCTGAGCGTGAAGATCACGGGTGTGAAGATGCAGTAAGCCGAGCGCCCGGCGCGGCTACTTCTCCTCCGCCTCCGGCTTCCCGTTCTTGCCCAAGCTTGCCGCGAGCGCGGGGTGATTCTTTGTCGGAAAGGTCTTCGCCAGCTCCGCCGTGATCGCCGCGGTCTCGGGCGTGCGCGCGAGGTTCTTCCATTCGAAAGGATCGTTCTTTTCGTCGTAGAGCTCCTCGTCGCCATTGGCGTAGCGGATGTAGCGCCAGGCTTCGGTGCGGACGGCGTGGTTTTGAAATAGATACGTGGTGAGCGCCGGCTGCTCCCACTTCGCGTTCGGATCGGCGAGCAGCGCGCGGATGCTTTGGCCCTCGACGTGCGCGGGCTTCGGGATGCCGCAGAGGTCCACGAGCGTGGGGAAGATGGACATGTGGTCGACGGTGCGCTCGCAGCGGCCGGGCTTGGTGAGGCCGGGGACGACCCAGATGGTGGGCGAGCGCGTGGCCTCCTCCCAGAGCGCGAATTTGCGCCAGTGCTCCTTTTCGCCCAGGTGCCAGCCGTGGTCGCTCCAGAGGACGACGATGGTGTTGTCGCGCTCGGCGTATTTGTCGAAGGCGTCGAGCAGCCGACCGATCATCGCGTCGCTGTAGCTGATGGCGGCGAGGTAGCCCTGAACCGCGTCTTTCCAGCGGCCCGACTTCACGATGGCCGCATGGTCGCCCTGCGGCTTCGCCATCTTCACGCCGGCCGGCGGCACGTCGTCGAGGTCGTTGGCGAGCGTCGGCGGCAGCACGATTTTGTCGAGCGGGTGCAGGTCGTAATATTTCTGCGGCACATTCCACGGCATGTGCGGCTTCTTCAGCCCGACGGCGAGGAAGAGCGGCTTGTCGTGCGGCTTGGCGAACTCCTCGATGCCGTACTGCACGGTGTGCCAGTCGCGCAGGTCTTCGTCCCGCGCCTGCACCGGCGCGAACTTGATGCCGTCCACGCCGTCGTTTCCCTCCGGCAGCGGGTCCCTGGTGCGATCGACCAGGTAATCGTCCCAATCGCTCGGGCGGGTATAGGCTTCGTGGTAAATCTTGCCCGCTCCACAAACGTACCAGCCCGCCTTGCGAAACGCTGCGGTGAGCGTGAGCGCCTCCGGAATGGCCGGCCGCCAGTCCTCGCTGTTGCTGTACACGCCGGTGGTGGAAGGCCGCATCCCCGACATCAGCGCGGTGCGCGACGGATTGCACACCGGCGCCGCGCAGTAGGCGTGCGTGAAGGCGACGCCGCGGGCGGCCAGCCGGTCGATGTTGGGCGTGATCGTCTGCGCGTTCTTCCCGAGGTAGCCGACCCAATCGCGCAGGTCGTCGACCGCGATGAAAAGGACGTTGGGCTTTTTCGGTTCGGCGCGCGCGGAGACGGCGAAGGCGAGGGTGAGCGCGACCAGGAGAAGGCGGTTCATGGGAGGGAGTAATCAGTGATCAGTAGGCAGTAATCAGTGGCCGGCGGCGAGCCAATCCGCAGCTTCCCGCTGACCGGAGGCGCGCGAAGCTCTCGCCACCGCAACTTCACGGGTTACTGTTTACTGCCGACTGCTTACTGATTACTTCCCCAAATGCCTCGTGATTTTAAAGAGCTCGATTTTCAGCCGACGCCGCTCGGCGACCTCTCGCTGCGCCGGCGACGCATCCGCGCGCTCGACGATCTCGAGGTCTTCGAGGTGAAACTCGGCGAGGCGTTTTTGATGTCGAGCTTGTTCACCGTGGTGGAGGTGGCGCTCGCGCATCTCGGGCTCGCGCCGCTCGGCGCCGGACCGCTGGAGGTGGTGGTGGGCGGGCTCGGGCTCGGCTACACTGCGGCGGCGGCGCTGGATCATGACTCGGTCGGCGCACTGCTCGTGGTCGATGCGCTGGCGCCGGTGATCGACTGGCATCGGCGTGGCCTGGTGCCCCTCGGCGCGCGGCTTGCGGGCGATCCGCGGTGCCGCTTCGTGCTCGGCGATTTCTTTGCGCTCGCGGCGGCGCCGGAGGCGGGGTTCGATCCCGAACAGCCGGCGCGCCGCTTTCATGCGGTGCTGCTCGACATCGATCACTCGCCGCGGAATCTGCTGCATCCGCGCCACGCCGCGCTGTACGAAGTCGAGGGGCTGCGGCGGCTCGCGGCGCATCTGCATCCCGGCGGCGTTTTCGCGCTCTGGTCCGACGATGCGCCGGATGAGGAGTTCACGCGCGCGCTGGAGACGGCGTTCGCGAGGGTGGAATCGAAGGTCGTGAAGTTTGCGAATCCGCTGCTTGAGAAGGAGTCGGCGAGCACGGTGTATGTGGCGCGGCTGGCGGGGTGATCGCGGGAAGGGGGTGGGAATCCTAATCCTACTCTTGCTCTTACTCTTAATCGAACCCGAGGCGCGCCGCGCTGCGAAATGGCTTTCGAGAAGGATTAGGAGTAAGAGCAAGAGTAAGAGTAAGAGTAAGAGGGAACACGCCAGCCTTCTCGCTTAACCCATCGACAGACCGCCCGGCTTCGCCTCTCCTCTCCTCATGGCCAAATTCCCCGCGCTTGCCCTGCTTCTTCTCGTCTGGCTGTCCGCCGGGTCCGCGCTCGCCTGGAACAAGGCGGGGCACATGACGACCGGGGCGATCGCTTACCGCGAATTGAAGGCCGCCGATCCCGCGGCGCTCGCCAAGGTGCTGGCGGCGCTGCGTTTGCACCCGCAGTACGCGCAGTACTGGCAAAAGCAGGTGGAGGAGATGCCGGGGGAGGACGGCGAGATGATGCTCTTCATGCTCGCCGCGCGCTGGCCGGACGACGTGCGCGGACGGCCGGAGTACCATCGCGACGTCTGGCATTACATCAACTATCCCTACCGCCCGCCGGCGACGACGACGGCGAAACCCGAGGGCGACAACGTGGTCGACGAGCTGGAGAAAAACCGCGGGCTGGTGAAGACCGGCGCGGACGCCGGCGCGCGCGCGATCGCGCTCTGCTGGGTCATGCATCTCACGGGCGACGTGCATCAGCCGCTGCATGTCACGGCGCTTTTCAACGACGCTTTCCCGAACGGCGATCGCGGCGGCACGGCGTTTTTCATCAAGCCGGAAGAAGGTGGGACCATCTCGCTGCACAGCTTGTGGGACGGCCTGGTCATCGGCTCGGACCGTTTCCAGGCGGTGCGCAACACGGCGACCGAATTGGTGAACCGGCCGGAGCTCGCGCGCGGCAAGTTCAAGGCGGAACTTGCGGAAACGTCCGTGGAGACCTGGGCGCTGAAGGAGAGTTTCCCGCTCGCGATCAAAGAGGTCTACCGCGACGGCACGCTGAAGGCCGGCCTGAGCAAAGGCAGCGGCGCGCCCTTGCCCCCCGGCTACCTGGAGCAGGCGAAACCCGTGGCCGAACGGCAGCTCGTGCTCGCCGGCTACAGGCTGGCCGCGACGCTGCAACGGCTGATGCACTGAGGGGCGGCCCCGACGAGCGCTGCGGGTTCGTAGTTCCGCCTTCAGGCGGTTCGGCGCAACCTTTGGCACGCGCGTGGGTTGCTCAGAACGCCTCCTGTCGATGAGCCGCTCGCCGCCTAAAGGCGAACTACGAACCCGGCCCGCGCCTTTCGTGGAAGAATGGTTGAGTGCCGCGCCGCGTTCGCGTAGGGTCGACCGCTCAATGTCGTCATTTCAGGAATTTGGTTTGGCCGAAGCGGTCGTGCACGGTGTCCAATCGATGGGCTACTCGGAGCCGACTCCGATCCAGTTGCGTGCCATCCCCATCGTGCTCGAGGGGAAGGATGTCATGGGCTCGGCGCAGACGGGCACCGGCAAAACGGCCGCGTTTGCGCTGCCCATCCTCACGAAACTCGAAAAGCACGGCGCGCTCCGCTGCCTCGTGCTGGAGCCGACGCGCGAGCTGGCGGCGCAGGTCGAGGAGGCGTTTCGCGACTACTCGCGCTTCCAGAGCGTGACGGTCGGGCTCGTCCATGGCGGCGTCGGCTTCGGCCCGCAGCGCGAGCTCCTGTCGACCGGCGTTGATGTGCTCGTCGCCACGCCGGGACGTTTGCTCGATTTCCTCGAGGGCGGCGAGGCGAAGCTCGATCACATCCAGTATCTCGTGCTCGACGAGGTCGACCGGATGCTCGACATGGGCTTCCTCCCGCAGGTGCGCCGCATCATCGAACGCATCCCGAAGGTGCGCCAGACGCTCTTTTTCTCCGCGACCCTGCCGCCCGAGCTGGCGGGGATGACAAAATGGGTGCTGACGAATCCCGAGGTGATCGAGATCGGCGAGCGCCGGATGCCGGCGGAGACGGTGACGCACGCGCTCTACCCGGTGGCGAAGGACCAGAAATTCGACCTCCTGGTGGAGCTGCTCGAACGGACGCACTACGACAGCGTCCTCATTTTCACGAGCACGAAGATCATGGCCGACCGCGTCGCGCGCAAGTTGCAGGACATGGAACACAACGTCGCCGTGATGCACGCCGACCGCTCGCAGAAGGAGCGGGTCGAGGCGCTGGACGGCTTCAAGTCTGGCAAATACGAGGTCCTCGTCGCGACCGATCTCGCCGCGCGCGGCCTCGATATCCAGAGCGTCTCGCACGTCATCAACTTCGACGTCCCCGGCCACCCGGAGGATTACGTCCACCGCATCGGCCGCACCGGCCGCGCGCAAAAGGAAGGCGACGCCTTCACCATTTTCTCCGCGGAAGACCTCGACCACGTGCGCGCGATCGAGCGCTACATTAACCAGCCGATCGAGCGCAAGAAGATCGACAACTTCACCTATCTCTACACCGCGCTCTTCAACGAAACCGCGATCGCGCCCGGCGGCTCGCGCGGCGGGCGGACGCTGAAGGGGTACTCGTTTGGCGCGAAGAAGCGGCGGTAGGGGGGCGCGATCATCGACTTCCAGAAGCTGAGGACAGGGAATCCGCGAGCGGATTGAGCGATCGATGAAGGGCGCACGGTCGGAGTGTCGTGCACGGAAATCATGCGGCGGGCCAACGAGCTACTGAACTTGTGAGGCGGTATGGGCACATCGTACAGCGTTGACTTCGCCTGGGGAGGTGCGAAGTATTCACTATGCCAATGGCTCTTGAAGATGTCGTCAAAGTGGCTCTGGAATTGCCAGAAGATGACCGTCTAAAGCTCGCGGGGGTGCTTCTGGATAGCGCCGACGCCGAGGCTGAAGACGAAGTGTCAGCGGCTTGGGAGGAAGAGATTCAGGCGCGCATTCGGGCGATCGATGAAGGTCGGGTGACGGGCATACCTCACGAGGAAGCAATGCGCTGGATCAAGAATCGATTGACTCGTGAACGTTGAATGGGTTCCCGACGCACTGCATGACGTTGACAGCGCCGTCAGCTACTACGAGGAGCGGAGCGAACGTGCTCCCACCCAGTTCGCCGACGAGTTGGCGGCGGCCCTCATCTTTATTCTGGAGCGGCCACAGCGTCTGGCTTTGAGAAAGGGCGGCTATCGGCGCAAGAACCTCAAAAAATTTCCGTACCATATCCCCTACGTGATTAGGCAGGATACGGTCTGGATCCTGGCCGTGGCTCATGATCGCCGAGAACCAGAATTCTGGCTCACGCGCCAGAGCCAGATCCCTCGCTAGCATTCCGCCCTCGCGTGTTCCGCCATTGCCCCGCGCGCCATCCTCGCGCACACTACGAATCCCTCCCATGCGCTCGCACCGACTTGAAATCGCAATGGCCGGCCTCGTCGGCATTTGGCTCGCCGCGCTCGGCGTGATCAAACTGGCCGAGTGGGCCAAGCCGACGCCGGAGAAGCTCATCGCCTTCGTCGCGGCCCATCCGGTCGACGGCCGCAGCCCCGCGCAACGCGACAAGGTCGTCGGCACCGTCGCGCAGCAGCTCAACCAACTCGAGTACGAGCAGCGCCGCGACCTCCGGGTGAACAAGAAGCTCGAGTCCTTTTTCAAGTCGCTCACGCCGGCGGAGCAGGACCGCTTTCTCGATCTCACCGTCCCCGCCGGCTACAAGCAGATGATGGAGGCGTTCAACAAGATGGCGCCGCTCAAGCGGAAGCAAATGGTCGAGAAAGCGCTCGTGCAAATCCAGGCCCAGACCATCGATGAAGCGAAGCCGCAGATGGACGACCCGCACGTGCGGAAGATGATCGACCAGGGCTTTCAGTCGTTCTACTCGGACGCCTCGGCCGAGACGAAGATGGACCTCGCGCCGCTGATCGAGCAGATCCAGAAAAACCTCCAGGGGCTCGGGCAATGAAAGAGAATGACGAATGCCGAATGCCGAATGCCGAAGGGCGCGGCGGTGCAACCCGTTCGTCATTCGTCATTCGTCATTCGTCATTTCCCTCCGCCTTCACGCTGCTCGAGCTGATCGTCGTCATCGCGATCATTGGCATCCTCTTCTTTCTCATCGTCCCTTACGCCTGGAAGAGCATCGAGGTCGGGCGCGCGGCCACCTGCACGGCCCAGCTCCGGCAGATCGGGGCGGGACTCAACCTTTACCTGGCGGATCACGACCAGACGATGCCGACGCTCAAGGGCGGCCGCGCGAGCCTCGGCGAAAACGTGCCGGTGCTCGATACCGTGCTCCTCCCGTACGTCACCGACAAGCGCGTCTTCGCCTGCCCCTCCGATTCGAAGATCGCCCGCGCGAGCGGCACCAGCTACTTTTGGAACATCGCGATCAATGGCCAGCGGGTGAGCGCGCTCGACTTTATGAGACTGACGGAAGACCCGAGCCACATCCCACTCATTTCGGACAAGGAAGGCTTTCACCCTTATCTCGACAAAAAGGTGAATATCCTCTATGCGGACGGCCACGCGACGAAGGATCTGAAATTCTCGACCGACATCCCGGCGCAGTAGCGAGCGGGTCGGGCGCCGCGCACCACCGCGGCCCCTATTAGTCTTGCGCGCGGCCGGCGGGACGAAGGGGCGCGCAAGTTCGTTAGTTTAAGCCGGGAGCCGGCGGCCCGCCCCGATATTTATTTTCTGTTTTTGAAACAAAAGATTGCGTGCGGCCGATAATTTCGATTTTCTCGATCACCGCGCGATTGGGCGCCCATCGGCCCAAGTCTGCCCACCTACCCTCAACCCGGCTCGGATTAAAAACTCGGTATGAAAATGTCTCCGTCTCAGTCATGGATCGCCCTCACGGTTGCCGCCCTCGGGGCCGGCGCCGCTTTCGCCCAAACGCCCTCCGCTACGTTGCCCGGCGACGGACGCGGGCTGATCCCGCCGGCCGGCATCAGCAAGGTGGGCGTGCTCGCGCAGAACTGGACGGACGAGGAAGCCAATAAATACTATAATACGTCGCAAGGTTCGCAGATGATGCCGTATGCTTGGTTCCTGCATCTGGAGCAGGCGGACTCGACGACGAAATTTCGCGATACCGCCCACATGCTGAATTACGGCTTCCTTCCGCGGAAGGCCGACGCCAATGGGAACCCGGACGGGCTCCCGATCGGCTTCGTCCAAAATGGCAATCAGATCGGCTTGAATTGCGCCGCCTGCCATACCGGCCAGATTAATCATAAGGAAACGACCTTGCTGATCGACGGGGCGCCGACGATGTCCGATGCCACCACGATGCTGGAGGACCTGGAAGCCGCCTTGCGGGCGACGCTCAAGGACAATGACAAGTTCGCGCGCCTGGCCCAGGCCGTCCTGGGCCCGGTTGAGAGCGACGACACCCGCGCCGAGATGAAGAAGGACCTCGAGCTCGTCCTGAAGATGCGCTCGGATTACAATGCCCGCAATTTTCCGCATGGCGCACAGCCCGCTTTCGGCCCCGGCCGGATCGATGCCTTCGGCGCGATCTTGAATGAAGTCGCCGTGCGCTTCGCCAAGTCGCCCACCGGGGCCGCCGCGGCCGATGCGCCGGTGAGCTTTCCTTTTCTGTGGGACACGCCGCAACACGACTTCGTGCAATGGAATGGGTCGGCGGAAAACAAGATCGTGCCATTCCTGGAGCCGATCCTCGGCACGAAACACATTGGGGCGCTCGGCCGAAACGTCGGCGAAGTGCTCGGCGTCTTTGGCGACGTGAATACCGCCAAGCCGGAATTCCTCCG
>DASYIS010000534.1:0-4995 GCA_035997375.1 Chthoniobacteraceae bacterium
CGACCCGAAGGGACCCTGGGGCGAGGAAGGTTGCGTGATCGTTCGCAAAGCCGGTGACGCCCTGATGCTCACCAGCGGCCAGGCCATGAACAAGAACATCGGCGTGATGCCCGGCGGAACCAAAGCGAATCCAGGCGAGCAGGCCGGGAATACTCTCAACGACTAATGTCATGCGCTGCCAAACATCCAAAGCCGCGTCGATCCGCCGCGAGGTTTTGGAGTGCGGTTGCCCTCCACCGCTTTGGAAGCCGCGCTCCGAACCACACCGGTGAAGGTTTTTGCGAGAATCACGAGAACAATCCCCAACCCATTGGTATCCATGAAAAAACTTCACCACGGGCGCGCGGGCATGACGCTGATGGAGGCGGTCATTGTCCTCGCGGTCATTTTGATCCTGGCGGCGTTGGTCTTACCAGACATTGGCAGCCATCCGCCGAAGCATTGGAAAGAATTCATGCGGACACTGTCGAACGGCAGGCAACTGCATGCCGCGGCGGAGCGCATGGCGTCGGAGAGCGATGCGGGCGTCAATCCGAGTCGTGGCTGGCCGGGGGACATCGCCGGGCTGGCCGACGTGGGCGATTATGTTGAGCGTCTGGTCCGCCACGGGTATCTCGATCGAGAGCAGTTGGGGCGGCTTTTCGCCGCTCCGGGCATGCCACGCTATAGTGGAAATGGTGACTTCGAGTCTAAATACAGTGGTTTCAAAGTTTACCGGGTGACGAAGGAAGACGGCCCGGACACGCTACTTTTCGCCACCAGGAATTTTCGATACGGAGACGCTCTCGACCCGAAGAGCCCTTATAGCGAGATAGGTTGCGTGGTCGTTCGCAAAGGTGGAGACGCGATGATGCTCTCGGGCGGCCAAGCCCAAAACAAGAACATCGGCATGATGCCCGGCGGAACCATCGAGCATCCCGGCGAAGAAGAAGGGAGCACGCTGAAAGACTAGCTAGTGCCATTCGCAGCCAGCTAAGCGAACAGGTGCCGCCTCACTTTCTTAAATACGCTCATGGAGTTACAGGCGGCACCTTTTCGCTTAAAGCGAAAAGAGAGCCGCCTCTGCATATTTGGGTCGGGCGGCTTCGCCGGGTTGTCCACCGCCCCCTACGTCAAAAACAAATTCGCCACCAAAATCAGCGCAAACGACGTGATCGCGATGCCGGTCTCCACGATCGTCCATGTTTTCAGCGTCTGCTCGACCGACATGCCGAGGTATTCCCTCACGAACCAGAAACCGGAGTCGTTGACGTGCGAGAGGATGAGCGAGCCGGCGCCCATGGAGAGAACGAGCAACTCCTTGTTCACGTGCGCGCCGGGCAGGTTGATCAGCGGCAGCATTAGCGTCGCGGCCGCCTGAATCGCCACCGTCGCCGAACCGACGGCGATCCGCAGCAGGCCGGCGATGCCCCAGCCGACGAAGAGCAGCATCGCCGGCGACATGGCCTCGTGCCCGGCCAGGCCGGCCATGGCCTTGCCCACGCCCGACTCGTTGAGGACGGCTGAGAAGCCGCCGCCGGCGCCGATGACCAGGAAGAGCGCGGCCGCCGGCGCGACCGACTCCTCGGAAAACTTGAGGATTTGCCCCTTCTTCAGGCCGCAGCTACTCCCAAAGGTGACGAACGCCGTGAGCACGGCGATGAGCATGGCCACGGCGGGCGCGCCGAGGAAGTGCGCGATCTGCGAGAGCGGCGTCGTCGGCGCCACGCCCAGCGTATCCACCAGCGTGGCGATGAGCATGAGGATGACCGGCAGGAGCATGGTGAAGACACTGATCCCGAAGCCGGGCCGGCGCGGCGCCTGCGGGGCGGCGGTCGCCTGCGCACCGAGGCCGCCGATTTCCACCGGCACGCGCGGCGTCACCCAGCGGGCGAGGAGCGGGCCGGTGACCAGCGCCGTCGGGAGGCCGAAGAGGACCGACCAGAGGATCGTCTTGCCCACGTCGGCCTTCAGCAGGCCGATCGCGGCCATCGGTCCGGGGTGCGGCGGAATGAGCCCATGGGCGACCGAGAGGCCCGCGGCCATCGGCAGCGCGAGGCGCAGGATGGGCGTCCGCGTTTCGCGCGCCAGGGTGAAAGCGATCGGCCCCAGCAGCACGATGCCGACGCCGAAGAACACGGAGATGCCGACGAGAAACGCCACCAGCATCACCGCGTAATCGAGCCGCGCCACGCCCATCTTCCGCACTGCGGTGGTCGCGATCACCTCCGCCGCGCCGGACTCCGCCAGCAGCTTCCCGAGCACCGTCCCGAGGCCGATGATCATGCCGAGCGTCTTGAGCGTATTGCCGAGGCCGGTGTTGAACGTGTCGGCGACGGTGGCGAGCGGCATGCCGGAACCGATCCCCATGACGAGCGCCGCGATGAGGATCGCGATGAACGCGGGGACCTTGAAGCGCGTGATGAGGACGATCAGCAGCGCGATGACCGCGACGGTGAGGACCAGCAGACCGTTCGGGGAGTGGAGGAATTCCAGCATGGCGTCGGGGGGGAATGGAGTCTGCGATGCCTCGGCCTACGCCTTCGCCGGCTCCGCCGAGCCGAGTCGCAAGCGCGGGTCTTCGTGCAGCAACTCCTCCAGCGTCGACCAGCCCTTGTCATCCAACGCCTGGAAGGCATGCATGTAGATCGCCACCACCGTGGGATCGTGCTTCTCCAGCAGCGTGCCCACCGCGCCTGCGAGCGTCTCCTTCGGCGGCGCCGGCGGCAGTTCCTCGATCGTGCCGTTCTCGTCGTGCGCGATCCCGAGGATATCGAGAAAATCGCAGAGCAACTCCTTGTGCGCGCCGATGAGCCAGATCTGCAGCAGATGCGCGGCGACCCCTTCGTTCTGCTTGCGGCCGAGCGCCTCCTTCATCCAGATGTGGCGCTCGAGGCGCGGCTTCCGCTCGAGGAACACCGGCCGCAGTTTCCGCTGCTGCGCGAGCGAATCGATCGTCGCCTTGTAGAGCGGCTTGTCCTTTTCCATGAGAAAGGAAAAGAGCTGCTGCCCCGTCTCCGCGGGCATCTGGGCGAGAATCTCGTTCGGTGTGAGCATAGTTGGGAAGAAAAAGGGAGTGTGAGAGTAGGGAAGCCGCGGGCGGATGCAAGCGGCGCGGGTGGGTCGTTCGTCGCGAGGAGTCCCCGAGCAAAAACGAAGGCGCGCCTGAAAATCTTCCTCTTCCTCTTCCTCTTGATCTTCCTCTACCTCGGCGCCCTTTCTTCCCTCCATCGGCTGATTGGAAATTGAAAATTGAAAATTGGAGATTGCAAAATGTCCGCAGGCGCTCGTCCGCGAACCAATTTGCATTCTCCAATTTCCAATTTCCAATTTTCAATGAGCCATCCGCATCCGCCCTTGGCGCAGCCCCCATTCCAGCGCACATTGCCCACTGCCGATGAGCTGCTCCACCACCGCCGCCCTCCCCGCGATCCACGCGCTGACTCTTCCCGAGTTGGAGGCGCGGCTCCGCGAGCTCGGGCAGCCGGCGTACCGCGCGGCGCAAGTGTTTCGCTGGTTGTACGAGAAGCGGGTCGCCTCCTTCGCCGCGATGAGCGATTTGCCCGCCGCGCTCCGGCAGCAGCTCGAGGCGGAGTTTAGCTTCGATCGCCTGGAGGTGGTCCGCGTGCTCGGTTCGGCCGATACCACGCGCAAATACCTCTTTCGCCTCAGCGACGGCAACCTCATCGAGTCGGTCCTCATCCCCGCGTCGCCGGCGCTCTACGGCGAGGCTTCGGATCGCCGCACGCTTTGCGTCTCCACGCAGGTCGGGTGCGCGTACGGATGCAAGTTCTGCGCGAGCGGGCTCGACGGCTGGTCGCGCAATCTCCACGCGGGCGAGATCGTCGAGCAACTCCTGCGCATCGAGGAGCTCGCGGGCGAGCGGGTCAACAACATCGTCTTCATGGGGATGGGCGAGCCGCTGGCCAATTACGCCAACCTCATGCAGGCCGTCGCCATCATCAATGCGCCGTGGGGGATCGGCCTGGGAGCCCGACACATCACCATCTCGACCAGCGGCCTCGCGCCGCAAATCCGCCAACTCGCCGAGCAGCCGCTCCAGGTCCGCCTCGCGATCTCGCTGCACGGCGCGACCGACGAAGTCCGCCAGCAGATCATGCCGGTCAATCGCAAGTACCCGGTGGAGACGCTCCTCGCCGCTTGCGAATACTATGTCAGCCGCAAGAAACAGCGGCTGACCTTCGAGTATATCCTGATCGATCAGGTGAATGATCGCCTGGCGGACGCGGAGGCGCTGGCCAAAGCCGCCGCCCGCGTCGATGCCAAAGTCAATTGCATCCCCTACAACAAGGTCGAGGGACTCCCGTGGGTCCGCCCGAGCGAGACGCGGCAGGAGGCTTTCATGAAAGTCCTCAAGCGCGCCGGCACCGCCGCCACGCTGCGGCGCGAAAAAGGCCACGACATCGCGGCCGCCTGCGGTCAGTTGCGGCGCGTCGTCGCATCGGCCGAAAATGCCGGGACGATCACCGAGCCGGCGGCTTGAGGCGCGGCTCGGCAATCCAATCCCATGTCGGCAAGGTGCGCCCATCGCGCAGTACGAGCCCGCTCGGATTCATCGGATACAGGCCGTCTTTCGCGCAGGCGCTCGTGGCGATGGCAGTGATGCCGAGCGTCTCCAGCGACACCACCTCGTCCGCGGTCGAGACGCCGTCGCTGTTTCGGTCGAACCAGACGCGAATGCCCGCGAGCTCATCGCCGGCGAGCCGGCCATCGCCATTGTCGTCGAGCGCGGCCAGCGCGTCGTAGCCGTTCGCGCGAAAGATCTCGAAGGAGTAGCTGCCGAAGAGCTGGCGCGCCGATTCGATGCGGCCGGTGGCCCGCGGGTCCCACACGAGGAAGCCGAGTTCCGGCTTGACCCAGCTCCACCGCTCCGCCGGCCCGTAGCCGCGCAGATCGAAGTCGACCGTCACGTCCTCTGCCAACAACTCGTCGAGCCGGCGCGGCGGTTGCAGCGCAAAGACGATCGGCGTGATCGGGCCGCGCCGTAACTTGCCG
>DASYIS010000535.1:0-9546 GCA_035997375.1 Chthoniobacteraceae bacterium
GAGACCACCGCGAAACGAGAACAGAATCCCGTTGCCTCCCGTATAACGGGCTAAGGCGCGGCTTACCTAAAGGGGTTGATCACGCGGACGCCGCCGTAATCCTGTCCGTGGTTGAGGTCTTCGGAGTAGACGGTGGGACAGCCGAGGCGCCGGGCTGCGGCGAGGATCTGGGCGTCGAAATGCGAGGTTTGATAACGCTCGGCGATGCGGAGCGCTTCGAGGACGAGAGCGCCGTCGAGGACGACCATTGGGAAAGCCATCCAGGTTTCTATCCAGCCACGGGCTTCTGCGCGGGTCAGCGGCTTGGGTGGTCGCGCGGAGGACTTGCGCTGACCATCCCCAATTCGCCGTCTGCATCAGCGCACGGGCGATCCGTGTCTTCTCTGCCTCGGCCGGCGCGGTGCTGACCGAGTAAAGCAGGATGTTCGTGTCAAGGAAGGAGTCAGTCGCGGGCATTGCGTTCCTCACGGCTCATGGGTTGGCCTACGGTAAACGACCAATCGGGGGCGGCGAAGCGCTCGCTCATGACGCGCCGGGCTTCGCTGATGGAGGGGAGCGCCTTTGGCAGCAAGGTCGCGGTGATCTCGCCATCGGCCAGGATGTCGAGCGTCTCGCGTTGCGAAATCGCGCGGTCGAGAATCGCCGGGTCGCGGTGGATTTTCTCAAGCGTCGTGGTCATGACGAAAGCTTAGCACGGGCGGATGAGCTTGGACAAGCTGAGTGGAGCCGATATGTCGCCTGCACGGCCAGCTCAGTGGTTCAACGAAAACTCACGCGAATTCAGCAGCGCCCAGAGCAGGTCTTCGACGGCTTCCGCGTCCGTCGCGAGTTGCGGTTCCCACGCGGTGCGCTCGGCGGCGGTGGGTGGGCGGGAGAGGGCGCGGAGGTAGAGCTCGTCGAGGAGGGCGGGGCCGGTGAGGTGGCGGGATTGCAGGGTTTGCACGGCTTCGCGCAGCTTGCCGTTGATGGTGGAGCCGTTGATGAGGTGCAGGGCTTGGGCGAGGCCGCCGCCGGGGCGGGCGGCGGTTTCGCAGGTGCGCTCGCGCGGGCAGCGGCCGAGGACATCGAGCGCGGGGGACGGGGTCTGCGCGCCGATGAGTTGCACGGCGCGCGTGCCGGCGGGGGTGCCGGGAAAGGTGTCGGGGACGCCGGTGACTTGCGCGACGGCATCGGCGAGGACCTGCGCGGGGAGTGGCTTGAGGTAGGCGTGGGAGAAGAGGCGCTCGTCGCGGCGGTTGGCCGGCGTGGGAAGGGAGGCGAGTTGGTAGGTGCGCGAACCGGCGATCTCGCGCACGAGCCGGCGGAGATCAAAGCCGTGTTGCACGAAGCTCGCGGCCAGCGCGTCGAGCAGCGCGGGATTTGCCGGCGGATTGGTCGGGCGCAGGTCGTCCACGGGCTCCACGAGGCCGCGGCCGAGCAGATGCTTCCAGACGCGGTTGACCAGGTTGCGGGCGAACAGGGGATTGTCGCCCGCGACCAGCCACTCCGCCAGCGGCGCGCGGGGATCGTGCGCGTCCGGCGGACCGGGCGCGCCGCCGAGCGGGCGCGCGGTCATGGGCTGGTGGGTTTTCGGGTGCTCGACCTCGCCGCGTTCCGCGATGGTCACCCGGCCGTCCTTCTGCGTGATGCGCGCGAAGTACGCGGCGAAGGCGTGGTAGTCGTCCTGCGTCCAGCGATCCGCGGGATGCGCGTGACAGCGGGCGCAGGCGATCTGCGTGCCGAGAAACATGCTGCCGACGTATTCGCCGAGATCGCGGGGGTCGCTCGCGAGGGTGTAGAAATTCGCCGGGCCGACTTTGGCCGGATCGCCCTGCGCCAGCAAGAGGTCGCGCACCATTTGATCGAGCGGGCGCCGTTGCGCCAACTCTTTGCGCACCCACGCGTGATACGTCCGCGTGGGCAGTTCGCCGCCGCGTTTGCCGCCGATGAGGAGCCAGTCGCCAAACTTCATCGTCCAGAAATCGACGAACTCCTCGCGCTCGGTCAGCGCCGCGATGAGGCGGCTCCGTTTCCCGTCCGACGGCGGCTCGCGCAGAAACGCGCGCGCTTCCGCCGCCGTGGGCAGGCGCCCGATGAGGTCGAGAAACACGCGCCGCAGAAACTCGGCGTCGTCGCTCAGCGGCGAGGGCGGCAGGCGGAGCCGGCGCAGCTCGGCGAGGACCGCTTCGTCGATGAAATTGCGCGGCACGAAGTCCACCTTCAGCTCATCCTCGCCGAAAGGCACGGCCACCCGGGCGGCGACGACCTGGCCCGCGTAGCGCACCATGATGCTCGTCGAACCGCAGTCGCGCACCGTTACCAGGCCCGATGATTTCACCTCCGCCACCGCGTCGTCGTTCGTGGAATAAAGCGCGAGCGCGGAAACGTCCTCCTGCGTGGCGTCGCTCAGCCGCGCGGTGACTCGGAGTTGCGCGGTCTGTCCGGGGGAGGGGAGCAGGAGGTCCGGCGGCTCGACCTCGATCGCAGTGACGCGCAGATCCGGCGGCCCAAACGCCGCGCCCGCGCCGAGCCATTTCACCAGCGTCCGGTACGCCTCCGAGTCGGGCTTGATGCGCCGCCCGCCGTCGTGATCGAGCTGATCGGTGGCCTTGCGCAAAAGTAGACTGCGCGCCGGCGACTCCGCATCCATGCGCCGCCCGCCGCGTTCGCGCGTGATGTTCAAATAATCCTGGACCGGATCGTAGCCAAGCAGGCTCAGCTTGAATCCGCCCTGGCCCACGGCGGCGCCGTGACATTGGCCCGAGTTGCAGCCGGCCTTCGTGAGGATCGGCAGGATTCGCGTGCGGAAGTCGAGACGCTCTTCGGCGGCCGCGGTCAGCGTCATGGCGCCGGCGGCCACCGCCAACCGAAGTGCCGTCCACGCGTTCATGGCGCCTTCAGGCCGTCGAGGAATTCCTGCCCGATCTTCCGCGAGTAGGGCGTGCCGTAGGCATCGCCGAAGTGGAGCACGCGCGTCCATCCATCGAGCGCCTGCTTTTTCAGATCGGCATTCCCCGCGATGTGCGCCTTCACTTCCGCGAGCACGCGATCCGCCGTGGCGTCGTCATTGGTCGGGCGAATGAATTCGCGGAGCAGGCCGTTGAGTTTTGCATCCGTCGGCACCGCGCCGGGAAACGGCTCCTTCGCTTTCATATCACCCTGCGCACGCGCTCCGGGCAGCTTGGCGGTCAGCGCCTCGACGTTCGGCGGTTCCGCATCGCCGCAGGTCTTGGCGAGCGCGGCGATCACCTTGGGCGCATCCGCGATCCCCGGCTGCACGAGGGCGAAGTTCGCGGTCACCACGTTGTCCTTGGCGGCCACGATGGTCATCATGCACTCCTTGTTCAGCCCGAAATTGCCCGGCCCCTCCGCGCCATCGGGCGACAAGCCCACGCGCGCCCGCAGCTTCAGCGAGCCCTGCACCGCGCGCACCCGCTCCTCGCCGCTGCGCCGATCCGCCGCGAGGAAGATCACCTCCGTCTTGATGCGCTCCTTCCGCTCGACCCCGTATTGCTCGATGACCCGCAGCAGCGGCAGCAGCGACCGCTCGACCGTATGGACGAACACCAGCACCGTCGGCGCGCCCGCATCGTCGCGCACCGGATCGCGCTCCGTGCCATCCGCCCCGCCGCCGATCTCGATCACCTTGAAGCTCGTCGTCTTCTCGCCTGGCTGCGGCCCGGAGAAGATCGGATCGCCCGCAGCCAGCGCGCTCGACAAGACAAGAGCGGCAGCGAGCAGCGCGAGAACCGTGAAGGGAGCGAGTCTCCGTCTCATTGTATGGATGTTCGTGAGGATCGAGCAAACCAAGGTGCGCGCAAACGTGGCGCGAAAACAACCCACAAGATCGAAACGCAGCCAAAACGAGATGTGAGGTACGTTGAGAGATATGTGAAAGTGCAGGTCTGCATCCTGTCCCAGCCTCTCAGTTCCGATCCAAGACTTCTGCATCTTCACCCGATCCGGAATCCTCGCCGTCATCCCTCCCGCTCGCACGTTGCTGCCGATTCGCGCGGCTAATCCTTGGAAATCGCGACCGCCAGTGAGTCGCGCCAATGGCGCGGGGCGGCGCCGGTCAGCTGCTTGAACTGGCGTGACAGGTGGAAGGAGGAGGAGAAGCCGAGCAGATCGGCGATCTCCTCCAGAGACTTGTCGGTATTGGCCAGAAAATCCTGGGCTCGCCGAAGGCGGAGCTCTTGCTGGAAGCGCTTTGGACTCACGCCCGTGCGCGCCTTGAAAATCTGGCGGAAATGCGAATAACCGACGTTCGCGAGCGAGCGCCGGCAGGTTGATGGCACGATCGATCGGCGGAGGAGTGAATCCCAGTTTTTGTGAGTGCCCATTTCCGGATAGGCAATGCCGAAACCGGCATTGCGGGCGGGAGCGCTGGCGAGCATGGTTGACGCCGATGTTCCCTCCGTTCACATGCTTGCTCCTCACCGGGCGTCCGCTCATGCCCAGCGTTCGCGTCGACATCGCCACTGATGCTTCTGGCTTCAGCATCTTCGAGCACGCCGGTTCGCAGTCGATGGAAAGAACGACGATCGCGGCGTCCAGCAAGAAGCTATGAACCCAAGTGCCCCCGATCCACGCGCCGCACTAAATGCAGTGAAGTCGACGTCAAACTCAGCACCTCCTGAGGATTCCGGCGCGAGGATTACGGGAGAAGTGCTCCCCGCCAACCACACCCAGCCGCCGCGCGTCGGCCGCTATCGCTGGGTCATCTGCGCCCTGCTCTTTTTCGCCACGACGATCAACTATATCGACCGCCAGGTCTTCGGCATCCTCGCGCCGGAAATGAAAAGGATCTTCGGATGGACCGACTCCAACTACACCGACATCGTTTTCTGGTTCGAGGTCGCCTACGCCATCGGGCAACTCGGCGTCGGCCGCGTGCTCGACTGGATTGGGACGCGGGTGGGCTTCGCCCTGGCGATGGTTTTTTGGAGTGCGGCCTCGATGCTGCACTCAGGGATGGCGACCATCGCAGGCTTCAGCCTTGCGCGATTCCTGCTTGGCCTCGGCGAATCGGGCAACTTTCCGGCGTCGATCAAGACGGTCGCCGAGTGGTTTCCGAGAAAGGAGCGCGCGCTCGCGACCGGGATCTTCAATGCCGGCTCGAATGTCGGAGCCATTGCGGCGCCGCTGGCGATTCCGTGGATCTATCTGAGTTGGGGCTGGCAGTGGGCCTTCATCATCACCGGCGCGATCGGCTTCCTTTGGCTCATGTTTTGGTTACGCGCCTTCCGTTCACCGGAGGACCACCCACGCCTTTCCGCCGGTGAGCTCGCTTACATCCGCTCCGACGTGGCGGAGGTAACCACGGAAAAAGTTCCGTGGCTCCATCTGCTGCCGCATCGGCAGACCTGGGCCTACGTGGTGGCGAAGTTTCTGACCGACTCCGTTTGGCGCTGGTACCTCTATCTGCTGCCGCTGTTCTTCAGCTCGCACTTCAAGCTCGATATCAAGAGCTTCGGTCCGCCCTTCGTGCTCATCTATTGCCTGGCCGACATGGGCAGCATCGGTGGTGGCTGGCTCTCTTCGCGACTCATTAGCCGCGGGTGGAGCGTGAATGCGGGACGCAAGACGGCCATGCTCATCTGCGCGATCTGCGTCGTGCCGGTGGTGCTCGTCACGCAGTTGCCGAGTATGTGGCTCGCCGTGTGGCTCGTCGGCCTCGCGGCCGCGGCGCACCAGGGCTGGTCTGCGAATCTTTACACCACGGCGTCGGACATGTTCCCGAAGCAGGCCGTCGGTTCCATCGTGGGGATCGGCGGCATGGCCGGCGCGCTCGGGGCGATGGGTCTGTTGAAACTCACCGGCGCCATTCTCAACGCGAGTGGCAGCTACACGACGCTCTTCATCATAGCCGGGAGCGCCTATCTCCTCGCGCTCGGGGCAATGCACCTGCTCGTGCCGCGGCTTGCGCCCGCGAAGATTTGATCCAGCCATGAAAGCCATCCACATCCTCGCCGGTATTTTTGCGCTCGTCTCCTGCACCGCATTGTCCGGTGCGGACCAGCCTCCACTCCCGCGCAATGCAGACCGCATTGTGGTCTCCGCCGACGGCCGCGGTGATTTCACTTCGGTGCAAGCGGCGGTCGACTTCGCTGAGGCGCACCGCAAGAAGCCGGTGGTGATTTTCATCCGAAAGGGGCGCTACGAGGAGCGCGTGCGCATTGGGCGCGAGAAACCGCAAGTGCATCTTGTCGGCGAAGACCGCAAAGCCACGGTCATCACTTTCACTAACAACGAGAAGTTGAATCCCGGATGGATTCAGCGGTCAGTGCTCGGGGTCGAGGGCGATGACTTTGTGCTCGAGAACCTCACGATCCAGAACACGACGCCCTACCGAGGCTCGCAGGCGGAGGCCGTGTATGTGAACGCCAAACGCTGCGTCCTGCGAAATGCAGACTTCCTCAGCTTCCAGGATACTCTCGGCCTGAGCGGCTCCGTGCGCGTGACTGACTGCTACATAGAAGGCGACGTGGACTACGTGTGGGGCTACGGGGCCGCGGTCTTCGAGCGATGCGAACTGCGCAGCATGCACGACGGGTACATCCTGCAGGCTAGGAACCCGGCCTCGTCCGCGGGCTATGTCTTCCTCGATTGCAAACTCACGGCCACGCCCGAGGTGAAGAAATGCTGGCTCGCCCGGATCGAGACCGCGCGTTTTCCGGCCAGCCATGTGTCGTTTATCCGCTGCGCGATGGGTCCGCACATTCTGCCGGCGGGTTGGCAGCTCACGGGACCGGCGGACGACACGCTGCGGTTTGAGGAATTCGCGAGCACCGATCTCGACGGCCATCCTCTCGACACGAGCAAACGCGATCCGGCTTCGAAGCAGCTCGCGCCGCAACAGGCCGCTGCGTACACCGCGACCGGAGGTTCCATCGCGGAAGCTCCTTCCAATGCGGGAGAAAACGCCGGGACGATCATCACGCGGATCAAGCCGCCGCAGTTTGCCGCGCGCGATTTTTCAATCACGGATTTCGGCGCGGCGGCGGAGACAGATTGCACCGGGGCGATCGCCAAGGCGATCGCCGCTTGCCACTCGGCCGGCGGCGGGCGCGTCGTGATTCCTCGCGGCGTGTGGTTGACCGGCGCGATCCATTTGCAGAGCAACGTGAATCTTCACCTCACGGACGGCGCGACCCTGCGCTTCAGCGCCGACGCGACGCGATATCTGCCGGTGGTGCTCACGCGCTTTGAGGGGATCGAGTGCATGAATTACTCGCCGCTCATCTATGCCTTCGAGCAGGAGAACGTGGCGATCACCGGCCGAGGCACGCTGGATGGCTCGGCGAACTGGGAGACGTGGTGGGCTTGGAACAATCGCGAGACGGGCACGCCAACGTGGCAGGTCGCGGATCGGCAGAAACTCGACCAGCAAGGCACCGACGGCGTGCCAGTGGAGCAGCGAGTGTACGGCGAGGGCCATTTCCTGCGGCCGAATTTCATTCAGCCCTATCGCTGCCAGAACGTGCTCATCGAGGGCGTCACCATCATCAACTCGCCGATGTGGGAGATTCACCCCGTGCTCTGCACGAACGTCACCGTGCGTGGCGTCACCGTGCGCAGCCTTGGCACGAACAACGACGGCTGCGACCCCGAAAGCTGCCGCGACGTGTTGATCGAGGACTGTGTGTTCGAGACCGGCGACGATTGCATCGCGATCAAGAGCGGGCGCAATAATGACGGACGTCGCATCGGCGTGCCATGCGAGAACGTCGTCATCCGCCACTGCCAGATGAAAGACGGCCACGGAGGCGTGACCATGGGCAGCGAAGTCTCCGGCGGGGTGCGCAACGTCTTCGTTGCCGACTGCGAAATGGACAGCCCGAATCTCGACCGCGCCTTTCGCTTCAAATCGAACGCGGTGCGCGGTGGCGTCATCGAGAACATCCACATCCGCGACGTGAGGATCGGGCTCGTGGCGAGGGCCGTCCTCTCGGTCGAGTTCGACTACGAAGAAGGTGCGAACGGCCCGCACCAGCCGGTGCTGCGGAATGTCACCATCGAGAATGTGACGAGCCAAGCCAGCGGGAGCGTCGCAATCGTCACGTCGTTTCCAGCCGCGGTGATCGAGGGGGTGCGGTTGAAAAACTGCACGTTTGGCGGTGTCGAGAACGCCGATCTGCTCAAACACTCCGGCTCGCTCACTTTCGAAAACGTCACCGTCGAACCGGCCAGGAAGAGAAAATGACGAAAACCAGGCAGAAGAACGTCCTCGTCGCGCTCGGTTGGTATGATCATCGGTTGCTGCAAGGCATCGCCACCTATGCGACGGAAAACCGCTGGCACCTGGCGGCGCACAGCATCATCCACGAAAAAGTCATCCCGTGGGGCTGGGAAGGCGACGGCGTGCTCGCCTGGCTTTCCGCTGGCGATGACCTCGCGCACTTCGTCGCCTCGGTGAAAAAGCCGACGGTCGATTTCTCGCTGCGCCGACCGCACCTGCCTTTCGCCCACGTCGTGCAGGACCATGCGCAGACGGGGCAACTCGTCGCCGAACATTTTCTCGGGCGGGGTCTGCGGCGATTCTGCTTTTACAGCGACTCGGAGAATTGGTCGCAACGCGAGCGCGGCGAAGGCTTCACCAAGGCGCTCGCCGCCGCCGGTCAGCAGTGTGCATGGCTGCGCTGGCGCGAAGAGTCCAGCCAAGGTTCGTCGCAGAGCATGTGGCCGCGCCGCCGCGAATGGCTCGCCGGCCATCTGAAGGCCGCGGCCAAGCCGCTCGCCGTTTTCTCCGCCAACGGCACCCTCGCGGTCGAGGTGCAGGAAGTTTGCGATCACGCAAACATCAGCGTTCCGGGTGAGATCGCCATCGTCGGCATCGACGACTATCTACTCTCAGTCGGCGCCACAAATCGCTCGATCTCCGGCGTCGATACGAATCTGGAGGAGCAAGGCTACCACGGCGCCGCGCTGCTCGACCGGATGATGCGCGGAGCGAAAGCGCCGGCCAAACCCGTGCGGATTGCGCCGGCGCAGGTGATCACGCGCAAGAGCAGCGACATCCTCGCCGTGAATCACCAGGGCGTGGCGCGCGGGCTGCATTTCATCGCGGAGCATTTTGCCGGCGCGATTGGCGTGGATGACGTCGCGCAGGCGGCCGGGATGTCGCGGCGCGGGCTGCACCAGGCCTTTTGTGAGCACGTCGGCTGCACGCCCGGCGACAAGATCCGCACCGTGCGCCTCAGCCTCGCGAAGCGGCTGCTCGCGGAAACCGAGGACAAGATCGAGACAATCGCGCAGCAGAGCGGGTATCCGAGCCTGAACACTTTTTTCGCCGCCTTCCGGAAACACGAGAAAGCGACGCCCGCGGAGTTCCGCAAGGTGGCCCGCCGCGGGCGTTGAGACGACTCCCAATGAAAACCATGCGCCGACATCCTCTCCCCTTCCTCTTCCTTGCTGCACTCGCCGCGGCGCTGCTGCTCGAGCCGCTGGCCGCAAAGGAGCCTTCATTTCGCGAGCCGCAGGCCCCCGCGATTCCGCGCCACGCGTTCACGATCACAGACTTCGGGGCGGTGGGTGATGGCGCCGTGATGAATACCGAGGCCTTTC
>DASYIS010000536.1:0-9555 GCA_035997375.1 Chthoniobacteraceae bacterium
AAGGTGACTTCAAAAAAGAAGGCGCCGAGATCGAAACCGTCCAGCAGCTCGGCAACCGCAACTTCACCTACGCCGCCGGCAAGTCCGACAACGGCTTTTACGTGAACTTCATCTTCCACGGCGAGCCCGTGGTCATCCAGAAGCTCCGCTCGAAGTTCAAGCTGAACGCCGACGTTTACCGCCAGAACTACGTGAAGGCGCCGGTCAGCCGGAAGTCGATCGGCCGCCCGGTGCGCATCGCGAAGATCACGCCGCCGCCGGCTTCGAACTAGGCTCGCGCCTTTCCCTTCGCCCGCCTACTCTCCCGCCATGCCGAATCTCAACAAAGTCATGCTGATGGGGAATCTCACCCGGGATCCCGAGATCAAGTACACGCCGAAAGGCACGGCCATCGCGGACCTCGGCCTGGCCATCAACCGCGTCTGGACGACCGACCAGGGCGAGAAGCGCGAGGAGACCACGTTTGTCGACGTCGAGCTCTGGAGCCGCCTGGCCGAGCTCGCGGAGCAGTACCTCAAGAAGGGCCGCCCGGTCTACATCGAGGGCCGGCTGAAGCTCGACACCTGGGACGACAAGACCACCGGCCAGAAGCGCTCGAAGATGCGCGTCGTCGGCGAAGTGATGCAGTTCCTCGGCAGCAAGGAAGGCTCCGGCGGCGGCGGGCCCTCCGGCCCCGACGAGGAGATGGAGAGCCGCTCCAGCGCGCGCCCCGCCTCGGCCCCGCCCGCCCGCCGGCCCCCGCCTCAGCAAGCTCCCCCGCCCCCGCGCAAGCCGGTCGACCCGGATCTCGACGCGCCGGAGGAGGACGACATTCCGTTTTAAGGGCGCGGCGGGTGACCACTGCCGCCGAAGGCGGTTTGGCCCGGGATCGGGTTAGATGGCCGGGGTCGTTCACCCCGGAGGAGCGTGCTGCTTCACAGCGCACGAGCGGCGTCCGTCCCGGCGCCGACTTCAAACGGCGAAGCGCCAGCAATCCCGTTGCGCCCATCCGCGCCACGGAAGCTCGAACGTCCGGAAGAAGTGTCGCTTCGCGAGCGCAAGGTCGGCGCCGAGACGGACGCCGCTCCTTGGGGGCCGGCGGCGCGCAGACGTCAAAACGGCCCACCGGGCCGTGGCTGCAACCGGAGTGCACCCGCGCCTCCGAAGAGCGAGCCCTTAGCTCAACTTCGCGATCTGCCGGGCGGCGCGGCTCTTCAGGCGGTTCGCCTTGTTGATGTGGATCCGGCCGCCCTTGGCCGCGACGTCCACGGTCGAGGCGAACTGCTTCGACGCTTCGACCGCCGCCGCCTTGTCGCCGGTCTTGATCGTCGCACGAATGCCCTTGATCTGCTTCTTGACCGCCGTGAGGACACGGCGGTTCTGCTGGGAGCGAGTCACGGTCTGACGAGCGCGTTTGGCGGCGGACTTGGTGTTGGCCATAGGGAAAGCTGCGGAATGGAAAAGGGGTGAGAGCGTAGCCGGATCACACGGGCCGTCAATAGTTAGTTCACGTGATTCGCGTCGCTCCGGCGTTCTCCGAAGCCGAGGCTGTGGAAGCCCATCCGCGCCGGCGATGCGGCACGATGCACCGGCTGAATTCTATTGCCGAGGCTGCGCCAAATGCGGAAGGTAATCGCCCCTTTTCCCCTTCCGTTATCCACACCAAACACCCGGCGAGTCCTCGGGACTGAGCCGTTCCCCACCCTTCTTTCTCATGAAAAGCCCCATCAAAGTCGCCGTCACCGGAGCCGCCGGACAGATCGGTTATTCGCTGCTCTTCCGCATCGCCTCCGGCGCCATGTTCGGTCCGGATCAGCCGGTCGAGCTGCACTTGATCGAGGTGCCGCAGGCACTCGGCGCGCTCGAGGGCGTGGTGATGGAGCTCGAGGATTGCGCCTTCCCGCTGCTCGCCAAGACCGTGCCGACCGCCGACCTGGCGGAAGGCTTCCGCGGCGTGAACTGGTCGCTGCTCGTCGGCTCCGTGCCGCGCAAGCAGGGGATGGAGCGCGCCGATCTGCTCGGGATCAACGGCAAGATTTTCGTCGGCCAGGGGCAGGCGATCGAGCAAAACGCCGCGGGCGACGTGCGCGTGCTCGTCGTCGGCAACCCGTGCAACACCAATTGCCTCATCGCGATGAACAACGCGAAGGGCGTGCCGTCGGACCGCTGGTTTGCCATGACGCGCCTCGACGAAAACCGCGCGAAGAGCCAGCTCGCCAAGCGCGCCGGCGTGCCGGTCGCCGAGGTCACAAACCTCGCCGTCTGGGGCAACCACTCGCCCACGATGTACCCCGATTTCCACAACGCGCGGATCACCGGCCGCCCCGCGGCGGAGGTCATCCAGGACAGCGCGTGGCTGGAGGGCGACTTCCTCAAGACCGTGCAGCAGCGCGGCTCCGCGATCATCAAAGCGCGCGGCGCCTCCTCCGCGGCCTCGGCGGCGAATGCGGTCGTCGACACCGTCCGTTCGCTCGTCACCCCGACCAAGGAAGGCGATTGGTACAGCGTGGCCGTGTGCTCGCGCGGCGACTACGGCGTGGAGAGCGGGCTCATCTCCTCCTTCCCCATCCGCACCCTTTCCGGCGGCGGCTGGGAAGTCGCAAAGTGGGTCCCGCTCAACGAGTTCTCGCAGGAGAAGATCAACGCCTCGGTCGATGAGCTGAAGGAAGAGCGGGATCTCGTGCAGGCGATGTTGTAGCGGCAGGAGGGCGGTTGCCTCTTGGGCGCGCCGCGAAGGCGCGCGTCTCCTTCGAGATGCCCGGCCAGGCCCGCGTGCTATATGAGGCGTTGGACGACGCGGCGCTCGATCACTACGAGCTGCGGGGCAATCCCGGCCGCCGCTACGACGAGGCGGACGCCGTCACCGTGGCCCGGCAGACGCCGGCGGAGGCGGGCGAATTCTTCACGAGCTTCTCGCTCACGCAACCCGGCGCGCAGGCAGCCTTCAAAGTGTACGTGGTGCTGAAGACGGGCAACGAAGCCGGCAGCAAAACGATGGTGGTGGAGCGGCCGGTCTGAAGGGGAGCCGGCACAGGGAGCATGGCTCCCCCAGCGTGCGCGAGCTGGCCGCCAAACGTTGCGCCGTCCGCGCCCCCATCCTCGCTCCGCGCGGACAACCCCGCTCACTCCCTGCCACCGCCGCCCCCCGGCCTGGGTGTCGCGGGGCTACCGGTAGATTGTGAGCTTCGGCAGGCTCGCCTGCAGCGCCGCCACCTCCGCGTCGCTCACCGCCGTGCATCCGTTGAGGTTGAGTGTTTTCAAGGAAGCCAGTCCCGCGAGCGGCTTCAAGTCGCTCACCGCCGTGCAGCCGTTGAGCCAGAGTGTGCCCAGAGAAGGTAGGCCCGCGAGCGGCGTCAGGTCGCTTACCGCCGTGCAGTGATGGAGGTCGAGTACCCTCAAGGAAGCCAGACCCGCGAGCGGCCTTAGGTCGCTCACCGCCGTGCAGTGGAAAAGGTGGAACCTCGCTGCGTTCAAAGCGGCAGCGGCTTCGAGCACGGCTGTTTGGTATCCGCTCCCCGCGACGACGAGAGATGGAGCGATGTTCCATCCGCTAAGCCACGCAGCGATGTGGGCTTGCCACAGGCTGCGCCAGATCTTGGCGCGTTGCGCGTCGTCGAGGGTGACTTCCTGATCGAGCGATATGCCGGCAAGGAGCTGCGCAGCGGTGAAGGGCATCCACTTTTGGACCTCATGCAACGCATCGCCTTCCTGCGCAACCGGTGGCTCAGTGGCGAGCTGCGGGAAGGTCCAGCCGAGGATGCGGCTGGTGTAGGGCGCGCTGTGGCGGAGCTTTTCCACGAGGAAGAGCAGCGGCTCATGCCTCGCGGGGAGCGCGGCCATCTCCGCGAACATCTTCTCCTCGTCCTTCTTCGCCGCAGCCGCAGGGGCGCCGAAGATGTCGTCCCCGGCGGGCTGCGCCTTTTCCGTGAGGATGCGCTGGAACTCCTTCTCCAGAAGGCAGGCGGCGTAGTATTCCTGAAAGGAAAGGTGGGCAAAGCCGAAGAGGCCCTCACCGCGCGGGAGGAGGAGGCCGGACCGGTTCGCGATGTGGTCGAGGAAGCGGTGCAGCTCGGCGCACGCCTCCGCATCGCCGGCGCCGCCAAAGCGCGGGCCGAGCCATTCCTCGAGCTGCTCGCGAGTGACGAGGACTTCGCCCTTTTCGTCCTTCGCCCGCGCGACGCGGATCTCCTGCATCCGCATGGCGACGAGGGCGAGGAGCTCTTCCTTCTCCTCGAACTTCCACGGGACGATGAGCGAATCGGGCAGGTGCCGGCCGAGGTCGATGTCGGCGAGGTAGGCGGAGGAGATGGCGGCATAGACGAGCGCCCGGCCATCCGGCAGGCGGGCGCGATGCCGAAAGAGCAGCGCGAGCAGGTAGAGGAGATTCGGCACCCGGCTGATGACGCGGGTGTGGTTATTCCGATGGACGGCGGCGATGAAGTCATCCGCGCGCTGCGTGCCCACCGCGTCGCCAAGGCGGGGGACATACCAGTTCCGGGCGAAGGCCATCTGCTGGGTGTCGTCGAAGGGGGCGAGGTGGAGACGCGTGGCGTAAGTGAGTGAGACAATCGTCGAATACCCAATGATTTCATTCAAACGACCTTCGCGAAGACTGAAGCGGTGTGCGCCGCGGTCGGCCGCATGTTTTTCCCAGGATCCTTGCGGAATGCCCATGGAGTGCTCCTGTTCACTTTGATCCACGTTTGCCTGCTCATAACCCACAACTCGCGAGGTGATGAGCCAACGCGCATCGGGGTATTTTCTAAACCCCTCCCAAATCGCGTTGCGGATGGCGGTGCGGCGCTGCGGGTCGCCGATTTCATCGAGGCCATCGATGAGGAAGAAGGCCTCGGGTGACGCGAGGATGGAGCGGAAGAGCGCGTCGTCCGCCGTGAGCGGGGCGGCGAGCGGGGCGCCCTTGCCGCGATGCCGCCACTGGCGGAAGGCGTCCACGAGTGCGTCCCAGTTCCACCCCTTCACCTCCGGCGGCAGGTGCCCGACGAGGTCGCGGAGGATGAAGGGGAGCGGGATGGCGCCGCGCAGGGCCTCCGCGCCCGGCGGCACGGCTTCATCCGCGAGGGTGGCGATGAGCCACTGGATGAGCGTGCTCTTGCCCATGCCGGGATCGGCGAGGAGGACGGTGCGCGACTTCGCCGGGGCCACGCGCGGGAGGAGCGGCGCCGCCGAATTCTTCCCCTCGCGCAGCAAAGCGTCGACGGCCTCGGGGCTGAGATGGGCGTCGGTGCAGGAGGGCTCGACGAAGAGCCGGCGGATGGCGATGGGCGCATCCTTCTCGCCCTCCCGGCCATCGCGCTCGGGGACGGGCAGGCCGACGTTTTCGTAGATGGAGAACTGGTCGCGCAGGCCGGCGAAGTAGCGGTGGAGCAGCTCGCCGGAGTTCTCGCCTTTCGGTTTCGATGAAGGCCTTTTCGCTGGAGCGGCGGTCTTTTTCCCCGCCTCGCGCAAGCGTCCGGCGGCCTTCTTGATGTCCCGCGTGACGAATTCCTTCAGCTCCTCCGCGGTCTGAAAGCTCTGCACCAGCATGGGACGCAATCCGCCTTTTTCGGTTTGCTTGAAGAACTGCTGCACCGCCTGAAGCTGGGCCATCTGCTCCGCCAGCTTCGGAGAGCTCGTGTCGACCTCCGCCTTGCGCGCACAACGATAGAGAAGCACCTGCGGCCGACGCCCGCCCTCCGATTGGTGCAGGTCATAAGCGGCGACAAACTCCGCCTCCGTGCCGGTCATCTCGGCCTTGGTCAGCGGATCGAAAACCCCGCTCGGCAAACCGAGGCGGCTCCAAACAAGAATCACCACGATGTCGAAGGACTCGACCGGATCGTTTTCAAAGATGACCCGCTGCGCTTCACCCACGCCGGAGGCGCTCATCTTCCAGGTCGTGAATTTGACGGGGCAGACGACGCTTTCGATGTGGTCGCGCGAAGCCAGCAACGCATCGCGCTCCGGGGCCATGTCGCCGGGGCAACCGATGAAGACTTGCAGGGGATGTGACGCCGTTTTTGCCATGCCGAATCGAGGGAGATTGCAACAACCGCATGCGCTTGCCCAGCGATTCCGAAGGCCGGGACCGGCGCGCAGCGCCACTGGCCTGGGGAGCGTACGCGCCCCGCGTGCTGGATTCGGCGCCCCGCCGAATCCCGTTGTGCGCGGCACACCGTTTGGAGAGTTTACACGCGCAGTGTGTTGAAAGCTGGCCGGCGAGGGCGCCAGCCAGAACATGCGCCCGGCGCGAATGCTCCCCGCACCGGCTCCACAGGCCGCGCTGCCCGGCATGAGGGCGGTTGCCTCTTGGGCGCACTGCGCTTAACGTCCCGACCCACTTCATGGCCTTCGATCTCAAGCACCTCGTCCAGACCCGCCTCGGCGAAAACTACCAGCTCCACGAGCGGCATCTCAATTCCACCCTCGTCGCCGTCCAGCGGATCATCGGGTTCGATCAGGTCTACGCGCGCGCGGAGGGCGCTTATCTGTATGATCGCGAGGGGCGCGCGTATCTCGATTTCCTCAGCGGCTACAGCGTCTACAACATCGGACGGAATCACCCGACGGTGAAGCAGGCGCTGCGCGATGTGCTCGATCTCGATCTGCCCAACATGGTGCAGATGGATTGCTCGCTGCTCTCCGGGCTGCTCGCGGAGGCGCTGCTCAAGAAGCTGCCGGAGCATCTCAACGCGATCTTCTTTTGCAACTCGGGGACGGAGGCGGTCGAGGGGGCGATCAAGTTTGCGCGGCAGGCGACGGGGCGCGCGGGGCTGCTCGGGTTCGACAGCGCTTTCCACGGGCTGACGCACGGGTCGCTGTCGCTGATGGGAAGCAAACATTTCCGCGAGGGCTTCGGGCCGCTGCTCGAGGGGGCCGGCAGCGTGAAACTCGGCGATCTCGCGGCGCTGGAGGAGCGCCTGGCGAAACGCGATGTCGCGGCGCTGGTGCTGGAGCCGGTGCAGGGCAAGGGGCTGCATCAGCCGCCGGCGGGCTTCTTCCGCGACGCCCAGGCGCTCTGCCGGAAACACGGCACGCTCGTCATTTCCGATGAAGTGCAGACCGGCCTCGGGCGCACCGGCAAGTGGTGGGGCTTCGAGCATCACGAGCTGGAGCCGGATATCATCACCGTGGCGAAATCGCTGAGCGGCGGGTACGTGCCGGTCGGCGCGATCGTCATGCGGCGGGCCATTTACCAGAAGACGTTTTCCAAATTGGAGCGCTGCGTCGTGCACTCGTCCACTTTCGGCCGCAACAACCTCGCGATGACCTGCGGGCTCGCGACGCTGCAAGTGATCGAGGAGGAGGGCCTCGTCGAGCGCGCGCGGGTGCAGGGCGCGGACCTCATCGGCCGGCTGAATGCGCTCAAGGAGAAGCATTCGCTGATCAAGGAAATCCGCGGCCAGGGGCTGATGGTCGGGATCGATTTCCACGAGCCGCGCGAGCTCACGCTGAAGATGGGCTGGAAGGCCCTGCACATGCTGGAGCCCGAGCTCTTCGGCCAGATGATCGTGACTTCGCTCTACACGAAGCACCGCATCCTCGCGCAAGTCGGCGGACACGGGCTCGACGTGGTGAAGATCCTGCCGCCGCTGGTCATCGGCGAGAAGGAGGTCACGCAATTCGTCAATGCGCTCGATACCGTGCTCACCGAGTGCCGGAAATTCCCGGGGCCGCTGTGGGAGCTCGGAGCGAATCTCGTGAAGAATGCGACGAAACGGAGCCAGAGCCATAAGGAGGGCGCGGCGGTGCTCGCGGCCGAGTAAACAAACAACACCGGCGCTCGGCTTCCGAAGCTTCCTAATCCTGCTCTTGCTCTTGCTCCTGCTCCCGCCCGCACACCGTTGTCGCGACCCGAAGATCAGGAGCATGAGCAAGAGCAGGATTAGGAATCTGCCGGCCATCCCATTCGTGAAATACCTCGCTCTCCTGCTGGCGCTCGCCTGCGCTCCCCTCGCCCACGCGCGCCCGTTCGAGCTCCACCGCGACACGTTCGCCTTCTCCAACGACACGGTCCTCAAATACGGCGTCGACGAGGCCGGCCAGCTCCATATCGCGAAACGCGACAAGCCCGTGGAGTTTGGCCATCGCTGCTTTGTGCTCACGCGCGGAATGATGCAGTTCAACAAGTTCGCGCGCTTTGCGCCCAGCGAGCCGAAAGTCACGCGCGAGGAATACCGCGCGCGCATGCTCCGGCTTTTTCGCATCCCGGTGTGGGCGAGCCCGGAGCGGGAGAAGATCGTCTTCCCGGGCTTTGCGGACCTGCACGATTTCTCGGTCGCCTACGAGGGGCTGCTCAAGGAAAACCTCGGCAACTGGGTGCCGAGCTATTTGCGCATCGGCAATTGGCGGATGGTGCTGCCCCACCTCCGCGCCGGCCAGGCGGCGGCGGAGCGGTGGCTGGAGGACTCGGTGAAGCGCGGCGAATTGCGCGCGATGTACCTTGCGCGCTTCCCGCACATGAACCACGTCGTCGTCGTCTACGCGATGCACAAGCAGCCGAACGGCCGCATGCGCTTCACGGTCTACGATCCGAACTATCCCGGCGAGCCGAGCTGGATCGACTACGTGCCCGAGGAGCGCTCGTTCGAGTTTCAGAAGCGCTGGTACTTCCCCGGCGGCCGGGTGAATGTGATGCGCGTATTCATTTCGCCCATCCACTGATCCTCGGAAATTGCCTACGAATCACTCGAATCTAACGAATCAAACAAATGCAATCCAGTGTCCTCACGATCTTGTCCAAATGGCTAAGCTTGGCGCGCGCTACTTTTTCAGATTCGAGTGATTCGTGTGATTCGTAGGCAAAAACTCCCCGCTTTCCCCCAATGTTCACCGGTCTCATCGAGCAAACCGCGGAGGTCGTCGCAATGGAGAAGCTGGCCGGCGGCGCGCGGCTGCACATCGCGACCCCGGAGCAGTTCGAGCAGCTCGAGCTCGGTGAAAGCATCGCGGTCAACGGTTGCTGCCTCACGCTGGCAAAGCTCGCCGACGACGTGCTCACCTTCGATCTGCTCGATGAGACGCTCATCCGCACCAACCTCGGGCATTTGCCGGAAGGCGGGCTGGTGAACCTCGAGCGCGCGCTCCCCGCGAACGGCCGGCTCGGCGGCCACTTCGTGCAGGGCCATGTCGATTGCGTCAGCGAAATCCTCGCGCTCGAGCAGGCGGGCGCCGACCACCGCCTGGAAGTCGCGCTGCCGCGTGAGTTCGCGCAGTACGTCATTTTCAAAGGCTCGATCGCGATCGACGGCATCAGCCTCACCGTCGCGAAGCTGGAGGAAGCGCGCTTCACCGTCTGGCTCATCCCGCACACGCTGGCGATGACGAACCTGCAACAGCGCAACGCGGGCGAGCAGGTGAACCTGGAGTTCGATCTGCTCGCGAAGTATTTGGAGCGGCTGGTCGCGGTGCGGGAAGCGAGCGAGCGCAAGCTGGGGAGTGTTTTCGGGAAGCGCGAAGCGCCCGAAACCGATGTGTAGAGGCGGCTCTCTGTGAGCATAGGCGAACAGGTGCCGCCTCACTTTTCTTGAGCGTTGGTCGCGCGAGAGACGCTCAAGGAATTGGAGGCGGCACCTGTTC
>DASYIS010000537.1:0-11374 GCA_035997375.1 Chthoniobacteraceae bacterium
GAGCCGAACGCGCGTTCGTCCTCGTGACGAAACAGGGAGCTTCGTCACGAAGGATGGCACGGCCGCCCTTACTTCCCGGCGATCTTGTCCCCCACGACCTTCTCCAGCTTCACGATATCGGCGGAGAATTTGCGGATGCCCTCGGCGGTCTTTTCGGTCGCCATGGCGTCGTCGTTCACCAGGTAGCGGAAGGTCTTTTCGTCGAGGTCGATGCGGTCGACCTTCGCGGCCTTGGCGGCGGCTTCGTCGAGTTTTTTCGTGAGCGGTTCGGTGCTCTCGGCGAGCTTTGCCAGCAGGTCGGGCGAGATGGTGAGGAGGTCGCTGCCGGCGAGCTCGACGATCTGCGAGGTGTTGCGGAAGCTCGCGCCCATGACCTCGGTTTTGTAGCCGAAGTGTTTGTAATAGGTGAAGATCGTGGTGACGGACTGGACGCCGGGATCCTCGGCGCCGGTGAAGTCGCGCTTCTGCGCGGCCTTGTACCAATCGTAGATGCGGCCGACGAAGGGCGAGATGAGCTGCACCTTGGCCTCGGCGCAGGCGATGGCTTGGGCGAGCGAAAAGAGGAGGGTGAGGTTGCAGCGGATCCCCTCCTTTTGCAGCACCTCGGCGGCCTTGATCCCCTCCCAGGTGGAGGCGATCTTGATCAGCACCCGCTCGCGTGAGATGCCGGCTTTCTCGTACAGCGCGATGAGCTCGCGGCCTTTCTTGATCGAGCCCTCGGTGTCGAAGGAGAGGCGCGCGTCGGTCTCGGTCGAGACGCGGCCGGGGACGATCTTCAGGATTTCCAGGCCGAAGGCGACGAGCACGTTATCGATCGTGTCCTCGATCTGCGCCGCGCCGGTGAGGCCGCTCCCCTTCCGGTCGGCGACGACCTTGTCGAGGATGTGGGTGTACTTCGGATTGTTGACCGCCTGGAGGATGAGCGAGGGGTTGGTCGTCGCGTCCTGCGGCTTGAATTCGCGCATGGACTCGAAGTCCCCGGTATCGGCCACGACCCGCGTGAATTTCTTGAGCTGGTCGAGCTGGCTGGTGGAGGTGGCGGTGGGGGCTTCGGCGGTGGCAGTGCTCATAATGGGGAAAGCGTAGGGGAGAAGGGGAGGGGGGTAAAGTAGATATGGTTGGCGCGGATGAGGACGGCGCGGGGGCGGGGGCGGGCGATTCTCGGTCTTCATCGTCTGCATTCCCAGCACACTGCCTCGTTCTCAGAGCAGGAAAAGCGACGGCAATTGGAAATTGAAAATTGGAAATTTGAGATTGGAAAATGCCCTGACGCTGCGGCGCGCGCGTAGGATTCGATTTCCAATCTCCATTTTCCAATTTTCAATTTCCAATTGTCGGCGCCTCGAGAATGGCTTCGCATCCAAGCCGTTCGTTGCAACGGTCGGCTCCATACCGGCGCGTTCGGTGGGATGCGCGCTCCCCTCTACGATGCCGCCACACTTTGCGCCAGCTTCGCGATCCCCTCCCGCGTCAGGCGGAAGATCGTCCACTCATCCAGCGGCGCGGCGCCCAGCGTTTTGTAGAACTCGATCGCCGGCTTGTTCCAGTCGAGGACGGCCCACTCCATCCGGCCGCAGCCGCGCTCATCGGCGATCTGGCCGAGCCGGTGCAGCAGGGCGCGGCCGTGACCGCGGCGGCGGTGCCCGGGGAGGACGAAGAGATCCTCGAGGTAGAGCCCGGGGCGGCCGAGCCAGGTTGAGTAGTTGAAGAAATAGAGCGCGAACCCGACGGGCTCGCCCTCGTCGCAGGCGAGCAGGACATGGGCGGCCGGCGTGGCGCCGAAGAGGTGCTCGCGGAGCAGTTCCTCGGTCGCGACCACGTCCTGCGGAGCGCGCTCGTACTCCGCGAGGGCGCGGATCAGGCACAGGATGAGCGGGACGTCGGCGGCGGTGGCGGGGCGGAGGGTGGTGGGGGAGGGGAGTGCGGGAGTGATGGTGGCAGCTTATGAAACCATCGCACATGTTTTCGACGACAATTTCGGCGCGGCACTCCCGGGTTCGTAGTTCCGCCTTTAGGCGGCGAGGGTGCGTGGGACCGAGGCGCTCTCGAAGGTCCGACGCGCTGATCGCAGGCTGCGCCTGGCCGCCTGAAGGCGGAACTACGAACCCGGAGAGCCGCGCTCTACGCGGCCAGCTTCCCCTTGTTCCGCTCGCCCCACTCGTCGTAGAGCTCGCGCAGGCAGGCGCGGAGGTCTCCGAAGTGCCGGGCCACGAGTTCGGTCGCCTCGTCCAGCGGGAAGGGTTTGCCGGTGAGCTCCTGCACGAGGCCGGCCAGCAGGCCGGGGTTGCTGTCGCACTCGAGGAGCGTCGGCAGCCGGCTCACGCGGTGGACGGTGACGAGGAAGCCGGCGGCCGTGCTCGCGGCCGAGCGCACGGGGAGCCAGTGGCGCGTGGAGAGTTGCTCCGCGCCATCGAGCAGGATGAACGCCGGCTTCACGATGCGCCGGAGCAGTGCCGGGAGCGCTTCCTTTTCGCGCATGCTGCTCTCCGTCTTCAACCGAATGAGCTGCGGCTCGAACCCGAGCTTTTTCAGGTGCGGAACGAATTCCTCGAGCAGCGTGGTCTTGCCCGTGCCATGCCGCCCGACGATCGACCCGCAGTAGTCCTGCCCCTTCAGCCGCTCCAGGAGCGCCGGCCAGGTGAGGCCGCCCGGCAGGCGGTACGCGAGCTTCTCCGTGCGCTGCGTGGCGAAGGGATTGTCGCGGGCTTTCATGGCTGGCGGCGGGGAAAGGCGGGTCGCATAGGGATGAGGGCCGAGCGAACTCACGCGTCGGCCACTCCGGGAAGGAGCACCTCATGGCCTCCCGGCGCAATGACAATTTCGTGCCGCTCCCGCAGATCCTTGGGCTGCAGGACCAGCTCCACGTTCCAAACCAGCGACACGAGCTTCCCCGAAAACGAGTATGGCTCGGCCGGCGCGGTGAACTCGAAGGTCCGCAAATCCGTCGCCCGCAGCTCCTGGAACACGACCCGGTCGACGATCTGCGAATCGGTCGTCCCCTTGCCGACCGTCGTCCAGCCGAGGCGGACCTCGGCCTTCTTCGGGACGGCCTGGAGCTCCCAATCGACCGCGCCCGCGATGACCTCACCGGGGGCGAAGGAGATGCGATTTTCGCGGAGGCCGAGGCGGATGGTGCTCATGAGTGGACTCCGGAATCCAAAGGCGCGACGGTGACCGGGAACTCGTCGTTGACGTCGGGGAACATCGGAATTTCCCCATGCAGGCGCACGAGCCAGAGGATGGAGTTGTTCCCCCCGCTGAAGGAGTGCATCGAGTCCGCCGGCACGCGGATCTCCGTCGAGCCGCGCGCCATCGACAGCGGGTCGTGATTGGTGAACAGCTCCTCTTTCGCGAAGACGCGGCGCTCCGTGGTCGTGGTGGTGCCGCGGCTGTATTTGGCCTCTTCCACTCCCTCCAGCGTCACGGTGAAGGTGCGGATGCGGCTGGTCGAGCCCTGGAACTCCCACGCCAGCCCGCGCGTGCCGCCGAGCCGCAGCGCGCCGCGCTCAATGGAGACCCGCAGCGTCGGATTGAAGAGCGAAAGGATGCGGTGGATCGCCACGCCGATGAGCAGCACCCCGCCGAGGACGAACACCGAGAAAAACGCGACGGCCCCCCACTGCGGGCTTGGCTTGGAATTCCAATTCGCCAGCAGGACCGTCCAGGTGACCGCGTTCCAGAAGATGGCCACGAGGGTGATGATGAGGGCATGTTGCCCGCGCGACATCGCCGGCTTGAGCACGCGCCACCCCGGCTCGGTCTCATCCTCCTGCTCGACCCGCTCCGCCGGTCGCGCGCGCTTCTGCTGCCGCGCCACCATCTTCACCGCCTTCTTGTACGGGACAAAGCGGACGTTCCCGCGTTGCGGCAGGAACGCCATGCACCCGACGGCGATAAACGGCAGTCCGAACAGCCCGAACCAAATCTCCGCGCGGGGACTACGCTCGATAACCGCCTCCTGCGGATTCCGCGGATTAACGAAACATTCGGTCTGGCGGTCGGGCCGCAGATCGGCGACGACCTTCGCTTTCCAGTCGTAGGTGCTCGAACTGCCGGTCTCGAAGTTGAAGCGCGTCGACGTGTAACTTTCGCCCCGAAAGTCGTAGCGATAGGTGATCTTCACGCGGAAGGTGTCATTTCCATCGCCGGGCACACTTTCGACTTCACTGGTGAGAATGGTGCAGGGCGTCGGTTCCCAGGAGCGCGCGAGCAGGCCGCGCCAGAGCGGAGCCACCGTAAGGATCCAGAGGACGGCCAAACCGCCGAGCAGGAAGGGGACGAAGAACAAGCGGATCCAGGGAAACCCCTCGCGCTTCCTCGGGGGGTCGTCTGCGGGTTCTTCGTCGGTGGGCACGACGCGAATCCATAGCGAAAGGAATGAAGATTCACCGCAAAAAAGCGCGGGGGCGGCTCTCCGGAAGCTCCAAGCCTCAATACCCAAGGGCCAAATAAGCTCCAAAGACCAAGGGACAAATCTCAAACCCAGACCGCGCGTGGCGGCGCGCTGTTTGGGCTTTGAGCCTTTGGCCCTTGGTGCTTATTTGGCTTTTGGGATTTGTGGCTTGGAGTTTCCGCGCAGCGGTCGTACCTCAGCCGAGCCGCCATGCCCTTGCCCACGCTCGCTACCCTCACCGCGCACCTCCACGCGGGCGGCGAGCTCGCGCCGGCGGAGATCGCAGCCGCGGCTGGCGCGCTGCTTTCGCCAGAGGTCGACGAGACGAGCAAGGCCGATTTCCTCACCGCGCTGCGGACCAAGGGCGAGACCGCGGTGGAGCTCGCCGGCTTTGCCCAGGCGCTGCTCGCGCATGCCGTCGATCCCGGGATCGATCCCGCCCGCGCGCCCGGCCCGCTGCTCGATGTCTGCGGCACCGGCGGCGACCAGCTCCATCTCTTCAACGTCTCCACCACCGCCATGTTCATCCTCGCCGCCGGCGGCGCGGCGGTGGTGAAGCACGGCAACCGCGCCATCACCTCGCAAAGCGGCGGGGCCGACGTGCTGGAGGCGCTCGGCGTGCGGATCGACCTGCCGCCCGCGCACCTGCGCGAATGCGTTTACCGCCACGGCGTCGGCTTCCTCTTCGCGCCGGCGTATCATCCCGCGTTCAAGGCAATCGGCCCCGTGCGCAAGCGGCTCGCCGCCGAGGGCATCCCGACCATCTTCAACCTGCTCGGCCCGTTGCTCAATCCCGCCCGCCCGCCGCGCCAGCTCATCGGCCTTTTCTCCCGCGAGTTGCTGGAGAAATACGCCGCCGCCGTCGCCCTTCTCCCGCGGGAAAAAGTCTGGGTCGTCCACGGCGACGGCATGGACGAGCTCTCGACCGCCGGCCCGAGCGACATCCGGGAAATCACGCCCGGGTCCACGCCGGCGATCCGATCCCTGTCGGTCCAGCCAGCCGACCTCGGCATTGCCCCGGCGAGCGTCGACCAGCTCCGCGGCGGCGACCGCGCGCGCAACGCGGAGATCCTCACCGGCATCCTGAGCGGCGAGCTCCGCGACCCGATGCGCGACGTCGTCGTCCTGAACGCCGCCGCGGGCTTCGTCGTCGCCGGCCTGGCGGAGAATCTGGCCGCCGGCTGCGCGTGGGCGGGTGCTCAGATCGATTCCGGCGGGGCGTTGGCGAAAGTGGAGGCGCTGCGGGAGTTTTCGGGGGCGTTGCGTTAGGGACGAACTCCAAAGAGCGAACGGAATCGCCGCCTGATTGTCTGAAATCCGCGCGCCACTACGCGCCGAAGCCGTCCCCCGCAATCCCATTGCCCTCCCGTTCCCGACCTGACACACTCGCCGTCCCTCGTCTCCATATCCCATGACCATTCTCGCGGACGTTTCGTCGCTCGTTAACCGCACCGGGTGGAGCCTGCCGCTCTTTGGCATCGCGCTGCTCGCGCTCTGGCTGGCGAAGTTCATCTACCAGAAGACCGAGAAGTTCAACTTCGCCGAGCAGCTCACCAGCCAGGACAACCCCGCCTTCGGGACCGCGCTCACCGGCTATCTCCTCGGCGTCACCTTCGCGCTGATGGGCGCCTTCGTCGGCAACTCGGCCGACAATTGGCCGAGCTTGAAGGCGGCGGCGGGACTGCTGGCGCTTCAGGGCGTGCTCATCGTGGTCCTCATGCGGGCGAGCGTGTTCATCGTGCAAGCGACCGTCCTCCGCGGCATCCCGGTCCGGGACGAGATCGTGCGCGATCGCAACATCGGCGCCGGCGCGATCCTCGCCGGCGGCGCTCTGGCCTCGGGCCTCGTGCTGCAAGGCGCGCTCGCCGGCCATAGCGATTCCGTGCTGCTCGCCGTGCGCGATGTCCTCGTCTACTGGCTCGCCGGGCAGATCATTCTCGCGATCGGCGCGGCGCTCTTTTGCAAGATGGTGCGCTTCGATTTCAAGAAGGCGCTCGAGATCGACAATAACGCCGCCGCCGGCATCAGCCTCGGCGGCTTCCTGACCGCCGTCGGCATCATCGTGCGGGCCGCGCTCGCCGGCGCCTCCAGCGATCTCGTGGGCGAGCTCGGTCTGATCGTGGTCGACTCGGTGATCGGGCTCGTGCTCCTGGTCGTCGCGGCCATCGTCGCGGCGCATCTCTTTCTCCCGGAGTCGCCGATGGCCAAGGAAATCTCCGAGGACAAGAATCCGGCGGCCGGCTTGATATCCGCCGCCCTCTTCATCGCGGTGGCGCTGCTGCTTTCGCAGGTCATCGCCGGCTGATTCGCCCGCCGTTTCCACCTTCTACGTCGATCCGATGAAATCGCTGTTTCGCCTGGCCTGCTTCTTCGTCGCCCTGATCATCGTCCTTCCGGGAGAGCTCTGGGCGCGCGGCGCGGGGAGCAGCGGCGGGAGTTTCGGCGGTGGCCGGAGCTCGTCCTCGAGCAGCAGCAGCAGCCGGAGCAGCAGCGGCGGCGGCAGCTCATTCGGCAGCGGCCGATCGTCGTCCGGATCCACCTGGGGCTCCTCCACCGGCGGCTCCTCGACGCGCACGACCACGAGCGGCAGCGGCTCGACCTGGGGCAGCTCGTCGCGGTTCTCCCCCAGCAGCAGCAGCTCGACCACCAACTCCGGCCCGAGCTCCAGCAGCTCGACCCAGCGCAGCGGCCCGACGAGCAGCGCCACCGACGCCGCGCTCGCGCGCAAGGTCGGCCAGGGCGGCTCGACCTTCTCCAGCCGCGGGGAGGCGGTGAAGGATTTCCAGCAAAAGCACGCCGCCGAGTACCAGTCGACCTTTCCGACCCAGCCGAACACCCGCCCGAGCTACATCCCGCAGACGACGTCAGTCGGCGGCAACAATTACACCGTCATCTACAACCAGTCGTACGGCGGGTACGGTTACTACATGGGGGGCAACTGGATGGCGTACAACGTTCTGAGCGACGCCATCATGATGGATTCGCTGATGAACCGGCACAACTACGCGTACGGTCCGAGTTACGCCTACGGAAGCGGGCCGGTCTACTACCAGCATTCCTCCGGCGGCGGCTTCTTCGTGGGCCTGCTCTTCATCGTCATTCTCGTCATCGCCGCCGTCGTGGTGGTGAAATACCTCGGCTCAAAAAAAAAGGTAGCGACGGATCCTTTTAACAGCGGAGCTTCCGCCGCCGCTCGCACGGGCGCCATGAGCCCGCCGCCCATCCGCGACCTCAAGAAATCACCCATGGACAAATCCAAAGCAGCCGACTGGATGGCCGTGCGGCCGAACAGCGTCGTCACGATCAGCGACACCCAGGGCATCGCCGATTCCATGAAGCGCGGGCTCGGCGTGCGCGGCATCGATTACACCGTCTCGCGGATCGGCCGGCTGCGGCAGGTCAACAATCTCTCCACGCATCTCCTCTTCACGCTGCAGGACGAGTCGCAAGTCACGTATCTGCTGGTCAAGATCGTCGATGACCTGATCGACCTCGGTCTCTATTTCGAAGTCGACGGCCTCGCCGCCGGCACGCGCCAGGAGCTGGTCGACCGCGGCGCGCTCTGGCTTTTCCAGGAGCCCGCGAACCCGCAGAACTTCGATCCCGCCGAGCTCCGCTATACCACCAGCATCCGCCAGACGCTGCCGGCCGCCGGCGGCGGCCAGGAGGAAGTCCTTTACGAAATCAAACCGCAGGGCGAGCTGCAGTGCGACTACTTCGAGACGCCGCCCCGTTCCGGCATGAGCGGCGATTCCCTGGCCACCATCGTCGAGTACCGCACCGCGCAGCCGACCGAGAACCCCGAGTTCCTCATCGTCGAGATCGGCGAGAAAAACGGCGCGAGCAGCTACGTGCAGTTCTTCCTCGGCTGCGGGGTCAAGTTTTCCGAAGTCGATGTGCTGCCGGCCTGATCATCTTACTCCTGCTCCTGCTCCTGCTCCTGCTCCTGCTCCTCCGGCCTTCTGAAGATCAGGAGCAGGAGCAGGAGTAAGATGGCGCGCGCCTTTACTCATTATTTCTCTCTTAAACCCAACCAGCCAATGCCCATCACCACGCCCGCCCAGCTCAACGCGTACCTCGAAAAACAAGGCTACGCCCCGCACGTTTCCGCCGACTCCGTCTTCGTGCCGATCGGCGGTTCGGCCGCGCCGTACACGGCCGCGTTCACTTTCAGTAAAACCGGCCAGCTCCAGATCACCTGCCAGCTCGCGCTGCTCGGCGATTTTCCGGAGGCGGAGCTCGGGAAGCTCGCCCTCGCCGCGCTCGATGCCAACATGCAAATCAGCCCGTACGCCTTTGCCGTCATCGGCGCCGCCGAGGGAGCCGAAGTCGACATTCACAAAGCCCCGGTGGTCCTGATCGATACGCTCCTGACCGCCGACCTCAACGAGGTGGAAGTCGGCTATTCGCTCGACCGGCTCCTGCAGGCGCTCACGAACAGCCGCGGCATTCTCAAGCTCGGCCTCGGCAAATAACTTCCGTCGAAAACACCCTCAACCCACTCGCATCCTATGGCCGATAACATTCTCACCGCCGTCAGCAATTGGTTTCGCACCAAGAACATGGAAGCCGCCCAGGCGATGTCCGATCCCGTGGGCGAAGGCAAGCTCGCCATCGCCGACAGCCAGGCGCAGATCGCCGACTTCACCTCGAAGATCGCCGGTCTCATCGCGCAGACGAAACTCTTCGAGCGCCAGCTCAACGACAGCCGGGGCGATGTCACCAAGTACCAGAACGTCGCCGGTGCCGCGTTGAAAGCCGGCAACGAAAACGACGCGCGGGAAGCGCTCACGCTGAAGCAGAAAGCCGAGCAGCAGGCGAACACCATCCAGGCGCAGCTCACGCAAAACAACGCGCTGGTCACCAAGCTGCGCGACCAGCTTAACTCCGCGCGCCTCAAGGTCGCGAATGCGCAGAGCAACATCACGCAGCTCCAGGCGCGCTCCTCGGCGGCGAAGATCCGCACGGACCTCGCCAAGGCTTCCACGCAATTCAGCGCCAACCAGGGCGGCCTCGCCGCGCTCGACAACCTCGAGAACAGCGTCAACAAGCAGGAGAGCGAAGCCGAGGCCTACGAAGAGCTGCAGGCCGACGCCGGTCCCGCCGGCCAGAACCTCGTCGAGAAATACGCGATCGGCGGCGGCACCGCCGTCGACGACGAGCTGCAGAAAATGAAGCAGGCCATGCTCGGCGGCGGGTCCACCTCCGCCGGCGCGCTGCCCGAACGCGCGCAGAGCTAAGGTCGGCTCGATGCAGTTGAGCGCGGAGCGCAAACGGCCCGGGGAGCACACGCGCCCCGCGTGTTCTGCCCGGCGCCCTCGCCGGGCAGTCGTGTTCAACACGCGGCGCGTGCAAACTCACCAAACGGTATGCCGCGCACAACGGGATTCAGCGAGGGCGCCGAATCCAGCACGCGGGGCGCGTGCGCTCCCCGGGCCGTTCGTGCGTCGCGCCAACTGCCTGGAAATCGCCAGTCGGCGAATGCCGCAAACCGCCGGTGATTGACTGCCCGCATGAGACCTGACACGTGATGCGGCAACCGCGATGATTTCCATCACCATCGAGCACTTGAGCAAACGCTTCGATGGGACGACGGCCCTCGATGACGTGCAGCTGGAAATCGCGGCGGGGGAGATCTTCTTTCTCCTCGGCCCGAGCGGTTGCGGCAAGACGACGCTCCTCCGCACACTCGCCGGCTTCACCGAGCCGGATGCCGGCCGCGTGCTCTTTGGGACCGCCGATGTGACGCGCCAACCGCCGCATCTGCGCAACACCGGGATGATGTTCCAGAACTACGCGCTCTGGCCGCACCTGAGCGTCGCGCGCAACGTCGCCTTCGGCCTCGAGGAACGCCGCGTGCCGCGCGCGGAGATCACGCGCCGGGTGGGAGAGGCGCTGGAGTCGGTGCAATTGAGCGGCCACGGCGAGCGGCGCATCCATCAGCTCTCCGGCGGGCAGCAGCAGCGGGTGGCGCTCGCGCGGGCGCTCGTCATTCGGCCGACTTGCCTGCTGCTCGACGAGCCGCTGTCGAACCTCGACACGAAGCTGCGGGCCGAGATGCGCGGGGAGATCCGGCGCATCTGCCACGCGGCGCGGCTCACCGCGATCTACGTCACGCACGACCAAAAGGAGGCGCTCTCGATTGCCGACCGCATGGCGATCCTGCGCGCGGGGCGGGTGCTGCAAACGGGGACGCCGGCCGAGCTTTATCGGCGGCCGGCGTCGCAGTTCGTCGCCGGCTTCATGGGCGAAAGCAACTTCCTGCCGGGCCGGATCCATCAGCGCGAAGGCGACCGCGCCTGGGTCGTCACGCCGCTCGGCACCTTCGTCGTGCGAATGGACGATCCCCGTTGGCCCGCGGGCGCGGAAGTGACGCTCTCGATCCGCCCCGAGAGCTGGCGGCTCGGCCCGGCGGGCCGCGGCAACGAAGTCGCGGGCCGCATCGTGGAGCAGGTCTATCTCGGGGACACGGCGGAGTATTCGATCCGCGTCGGCGAGACGCTGCTGCGCGTGGTGGAGCTGAATCCGCGGGACACGCGGCGGGCGCTGCCGGAGATCACCGCGTCGGTTGCGCCGGAGGACGTGGTGATCCTGCCGCGGGAGCTCTCGGCTCCGAGCTGACTCACATGATCGAGTTCTGAAACGAGTTCAGCTTCACCGACGGGTCGTCGGCGATGTTCACCCAGACGTGGACGTGCGGGCGGCCGCGGAAGTACCAGACAAACGACGGGCCTTCGATGCGCCAGTTGTCATAGACGCCGTCGTTGCCGAGGTCGCCTTCCTCGTAAAAGGCCAGGTAACAGTGATCGAGCCCGCCCTGCGCCTGCAGGCACTTGAGCGCTTCCTCGCGATCGGCCTGGCGGAACGGCTCGAGCAGGATTTTCAGGATGCGCTGCAGCTCGCCTTTCTGGTCCGGTGAAAACAGCGACACGGGGCAGCCTTGGAACTCGCCGCTCGTCCCTTTGAACCCGACGAGCTCTT
>DASYIS010000538.1:0-8173 GCA_035997375.1 Chthoniobacteraceae bacterium
GTTCTGTTGCGCGTCATCGCGCTATGCGCTTTCCAAGGGAGCGCCGGGGGGAACTCGGAGACGACGAGCGCGCGATCCAGCTGACTGGGGTCGAGCAGGTTGCGGATCGTTTCCTTCACGCGAAAATGAAGAATGCCTTCCGCCAGGACGATGGTGGTGGAGCCGCCGGCCTCGAGCGCGGCGGCATGTGCAGTGAGATCGACGCCCTGTGCGTATCCACTCACGGAGACGACACCGCGGCCCGCGAGGAGCCGAGCGCACTCGCGTGCGACGCCCAGCCCCTTCTCGGAAGCCTTGCGCGAACCGCAAAACCCGACGGAGGGCGCATCGAAGAGGCTCTGCGCTCCCGTCCAATAAAGGAGAGGCGGCGCGGAATCCCCAAGAACCGAGACGAGCCGTTGTGGGTACTCGGGCTGCCCCCACACGGCGACTTGCACGCGCTGCGCGGCCAGTTTTTGCCACGTTTCCAAAGTCCTCGGCGGGGGCTGGAGGAAGGCGGCTGCCGCGGCCTCAGGGAGCGCGAACCGGCTTCGTAACTCGGCCGCGGTGAGGCGGGCGAACTCGGCCGCGGGGATCTTCTCTCTCGCCATTCGCAGCAGCAGCCTTCGCAGGCCGGCGGCGCCGATGCCCGGCGCGTGCTGGAGCGCGAAGGCGACCGCTTCGATCGTGGGCGGAAGTTCGGTCATTAGTGGTATCGCGCCACAATGAGGCCGCGTATGTCGAGACGACAACCCTTCCCGGCGTTCTGCCGACTTTCGACTGAGACGGAGCCGCTCATCCCTTTTCTCCCCCATACTCCGGCGGGTCTTCCCGCAGTACGACCGGGCTACGTGGCGAGTCTACTCGCAGCTTGTAGTGCTCCACCTTCACCACCGGCTGCCAGTCGAGCTTTGCAGGGTCCTGGAAGATATTCAGCGAGGGCTCCGTCGCGCAGTGGAGAACGACGTAGAGGTAGTAGTCTTTCGCCAGCCGCTGGGCGGTGCGGTATTCGTTGGAAGTGAGCGCGATCTCGCCGTGGTGGGCGCGGCCCTTCACCTCGATGAAGCGGACGTCGATCGCCGTCTTCGCATCCTCCGGGTGCGGGCGGCGGGAGATGAGATCGAAGCCGCGGTTGTCCGCCTCCACACTCTCGACGACGCGCCCTTGCGCTTCTTCATGCGCGATGGCGACATGGACCGCGCAGCGTTCGATCTCGGGATCGGCGACCATGGGTGCGATGGAGGGCGAGGCGCGATCGGGGTGTGGGACGATCCAGGCCCGGCCGAGATGGTGGATGTCGCTGATGGAGCATTGACGCTCCTGCTCCAGCTCGCGGCGGCGCGACTGGAGGCGGTGATCGAGGTCGAGGAGTTTGTCCTCGGAGATTTTGATGCGGCCCTCCAGACCTGACTCGGCGGAGCCCGCTTCCCGCTGCGCGATGAGGTCGGCGAGGAGGAGATTCTCGCGATTCATGATCTCACCGAGGCTGATTTCGATGTGTCGTGAAATGATGGAGACCTCCCGTGCCCGTTCGCGTTGCGACTCCTGCAACATCGGCTGGAGAGCATGGGTGATCAGGAAATCCTCCACGACGGCCCGCTCCGGGAGGCCGGTGACCGCGGGCGCGCCGGCGGCGGCTTCCGGCGCGGTGAGATCGAGGAAAATGGTCGGCTGGCGGATGAACAATTCGCCATTCGCCATCGTTTGGACGACGAAGAGGCGCTTGTTGATGGCGTTGCCCCGGCCGTCACTCACGGCGCCGTGGAAGACATCGAGGCGGCTGGGGGCGGCGGCATTGATGTCGAAAAAGACGGCGCCATGCCGGATGTCTTCCCGGACGTGATCGAGCACATCCTCACGGACGGACTCGAAGAGCGGATGCCCCGGCGTCACCCACTCCAGGGTCGCGTCCTGTTTCAGCAACTCCTTGTCGAAGATGACGGTTGCGTATTCGCGCCCCAGCTTGCCAAACCGAGGCTCGTTCCGTTCGCCGATGGGCCAGAGATTGCGCGGGACGCGGCCGATCTTGTAGCGCCGCTCCCCCGGCTTCGTCGATTTGAGGGTGAGGCCCGCCAGCGGAGCCGCCTCGGTGAAAAAGTCTTCGATGACCTCGGGCACCAAGCGGCGTTCGCGCGCCTCCGCGGATTTGCCGATGATCGCCGAGAGATTCAGCTCGCGCTTGGCGAGGCCTTCCAGGGTGGACTCGGTGATCGCCCGGAAGCGCGAGCCGTCGACCTGCTCGATGATGCGCGCCTTGATGATGTCTTCCGTCTGGTTCCGCGCGTACATGTCGCGGAGCATCTTCTCCAGTTGGTTGGAGGGGAACACGTCGCCCAGCACGTTGAAGATTTTACCGGTGCGCCGCGGGTCGAGGTCGTCCTGAATCGCCTCGATGCGCTCGAAAAGCTTTTGCAACACCCGGCCCTCGCGCGTGTTGGTGGAGACGAAATTGAAGATGAGGCAGTCCTTCTCCTGGCCGTAGCGATGGATGCGCCCCATGCGCTGCTCCAGGCGAACGGGGTTCCACGGGATGTCGTAATTGATCATCAGCCAGCAGAACTGGAGATTGATGCCCTCGCCCGCCGCCTCGGTGGCCACCAGCACTTGGGCAGATTCGCGAAACTCCCGCTCGGCGAAAATACGGCTGTGCGGCGTGTCGCGGTCGCCGATCTTCATGCCGCCGTGGATCATGGTGAGCGAAAGCCCCCACTCCTGTAGCTTCCCGGAAGGACGGCCGTCCTTTCCGTCGCCGGCCAGGTAGTCGAGCGTGTCCTTGTGCTCCGTGAAGATGAGGAGCTTCATCTTCGGGTCGCCAAAGAGCCCTTGCTTCTTCAGGAGGTCGCGGAGCGCGGTCAGCTTGGTTTCAATCTCCCGCTTCTCGAGCTCACGGGCGTGGGAAATCAGTTTTTCCAGCTCCGCAATCTCCTCCGCCAGCGCGGCGGGATCGACCGACGCCACCACGTCTTCCAACTGGGTGATGATGGCCTGCTGTTCTTCATCGGTGAGGTCATCGAAGTCCTCGGGATAGCGCTTGGCCATCTGTTCGTTGCGGTAGCCCTCAGGGTCTTCGAGGATTTTTTTCCGCTTGTCCCTCATGCGCTCGAGGCTGCGCCGGACCGCATACATGCTGGAGGCAAAGCGGCGCTGGAGCATCGCCATGGTAAAGGCGAGCGCCCGGCCGCGCGCGGATTCGTCCGCTGCGGCTTTGATCGACTGGTCTTCGACGTAGCGCGTGAGGCGGTCGTAGAAGTCCAGTTCATCCTCGGAGATTTGAAACTCGGTGGTGGTGACGTGACGTTTGGTGAACAGGGCCTTCACTTCGCCTGTCTCGGGGTCGGGAAAGGTGACCAGCGCCTCCTTGACGCGTCGCAAATAGAAGGGCGCCTCACGCTCCTCCATCGCCCGCTCCAGGCTCTTCACGTCGCCATAAACGTCCCGGTCCAGCAATTGGAGGAACAGGCTGAAGTTTTCAGGCTCCCCCTTGTGCGGCGTGGCCGTCATCAGAAGGAAATGGTCGGTCATCCGCGAGAGGGCCTCTCCCAATTGGTACGCGAGCGTCTTCTTCTCGCTGCTATACGCGCTCATCTTGTGCGCCTCGTCGACGATTACGAGATCCCACCGGCTCCGGAGCAGGCTTTCCTTCGCGTCCTCGATCCGTGAAACCCACGACACGGATGTAATGAGCTGATTCTTGTCCTGCCACGGATTGGAGCCGTAGTTGGCGCGCAGAACATCGCTCCGGATGATTTCGAAACCCTCGCGAAACTTGTCTTTTAGCTCCCGCTGCCACTGGAACGTCAGGTTGGCCGGGGTGATGATGAGGATCCGCTTGATGAGCCCCCGGATTTTCAACTCCTTGATCAGCAGGCCGGCCATGATGGTCTTGCCGGCGCCGGGGTCATCCGCCAACAGAAAGCGGATGCGCGGCAGCTTCATGAAGTACTCGTAGACCGCCTCCAATTGGTGCGGGAGTGGATCCACCCGGGCGATCGAGAGGGAAAAATAAGGGTCGTATTCATACGCCAGGCCGAGCCGTAACGCTTCGACCCCGAGGCGGAATTTCCTCGGACTGCCATCGAACGGTTCCGTCTCGGGCGAGATGTCGAGCAGGGCGACCTGTTCGTGGGTTAGGATACGATCGTAAACCTGATTCGAGTTGAGCCCCCGGCCCACGATCTGAATTCCCGCCCCTCGGCCGGTCGCCAGAATCACCTGAACGGGCTCCGGAAACACGGGGCCGCGGAGAACGGTGTTGGATTCGATGTTCATGTCTGCGGACTCGCTCGCCTGCCCATCCCCGACTCGAAGACTGCGCTCTCGGCGTGTACGGGCCTCTGAGTCCTCGCCATCGTAATTACACTCACACTTCCCTCCAGACTCGGCAAATTAAAGTGCATGAAGAGAGTGGCCATTGTAAGGGGGGGAAACCTTTCTACAGGCTTCGGCGCAGGACAAGCAATCGTGCGCTTTACCACTGAGTCACTGCTGGCCGCGTCGACACGAGAATGGATCTTCAGAACGCCGCTGGATCGCATCGGCCGCTTGGTAAAGGAACGCCGTCGCGAGGCCCGCTTGCGGTGATGAGCTGGTTGCAGACGGCTCGCTGTTGGTGCCATGATTGAAGGTGGCGGCAGTGTGAACTGCACCGTGGGCGAATCGATCTGACCCATTCGGGTCCGCTCCTCGCGACAAAAGGATGGCGGTGGTTTCCTTCAGTCGCCCCGCCGCGGGAGCGGTTGGCGTGCGAGGGTCGCCGGTCCGTCGACCCGGTCGGATGAAATGCCTGGATGACGACTCGCACCAAGGGCCTCCTCATATCCTACGCTGACCACAAACTCCCGGTCCAGGCGGTAGGTCAGCCCATAATGACCGCCCGAAAGACCGCCGCTCCAGCCATGGCTGTTCAGGCTTCGATCGAGCCCGTTCGCGGTGAGAATTTCGAGAACTTGCGATTCGCTCATCCCGACCTTGATCTCGCGAGCGGCCTTGCGCCAATGACGCTCGCGATCCGACGCCGTCGTGGCGCAGGCGGCTGCCAGCATCCCGGAAATCACGAGTGAAACGACAGCGGCGAATTTCATTTCATCATTCGATCGGCGGGCCGGCGGCGTCGCGGATGCCACGCAGGAGGCGCACGACGAGCATGGCGGGGGAGTGTCACAGCGTCCCTACCGCGCAGCAAGTATCGAACGGTCGGAGGTTTTCCAAAATCGCCGTTGACACCCGCTGACATTTCGATGATTGTCGAAACAACGAATTGCCCGTGGACTCCCTTTTCAAAGCCTTCAACGATCCGACGCGCCGCCGCATTTTGGAAATGCTGCGTGCCCGGTCGATGACGGCCGGGGAAATTGCGGAGGCGTGCTCCGTGGGGAAGCCCACGGTCTCCCACCACCTCGATCTCCTGATGCAGGCGGAGCTCGTTGAGCAGGAGAAGGAAGGGCAGTTCCGCCGCTATCATCTGAACACCAGCGTCATGGAGGACCTCATGATCTGGCTGGGCAAACTCGTCGCGCCCCGCGCCGGGGCCAAGGTCCGCGCCAGTCGCCCGCGTTCGCAATATCCCTGAATCACGATATCTATGAGCTCACGCACCCGTCAGTTTTTGCAAGAGGAATGGTTCCAACTGGCCGTCCTCGCCGTCGCCGTCCTCGCCGCGCTGGCGGCCATGCCGTTTGCGACGGAGCGCGTGCCGATGCAGTGGAATCTGCGCGGCCAGGTCAACTGGTATGCGCCCGCTGGGTGGGGACTGCTGGTGCTCCCAGTAGCGATGCTGCTGACGTACGGCGTCTTTTACTTGCGCGAGGCGCTCGACCGCAGCCGCCTCCATGCCGAGGACGGCCGGCTCTCATCGCACGGCAAGGCCGTGCGCACCATTCGCCTCGTCATGTCGCTGCTGGTGCTGGCGTTGTGCCTGCTGCAGATCGCGAACGCGCTGGGTCGGCACCCGGATTTCGGCCGACTCAGCGAGGCCGCGGCTCCGTTTGCGCTCGCGCTCGTGGGCAACTTCTTCGGCAAGCTGAAGCCCAACCGCTACCTCGGGGTGCGCGTGCCGTGGACCCTGCGGTCCGAAACGGTGTGGCGCAAGACGCACCGGGTCGCCGGCCGGCTCTACACGGGGGTGGGCCTCGTCGCGGGCACGCTCTGCCTGCTGCTGCCCTCGGAATACGTCGTGGAGATCCTCGCCGCGTGGCTCGCCTTGATCATTCTCGTCCCGCTGGGCGTCGCCTGGCAGGCGTCCCGGGAGGAGCGCACGGCGCAAACGCGCACCGCCGGCCTCAGCATGGGCTGGATGGCCGCGCTGGAAGCCGTGGTGCTGGTCGGTGCCATCGTGCTGTTTTTCCAGCATGCTGGGAATGCCTCGCGCGCGGCTGCGGAGCAGTCGGCTCGTGCAGCTCGAGTCAAATGAGGCGGCAATCCTTGGGAGAGCAGGTCCGCTTGCCTCGAAACCAGTTGCCGGGTAGATTTGCCCCGTGACTGCCGCCGCGATCATCGCCGAGATCAAGCACTTGCCGCCTGCCGAGCAAGAGCAGGTTGTCGAATTTGTGCAGAGGCTCGAAACAAAGCGCCCGTGGAAGGGAGAGAAGTTGACGGAGTACGAGAAGAGGATGGTTGAGACGAAGGATCCCGCGGAGGCGCAACGGCTGAAGGAGCAAATCGTCGCCGGTTTTTTCGGAGACGCTTCAGATGCCTAAAATCCGGCGGCCCAATGTGCCACGGGCCTTGATCGCGCACTTGGAAGACCGGGTGCGCGATCGTGAGATCCCGATCGGGCAGCTTCAGTTGCTTTCCGATTGGCTGATGGCCGAGCCCGAAGTGCCCGCCGGGAAATGGTTCAAACGCTTTCCCGGCATGATCGCATGTGGAGAGGTGAGTTAATCAAGACGTTTCTCCGGCTTGGCCAGGCCCCTGACGGCGAGCAAGTTCAATAGGCCTTTGGCCCCGCTACGCCGCCTTCTTCACCGCCGCCACCACTTTGTGCGCCGCGTCGGCGAGGTCGCTGGCGGGGACGAGGCTGAGGCCGCTCTCGGCGAGGGTTTTCTTGCCGGCTTCGACGTTGTTGCCCTCGAGGCGGACGACGAGCGGGATGGTGATGCCGGTCTCTTTCGCGGCGGCGATGATGCCGGTGGCGATGATGTTGCAATCCATGATGCCGCCGAAAATGTTGACGAGGATCCCCTGCACGTTCGGGTCGGCGAGGATGATCTTGAAGGCGGCCGCAACCTGCTCCTGGCTGGCGCCGCCGCCGACGTCGAGGAAGTTCGCGGGCTTTCCGCCAGCGTATTGGATGATGTCCATCGTGGCCATCGCGAGGCCGGCGCCGTTGACCAGGCAGGCGATGTTTCCATCGAGGCCGATGTAGTTGAGGCTGAACTCGCTGGCGGCGACTTCGCGCGGGTCTTCCTCGGACTTGTCGCGCATGGCGACGATCTCGGGTTGCCGGTAGAGGGCGTTGTCGTCGAAGTTGAACTTGGCGTCGAGCGCGAGCAGGCGGCCATCAGGCGTGACGACGAGCGGGTTGACCTCGATCTGCGAGCAATCACGCTCGAGGAAGAGCTTGTACATGGCGGCGAAAAGCTTGCCGGCCTGGCCCGCGAGCTTGCCGGTGAGGCCGAGGAGCTTCGCGAGTTTGCGGATCTGGAAGGCTTGCAGGCCGAGCAGCGGGTGGACCGGCTCGCGCGTGATTTTCTCCGGCGTATGCTCGGCGACTTCCTCGATATCCATGCCGCCGGCGGTGCTGGCGATGATGACCGGGGCGCTGGTCTGGCGGTCGAGCAGGATGGCGAGGTAAAGCTCGCGCTCGATGTCGACTGCCTCGGCGACGATGATCTTGCTGACAAGCTTTCCTTCCGGCCCCGTCTGGTGGGTCACGAGCGTCTGGCCGAGCATCTTCGCGGCGATCTCGCCCGCCTGCTCCGGCGTGTCGCAGAGGTGGACGCCGCCCTTGAACCCATTGGTGAAGGTCCCCTTGCCGCGGCCGCCGGCGTGGATCTGCGCCTTGACGACGATCTTCGCGCCGCCCAGCTCGCGCGCGATGGCGACGGCTTCGGCGGCCGTGGTGGCGTCTTTGCCTTTGGAGGTGGCGACACCGAACTTTTCAAAGAGCTCGCGGGCTTGGTACTCGTGGATGTTCATGGAGATGTAAAATGGGCTGTGCTGCGAGCAACGGAAGATCGTGGCAGCAACAATCTTC
>DASYIS010000539.1:0-8981 GCA_035997375.1 Chthoniobacteraceae bacterium
CGACAAGGAAGGGCCTCCACAGGAAGAAAATGTCGTGCAGCGAACAATGGGCAGCGATGAAACGGAGGAAGCGTTGCGCGTCCGCAGGACTCTGGCCGGCCGGAAGATGTTCAGGCCGAGTCAGCACATCCTGCCACTCAGAGAAGAGCCCGACGGAGAGGCAGAGTTGAAAGCGTGGAGATGGAATGGAGGAGATCAGCGCGAAACTCGCTCCGGTCTGAGAATGCGCGGCCGCGACCAGCACTGACGTGTCGAAGACCGCGTCGATCATGGCGCGATCTTCTCCAAGCTCCCTCGCCGCAGCACCGTCGGCCGCAAATACGCCGGGTCCGGCTCGGGATAATCCAGCGTGAAATGCAGCCCGCGGCTCTCCTTGCGCAGGAGGGCGCTTTCGACGATGAGGGTGGCGACGGTGCAGAGATTGCGCAGCTCCAGGAGGTCGGTGGTGACCTTGAAGTTCCAGTAGAATTCCGTGATTTCGCGCTCGAGGTTCTTGAGGCGCGTGAGCGCGCGCTGGAGGCGTTTGTTCGTGCGGACGATCCCGACGTAGTCCCACATCAGCCGGCGGATTTCGTCCCAGCAATGATAGATGACGACCAGCTCGTCGACGTCCTGCGCGTCGCCGCTGGTCCACATGGGGAGGTCGGGGACGGGCGCGGGCGCGGGGGGCAGCGCGCTCTCGCAGCAGCGGTGCGCGAGGACCACCGCCTCGAGGAGCGAGTTGCTGGCGAGGCGGTTCGCGCCGTGCAGGCCGGTGCAGGCGACTTCGCCGATCGCGTACAGGCCCGCGAGGCTTGTCGCGCCGTGGACGTCGGTGCGGACACCGCCGCACTGGTAGTGCGCCGCCGGCACGACCGGGATCGGCTCGCGCGTGATGTCGATGCCGTAGCCGAGGCACGTCTGGTAGATATTCGGGAAGCGCTGCCGGATGAAGTCGGCGGGCATGTGCGTGATGTCGAGGTAGACGCAGCGCGCGCCGGTGCGTTTCATCTCGGAATCGATCGCCTTCGCCACGATGTCGCGCGACGCGAGCTCCCGGCGGTCGTGGTACCGCTCCATGAACGTCCGGCCCTTTTGATCGATGAGCCGCGCGCCTTCACCGCGCACCGCCTCCGAGATGAGGAAACTGCGCGCCTCGGGGTGGTAGAGACAGGTCGGGTGAAACTGGATGAACTCCATGTTGGCGACTTCCGCGCCGGCGCGCCACGCCATCGCCACGCCGTCGCCGGTCGCGATGGAGGGATTCGTCGTGTAGAGGTAGACCTTGCCGCAGCCGCCGGTGGCGAGGATCACGCGATCGGCGCGAAACGTGAGGACCTCGCCGGTGCGCTCATTGAGCACGTAGACGCCGACCACGCGGTCCGGTCCCGGCAGCCCGAGGCGCGAGAGGGTGATGAGGTCGACGGCGATGTGCTTTTCGTAAGTGGTGATGGAGGGATGGCGCTCGAGATTCGACAGCAGCGCCCGCTCGATCTCGCGGCCGGTGACGTCCCGCGCATGGAGGATGCGGCGCTTCGAGTGCCCGCCTTCGCGCCCGAGATCGAGCTCGGTGGGCGAGGAAGCGCCGGCGTGCTCGCGCTCGTCGAACTGCACGCCGAGCTCGATCAGCTCCTGAATGCGCGGAGGCCCATCGGTCACGATGTCGCGCACGACCGCCTCGTCGCACAGCCCCGCGCCGGCTTCGAGCGTATCGCGGACGTGGAGCTCGAAACTGTCCTCCGGCGAGGTGACGCTGGCGATGCCGCCCTGCGCGTACGCGGTGTTCGACTCGGCCTTGGCGCTTTTCGTGACGAGCGCGACGCGGCCGCGGGCCGCCGCCTTGAGCGCGAAGCTGAGGCCGGCGATGCCGCTGCCGATGACGACGTAGTCGTAGTTGAGCATGGGGTGATCCGAATTCAGGCGGGAGGGCAGGGCGGTGTCCACGAAATAGAGGAGCGGGACAAAAATCGAGGTGGTCCTTGACGGGATGCTTTGCTCGCCCCTATTGCCCGCATGCCCGCTTTCATCCCGCCGCCCGGCTACCATCGCATCAAGGTGGTGCGGAGCTTCGAGGAACTGGTCGCGACGCCGTTCGGCGGCGGCGTCAACGCGCTGTGCTGGGAGCGCAATCTCACGGGCGATTTCGGCGAAGTCGTCGCGCAGCTTGGCGTGCGCGAGGGGATTGCCACGCTCGACGAGGCACGCCTCGAGGCGCTCTCGTTGAGCGCCGCGGGCCGCGCGGCACGGGACATTTTGCTGGAAGACCGGCGGCTGCTCCGCGCGCGGGGGCTCGCGCCCGTGCTCGACTGCATCTGCGGCTATCCGCGCGACGAAGATGCGGCGGCGGTGCCCACCGACGTCTATTCCTTTCACGCCGACAGCGCGCCGGTGGTCGCGGACACATGGCTCTGCAGCTACCAGGAAGCGGCAACGGAGGGCTTGCGCGACGACGAGGCGCTGCGGCGCGTCGACGTGCCCGAGATCCGCGCGCAGCTCCTCGAAGAGTTCGGCGGTCAAGACGGCACGGAGTTCCGCGAATACCTGAGCGAGAATTGCTATGATCTGCACTACGCGCCCGCTCCCCAGGCGCGGCCGTTTTCGTTTGGCTTCGGCCACCTCTGGCGCATCGCGGTTGACTACCCCGGCAGCCCCGTCCCGCCCTGCATTCACCGGGCGCCGGCGACGTTGCCGGGCGAGCCGCCGCGGCTGTTGCTGATCAGCTGAAGAAGCAGGGCGCCTCACTCCGGCTCCCACCCGTGAAACGGGCGCGCGAGGCTGAAGCCGCGGCGAGCCGCCTCGTCGCGCGGCTCGAAGTCGGTCCAGACCAGGCGCAGGTGATGTTTGTCCAGCACCTTCCATGCGCCGCGCGCGGGTTGCGTCGAGTACTTGATCCGGTCCTCGTCGAGCTTGGCGGAAGGCCAGGCGAGTTGATCCGCCGTGAGGCCGTCGAGCAGCGTCACGTCCGCCTGCAGCCGGCCGATCGTGCCGTGCCAGGGCGCGCCGGTCCGGGTGGTGTAGTGAAAGAACGCGACGTTCGGCTCCATGGTGGCGCCGTTCTGGACGGAGTAGATTCGCTCGACCACCACATCCTTGCCCGGTGGAAAGCTTGCCTTGAACGTATGCCACGCCTGCACCCCGCCGCGCTCGCGGTCGAAGAACGAGACGACCGTGCCGTCGTTCCCCTCCGCGCGCGGCACGTCGCGGAACTGCAGCTCGGCCTTCCGCGGCTCGTGGTTGACCAGCGTCCGCAGCTTCCGCAGCGGGGCCGTGTTGACCCGCTCACCCATCGCATCCGCGTGCGCCGGGTCGCGCCTTTCGACCTCGGCGAGCGCCGCGCCGACATCGGGAAAGCCGACGATCTGCTCCACCGCCGCCTTCGATTGCACGTTGCGAAACGTGAAGGTGCAATGCACCTGCGTGTACCGGTACCCAAATGAGACCTCGATGTGCTCGGCCACCATCCGGACCGGACTCTCCCCGCCGCTCAGCGGCTCCGGGCCGAATTTGCCATCGTGCAGCGAAGTGTCGTTGGCGAGGGCGAGCGAGCCGGTGCAGAGGAGGACGGTGAGGTGATGGCGCATGCCGTGTAATACGCGGCGGGCGGCCAAATCTTTCAGGCGATTGTCCCCCTACTTAGCCGGAATCTCGTTCAGCGTATAATATGCAATCGGATGCAGCACCGGCGCGCCGGCTTTGCTCTTCACGCCGTCGAGATGGATCTCGTGGATGTGGCCCTTGGTCAGCGTCTCGAGTTGGAGGCGGACCGATTTGCCATCCGCACCCACGGTCGCCTTGAGGACTTTCGGGAGGACGTCGTCGACCTCGGGGCTGCCGTACTGGGCGCGATAGATGTAGGTGAACTCGCGCACGGAATAGCTCGCGATGTCGCCGGCGGTGGCGGGGTCGACGGGCTCGGTGAAGGTCAGCTCGAAGCCGTCGGGCTTGGCGTGGACCTCGTGGATTTCGAAGGGGACTTTGCCCGTCCAGTCGACGCGCTCGAAGCAGTACGGCTTGCCGCCGCGCGAGCCCCAGCCGCGGTCGCTGCCGCCGGCGAAGAGCTGGCCGCTGGCGTCATCCATGCGCCCGCCGATGAGGCCGGACTTGAAGCCCTTCAGGAATGGAATGACGACGCCTTGCTTGATCCCGTTGACCTCCTCGACGTAGACGCGGGAGACGTTACTGGCGCTCTGGTCGGCGATGAAGAGCTGCGTCGGGAACGGGCCGAATTTGCCCTTGCTCAGGTCGCAGCAGATGAAGGACGAGGAGTTGCCGATCTTCCCATGGACCATGTAGACGACGGGCGGGACGAGCTCCTTGACCCGCGCGCGCTCGGTGACCATGCGCGAGTTGTCGTTCGGCATCACCGGCTCGGGTCCCATGTTCGGGGCATCCTTGTACCACTTGAAGCCGCCGGGATGGCCCTGGAAGGTGCCGGGGATGAGGTGCTGCAACGTACAGGCGCCGTGCCACGGGCCCTGGTTGTCGGTGTAGTAGACCTCGCCCGCTTCATCGAACCCGATGCCGCCGGGAGAGCGGATGCCGCTGCACGTCGGGACGAACGAGCCGTCGGGCTTCACCCGCGCCGCCCACCCGCGGAAGGTGATCTCGCTCGTGAAGGAGCCGGTGAGGCAGAAGGTCAGCCAGAGGTCGCCGTTCTTGTCGAAGCGCGAGCCGAACGCGTACTCGTGGTAGTCGCCGCTGACGCCCCACTTGTCGCAGATCGTCTCGAAGGAATCCGCGCGCCCGTCGCCGTCGAGGTCCTTGAGCCGCGCCACTTCGTAGCGGTTGGTGATGTAGAGCGAATTGTCTTTTGGGGAGGCGGCGAGGCCCATCACCTCATGCTGGCCGCTCGCGAAGAGCTGATACTTGATCTTGTCCGGCTCGCCCTGCGCGCCGGCGACCGTCCAGATCTCACCGCGTCGCGTGCCGAGGACGAGCTTGTGATCCGGCAGCAGCTCGATCGAGCTCACCTCGAGCGCGGTATTTTCCGGCGTCTCATAGGTCGTGATCTTGTAATAGTCCGCCTCGACGGGGGCGGCGGTCGGTTCGGCCGCCCAGGCGAGGCTGGAGAGGGCGAGGAGCGAAAAGAGGAGTTTCATAATGACGAATGACGAATGACGAATGACGAATGACGAAGTGTTGGAGGGCGAATGGTTGGAGGAGGAATGGCTGACCGAATGACCGAGTGACGAATTGCCTGTTCTTTCGTCATTCGTCATTCGTCATTCGTGCTTGTGCTCCGCATGGCTGATCGCCCAAGTGTAGCCGACTTGGATCTTCGGCCGCGCGGGGACGAGCAAATTGTTGCCGACGACCTTGGCGCCCTCGACCTCGATGATGAACGGGCTCGCGCCGTCGACCAGGAAGCCGCCCTCGGGCCGCGGACGCACCGCGCCGGCGAGCACGCGGAACATCGCGCCGGTCGGGATCGAGCCCGTCAACTCGAGGTTGCGGGTGAGCTTGCCGCCCAATACGCCATCGCCGGAGGTTTCGTAGCGTTCCGCGACTTTTACGCCGTTCCATTCGAAGTTGAAGGTTGGGTAACGCGCGGCGTCGAGCGTGTAGCCTTTCCACGCGTAGCCTTCGGGGCGCTCGCCCTTCGCGAGCTTCGGCCACTCGGCTTCGGGGGTCGGGAGGATGGCGAAGGGCGGCGCCGTCGCGCCGGTCGTGTTGAGGATATCGTAACCAAGCGGACGTTGGAAGCCGCCGCCGCGGCCGTTCCAATGCTTGGCCGCGTCGATGAACGCCCCGCGCCAGACGAGCGCGAGGTCCATCGCCTCGGCATTCCACGCGATGTTCATGTTGCCGGGAAAGCCGACGCCGATGCCGCGCTGGCCCGCGCCCTCGATGAAATTGCGGTAGATGACCGGCTCCTTGCCGACCACGAGCGGCATGCCGGTGTCGTCGCTTTTCTTCTTCGCGGTCGAGGCGCCCTTGATGTTCGGCGGCGTCCATTTGGTCAGCGGCGTCATGCTGAAATTCGGGCCGCTCCAGCCGACGTACAGCTCCGCGCCGCCGGTCGCCTGAAAGTACTCCACGCGCACCTCGTGGTCGCCGGCCTTCAGCTTCACCTTGCCTTCCTTGATCTGCGTCGCCGGATGGATGCCGTCGAATTCCACGACCTTGCGGCCGTCGACATAAAGGCGCGAGCCGTCGTCGGAGGTGATGTTGAACGTGTACTCCGCCTCTTTCGGCGCGTTGAGCTTGCCGCTGAACACCACGCCGAACTGGTTCTTGTAATCGTCGAGCTTGAACTGGATGAGGTTGCCGCCGACGTCGCCCTCGCGCTCCGGGCGGAGCTTGGAAAACTCCGGCAGCATCTTCCAATCGCCGAGGTACATCGCAAACTTCAGGTCGGTGAGCAGCGGCCCCGGCGCATACACTTTCATCACCCCATTCATGATCGCGGCGTGCGCGGGCATCGAGCAGACGAAGGGATAGTTGCCGGGCTTGTCGGGCGTCTTGAAGACCAGTTCCTCTTTCTCGCCCGGGTTGAGGGATTTCGAGTGCAACCACATCCGCGCATCTTCCGGCAGCCAGTTGCGCTTGATCGCCTCGACCGGGTTCTCCATCTGCTTGTTGCAGAGCGCGATCACATCGGTCCCCGGCTGGAAGAAGATGATGTTGTGCGGCATGGAGTCCGGGTTCTCGAAGACGAGCTTCATCTCGACGCCGGGCTGCACGATGAGTTCGGTCACGTCGTACCGCATCTGCGCCGGCAGCGTCTTGATGTGGAGCACTTCGGGCTCCGCCGCCCAGAGCGGGCCGGCGAGGAGGAGGGCGAGAAAGAGCGGCGAGGGGCGAACCATAGGAATAGGAGGTGTACGGAGAAGACCGCGCGGGGCGGTTTTGTTAGGGGGAAAGCGGGGTGTGGGGAGAGCTAGGAAAGACGATCTCGTCAGGGAAGTCCATCCTTGCGGGAGATCTTGGCTGCGGCTGCAACCTCGCTCCGAGTGCGCCGCCAATTGAAAATTGAAAATTGGAAAATGGAGATTGGAAATTGGGGGTGCAAGCGGGCGCTGGACTCGAACCCGAGACCCAATTTTCATTTTTCATTTTTCATTTTTCAATTTTCAATTGGCGGCGCATCCAAAAGCGCACTGGAGAAGGACGATCGCGGGGCCGTGGTGCAAGAACCCGCGACCCCATGTTACGCCGGATTGGAAACGGTTTTCGTCGAGAGCATCGGGGGGCAAACCGGGCCCGCCAGCGCGGAATTTTTCACATTTTGCAACGGGGTCTCTGGGAGGCGAAGGTCCATCGCGCCACCGCGCGGCGCGGTCGTGAGCGGCAGCGTGAGCTCGCACTCGGGCCCAGGCGCAGGTGCGGCGGGGTGGGCCAGCGCTTCCAGCGGGGCCGAATTTTTCACATTTTGCAACGGCTCCGCCTTGGTGGGCAGCGCAATCGCGCCGCCTTCGTCCTCGGCCGCGCAGATCGCGTCGAACCGTTCCTGGAACTTCGCGCGCTCCGCGGCGCGCGGCGCGTAATCTTCCGGAAACACCCGCTCCAGCAGCCACGCCGCCGCCCGCCAGCTCGTCGCCCGGCCCGCCTGCGCCGCCGCCTCGATGATCGCGAGTTGCGCCTCGCGGAAATCCTCGCGCGCCGAGCGCAGCAGGATGGCCAGATCGGGGAACTCCTTCTTCCAGCGCGAGACCGTCGAGGGATGCAGACTCACGCGCGCCGCCGCCCCGCTGTCCGAGACGCCGGTCTTGCGGATGACCGCGCAGAGTTCATGGATCATCCGCTCGTTCAAGCAACTCGGCCGCCCCGGACCGGCGGAGGGAGCCGGTGCAGGAGAGAAAGAAGGCGACGGAGAGGAAGAGTCGGATGGGAGTGCAAAGGAGCTGGTTTTCATGCTCCACCCATACCACACGGTTTTCGCCCGAAACCGGGCTCAGCCGATTTCAGCCGACTTTAGCCGATCTCGACCCCCCGGGAGCCGATTTAAACCGGTTGACGTGTTTTGAATTGGGTGCGCGCCGCCCCGGATGGGTAGCACAGGCGTCCCGCCTGTTCCGGCGGGCGTCCCGCCGGCGTCCCGTCCGGCGGTCTCCGAAGCGCGAGTCCTCACCGTTTGGTGAATGCCACGCGCCGCGTCAACGACTCGGCGGGACGCCGAGCCGAACAGGCGGGACGCCTGTGCTACCCATCGTGAGGCGGCGCGCCATCTGATTCGTTCCGTCTCACGCACGAAGGAGTCTTCCCGAGGGGAACGCGCTACTACAGAGCGCTATGATGCTATGACCCTGCGTCGAGGCAACCCAGAAACACCTTGAGCAATAGCAATAAATCGGACAACCGTATGGAATGAACCGCCGGTACGTGATTCACTCCGCGAGCAAGCCGCCCCCAAACCGCGGGCCAATCGAGGGGGGTGGAACATGGGTGGTAAACAAGCCGAACGGATATTACCTTGGCTTTGCGTCCGCAGGCTCCTCTTTCGAATTGGCGTTCACGTCCGCAAGCGGATGGCACTACGGCCGGGTTCATGGCTTCATTGACCTGTGCGGCTGGATTGTCCCGGATGCGATCAAATTAAGTGCTCCCCACCAAGCGACCCCTCCGTCGTGTTCCGCGGCGAGCCGGAACGCTCACGTTCATCGTCTTTCGCTGGGAAAGAATTTCAACCTAGCACCGCACGTGCACGGGGGGGCGGGGGACGGCACCCATGTCGCAGTGAGGCACCCATGTAATTTTCACCGCAATTACTTTCGAGGAAGCAGCCTGCACGGAGGCCATTGGTCGGCAGGCCTCACGGTATCCGGGAAGGTTTTCTATCGGTTCACCACTCGCTTCCCCAGCACCAATCCGGCCGCCGTCGTTCGAGCAGAAGGGCTCGGCTGGGGATTCATCCCCTTGAGCCACATCACCGCGTTGCCTCCACATCTTAGCAATGCCAACGATTGAGCGTGGTCGCGCCGGGCGGACGAGCCTGCGCGAACTAGGCAAGGGCTGCGCCGCCCTTGATATCCCCGAATGCTAAAAACCACGAATGAACACGA
>DASYIS010000540.1:0-2166 GCA_035997375.1 Chthoniobacteraceae bacterium
CCGCCCTTGGTGCCGACGGCGCGGCACCCTCCAGCACGCTGGGTGAAGCGCACGCGCGAGGTGCCAACGCGCACAAAATTCGCGTTAGACCAAGCATATCGGTTTAATTACTTCCCTCCGCGGCCGGCCCGCCTACCGTGGCGCAAACTGCCGGGCGCGGGCGAGCATGCGCTCGTTGTGCTGGATCCGCCGGGCGGTGAGTTTTTTCAGCCGCGCGGCTTCCATGCTCAGCGCTTCCGCGAGGGGACGCATGGCCGGCGGGATGAGCGGGACGAGTTGCGAGAACGTGCGCGGCGGTTCCAGGGGCGTAAGCGCGGCGACGGCCTTTCCGCGCTGGGTGCGGCGGGCGCGCAACACTTGCTGCTGCGCCGAAATCATGTGATCGACGGTTTGCAGCGTCTCCCAGGCGCGATCGAGGATCGCCGTCTGTTGGCGGTCGAGGAGATTGAGCAGGGTGCCGTATTCCTCCAGCTCGGAGCGCATCGCGGCGAGCGCCGGCTCGCACGCCGCACGGTCCAGGGGCGCGGGCTGGTCGGAGGCCGCGCCGGGAGGCGGCGCGCCAACGACTTGGGGAACGGGCGAGGCCGCGGCGGAGGAGACGAGTTCGTCGTCGGCGGCACTGAGGTTGATCATCACCGGCTTGGTAGCAACCTCAGTGCCAAATTGACGCTCCCTTGTCGTCCAAGTTTTCAGCAGTCCGATAAAAAGAATACGTGCGTTTTGGCCGATCGGCGCTACACTGTGGAAATTCGCCGCCTTCCCCCCATGAAGAAATCCGCTTTTACCCTCATCGAGTTGCTTGTCGTCATCGCCATCATCGCGATCCTGGCGGCGCTCGTCCTGCCCGCAGTGACCAAGGCCCTCGAGCAGGCCAAGGCGACTTCCGATGCGAGCAATCTGCGCGGACTCGGCCAGACCATGTTCAAATACCTCACCGACCATGAGGACGAGATTCCCGCGGTCGGCGCCGGCGTCGTCTGGCCGATTGAGCTGGAGAAGGTGACGGGCGACTACAAGATTTTCAAATCGCCGTTTGACCGGCGGGCGGCCCTCGAGGGGACGGGCGCGCCGGTGAGCTACGGAATCAATCAGAATCTCTTTGGCCTGAGCACCTCCGATTTCAAATCGTCGAGTTCCCTGATCCTCATGGCCGACGCGGCCCATGCCGCCGCGAACCACGCGCCGGTCTTCAGCGGCGTCGCGTCGGAGAATGTCTCGGTGACCGCTCAAGGCAACGCCGGGATTTGGCGCAGCGGGCTCTATATCAACGCCCTCTACGCGGACTTCCACGTGGCGCAGCTGAACTACACGAGCGAGTTCACCGACTCCGGCTCGACCAAGGGGAAGAAGCGCTGGCTCCCGCTCTTCGACGAGACTAATCCCTAGGCCTGTGCGGGGGCGGGGCTCGCAAAGTCGCAGTCCCGCCGGAGGCTCGCCGCGAGCAGCGGCAGGTAGATGGAGCGCGGCACTTCGTACGCGCCAAAGGTGCGCAAATGCGGCGTGAGCCATTGCGTATCGAGCAGCGTGAAGCCGCGCTCCCCCAAGCGTTGCACCAGCGCGCAGAGCGCGATTTTCGAGGCATCCGTCACGCGGTGAAACATCGACTCGCCGAAGAATGCGCCGCCGATGGCGACTCCGTAGAGCCCGCCGGCGAGCGCCCCCTCCAGCCAGCACTCGACCGAGTGCGCGTGGCCCAGTCGGTGGAGATTCACGTAGCTCTCGCGGATCTCATCGTTGATCCACGTCTCGTCGCGCGCCGCGCAGCCGAGCATCACCTCCTCGAAAACCGTATTCACCCGCACCTCGAATTGCCCGCGCTTGAGCGCGCGCTTCAACCCGTGCGGCACGTGAAATTCCGCGATCGGGATGAGCGCCCGCGGGTCGGGTGAAAACCACGCGATCTCCCCATCCTCCATCGCCATCGGAAAGACGGCGCTGCGATAGGCGTGAAGGAGCAAGTCCGCGGGGATCATGACGGAAGTAATCAGTAAACAGTAGGGCAGTAATCAGTAGGTGAGTGCGCGCAGAGCACCAGACTGATTACTGGCCTTCTGATTACTGATTACTTCCCCCGAAACGCCGCGCTCGACACCGCGCGGGCAAACTCCTAAAAGGCGCGTGATGAAAGTCTGTCTCCTACCGCTCGGCGCGCTCTTCGCCGTCCTC
>DASYIS010000541.1:0-3785 GCA_035997375.1 Chthoniobacteraceae bacterium
GCCTGGCGCGCTGCGCCGTGAGCTCGTCGCGCAAGAGAGTCAGGTCGTGATCGTCACCCAGAAACTCCGACAGCACGTCGAGTTCGTGGGCGAGCTCATGCATCGAGCGCGGGTCAAGCTTGTGCAGAAGCTTCACCTGCTCTCCCAGTTCTTTCGTTGTTTTCCGCCAGGCGTGCAACCGCTTGATCGACGGCTCGGCGGACGCGCGGACGCCCGCGACGCGCGTCCGGTGGTAGCTCTGGCGCAAGGCGCCAAGGGCCTCCTTCCAGCCGAACCCCTGCACCTCCCAGCCCAGGCAACGAGTCCGCGCCGCCTGGAGCGCGGCGGTCGTGACCGCGATCGTATCGCCACGGGTCAGGCGCCGCGCGCGGCGGCCCGCTTTGGCCAGCAGGAGCCGGCGCGCCTGCGTGAGAAGCGCGGGCTGCGGGCGCTCGAAATACCGCTTCCGCAAGGCGTCGAGCGCGTGGACCCGCACGTGGGCATCGCGCAGTTTCCCGAATTTCCGGCCCATTGCGCGCAGGCCCGCGTCCTCCGCTTCGTAAACTCGCCGCCCCAGGCAACTCCGAACGAGCCGCAGCAGAGCGCGGAGCTTCTTGCCATGGCGGCGGATCTCGTGGGTCGCTTCCGCCAGGGTCGGCTCCCGGCATCTTTCGAGGTCCGCGATCGTCCCGGTCATCCGCTCGAGCGCCGCCTCCTGCAAGGAAGCGCCCACCTTGCCGCGGCCCTCCACGGTCGGCCGGCGCGTGCCGGAAATGCGGGCGCTCGATTTCGAGATCCGGCGCGGCTTCATCGCACGAGCATGCCTCCCGCGGCACCATGGCGAAATCACAAATTCAAGGAGGTTTGGGGACATGGTTTCGCTGAAGCAACCGGAAGAGGTTGAACCGCCAAGACGCCAAGACGCCAAGGAAGACAAAGATTCATCTGCTCCTTGGCGTCTTGGCGTCTTGGCGGTTCAAGCCTTTCGGTTCCGGCCTTGCCGGGTTAGGTTGGCGGCATGAGCAGTGCGGAAACCCTGACCCGGCCCGATCCCCGGAGCTATCGGGGCGAGGTGGTCTACTTCTTCGCGTTTGACATCGCCTATGAAATGAAGCGGCAGCCGCTCCGGACCTTGCTCGGCCGGCCGGTGACGGAATTCGTGCTCGATACGAGCAAGCGCACCCCGCGCCAGCTCTCATTTTACCGGCCGCAAATGGTCCGCCTGCCCGTGCTGGAGCTGGAGCGCCCGCGCGGCGCGGTCCAGATCGAGCGCACGCTAAAACTGCTGCCGGCCGGCGCCCTTTCCATCGGCGTCCGCGTCCCCTTCACCGCGGAGCGGCTGGAGGAGCTGGTCACCTATCACGACTTGGCGATGGCCGGCGGATCGCTCAGCGACGAAGTCCGCAAGCTGGCGGAAGAAGTCTGCCGCGAGTTGCAGCCGCACCTCGTCCGGCCGCATCCTCGCCTGGCCGCCGACGAAGCGTACACGGTCTTCTGCCTCGAGTCGCCGCTGCTCGACGGCGAGCGACAGACGGTGCGCGCGGAGGAATGGTTCACGGCGCACCGGCGCGAAGTGGCCGCACTGCTCACCGAAGAGCCCGACCCCGAGCGGCTCTCGCGGCAGGAAACCGAGGAATCAACCGCACGCCATCTCAGCTACTACGGGCATGACCTGGTGGTCGTCGATTGGGATTCGGCGCTGCTGCTCGACGAACCGAAGAACTTTCCCGAGGCTCTGCACCTCATGGAGCTGGCCAATCTCCAGCTCGCGGAGTTGGAGGCGTACGACCGGCTGCTGGACGATTCCCTGGAGCAGGCCTATCGCGACATGCGTTCGCGCGGACTCCGCTCCCGCGCCGCCATGCTCCGCGATCTGCGCGAGTTGCGCATCGATCTTACCCGCCTCTCCGACGAGCTCTCGAACACGACGAAATTCTTCGGCGACTGGCACCTCGCCCGGCTCTACGAGGCGCTCGCCTCGCGCTTTCATCTCGGCGACTGGCATCGCTCGATCGACGAGAAACTGCAGGCGCTCGGCGACCTGTACGGCCTCCTGGCGCAGGATCGCACCAACCGCCTGATGCTGATCCTGGAGGTCACCATCGTGCTGCTCTTCATTGCGGATATCCTCATGCTGCTGGTGCGCGGGCGGTGAGGGAGGAGTCGCTAAAGCTCGACGTCGAGCACGGCGAGCATTTTGCCGATGACCGCTTCCACGAGCGAGTCTGGCGCGCGGCCGATGTGTTGGGCGCCGCGCGCACGCCAGTCCACGTTTTTGAAGTGATCTGAAAGCACGACCCCCTCGATCGGCAATCCAAGCGGCAGGGGCGTCTCCCAGGGAGAACCCTTGGCCCGGCTCGTAATCGGGCAGGCGAGGGCCAGCCCGACCCTCGCGTTATATCGGCGCGCGCTGAGAATCAGCGCCGGACGATGCCCGCCTTGTTCGTGCCCGGTGCGAGGATCGAAATCGAGCCACACCAAGTCCCCCTTTTCGGGACTGCGCTCACCCGGCATTTACCAGGCTTCCTTTCCGCGAGGCGAACCCCAATCCGTCTCAGGATGCACATTCTCGGGGGTGACGCCGGCCAGGAGATCATCGAGCCGGTAGCGCACCTTTGTCTTCGCTTTGAGCAACACTCCTTCCTCCGTTTGCACCAACTCGACTTCCTTGCCTTCCCCGAGTTGCGCGTCCTCGGCGAGCTGCTGCGGCAGGCACACGGCGAGGCTGCTGCCCCATTTTTGAATCGTCGCGGTCATGGGCGATACCATGGCGAAACCCCGTGGCCCGTCAATCCCCCGCAACCGAGTCGCCCGGCGGGTCAAAAACTCCCGCCTGCCTTACAGCGTGCGCGAAAGCTTCAGCCCCTCGCCTTCGCGCAGCGCCTTCACCTGCGGGGTGAGGTCGAGCCAGGGCTGGAGCTGACCGGCCTGGTAGGTGCGGCTCATGACGACGTAGATGGAGGTTTGCGAGGCGCCGATGCCGGCGGCTTCGACTTTGCTCCATGTGGGCGCGTTGAGCTCATCGTCGACCTGAAGCCGGCCGGCGGTCCATTTGAAGTTGCGGCGGAAATCGAACGGCGCGGGCTTCTTGCCGGTGATGAGGAGCTTTTGCAACAGCTTCCGCACCGCGTCGGGATTGAAGCGGCCGACGGTGTACATGAGCAGGCGCAGGACGACGAGATTGAACGTGGTCATCCCCTTCCCTTTCGCCCAGCCGAGCTGCCCCTGGACGGTGATATGGTCCTGGCTGAAATCGACGTCGTAGCTGCCGACGAGATGCGCGACGGCGATCTTGGTTTTGCCTTTGTCCTCGGCGCGCACGGAGAGCTGGGTGTCGGAGAGGACGAGCTTGCCGTCGCGGAAGAGCTTGAAGACGCCGCCTTTGTTCAGCGCGAGGTAGAGCTCCGCGCCGTCGCGGCGATCGATGACGATGCCGGCATTGCGGAAATAAAGCCGCCCATCCTTGCGCGGCGCGATCGCCGGCCGCTCCGCCACGAAGTGCTGGAACGCGAGGAGATAGCTCCACGTGTGATGCCCCACGATGTGGTCGTCGGCATAACACGGCGCGAGTCCGCGCTCCAGGCCGGCGAGAAAACGGCCGTTGATTTCCAGCGCCTCCGGCAGCCAGCGCCCCGCGATCTCGAAGCCGTGCGGGAAGAAGTTGTACGTGTTGCGGCTCGTATATTCGCCGCCGAACGAGCCGTCGGGATGGACGAAATTCGCGGCGAAGCGCACGGCCTTTTCGAGCGCCGTCTTGAGCTCCGGCGAGGGGGTCAATTCGTAGATCTGCGCGAGCAACCCGACGG
>DASYIS010000542.1:0-17506 GCA_035997375.1 Chthoniobacteraceae bacterium
CACGGGATCGGGCCCTGGCGTAACGAGCGTGCCGCCATGGCAACCGGGGAGAAAGTCGTTCGACCAGACCTGCGCGCCGGCGTACGGCAGCGCGGGCGCGATGACCATGAAGCCCGGCAGATTCGCGTTCTCGGTGCCGAGTCCGTACGAGACCCACGACCCCATGCTCGGCCGCGTAAAGGAGACGGAGCCGGTGTGAATGCCGAGCGTCGCCTGCGCGTGGTCGGCGTTGTCGGTGTACATCGAGCGGACGAGGCAGAGTTCGTCCGCGCGCTCCGCGACGTTCGGAAAGAGGTCGCTGATCCAGAGCCCCGACTGCCCGCGTTGTTTGAACTCCCAGTTCGGCCGCTTGTAGTATTTCACCTCGCTCCGGTTGTTCTGCGCGAAGGCGTCGAGCATCTTCTTCGGCACCTGGTACGGCGCGTTGTGATCCGTCGTCAGCTTCGGTTTGTAGTCGAAGGAATCGACATGTGAGACGCCACCGCTGAGGTGCAGATAGATGACGCGCTTCGCCTTCGGCGCAAAGTGCGGCGGCTTCGGCGCGAGCGGATCCTCCGGAGCGGCCGGCGCGGCCGGCGCGGCCATCATTTCGGAAAGAATGCCCGGCAGCACGAGCGAGGTGCCGAGGAGCGAGCGGAGGGCGTGGCGGCGGTTCATGTTAGATAAAGAGATTGGGCTGCAGAAGCCGGCAGGTGCCGCCGGAGGCGGCAGGCTCGGGGAGCGCACGCGCCCTCGCGTGCTCGATTCGGCGCCCTCGCCGAATCGTTGCGCGCACGGGCAGGGTGAAAAGGACGATCAGCGGTGTGCGGGGTCCCAGCCGATCGGCGAGGGCGCCGACCGGAGCACGCGGGGCGCGTGCGCTCCCCGGACCGCGTGCTGCGCACGTATGGACTGCCACCTCGCAGCGCGGCGCGGCGTCGTCGGGCTTGGGTTTCATGCGTCAATCGAGATACAGAAACTCATTCGCGCTCATCAGCACCCGCGCGAGGCTTTGCCAGGATTGCTCCACGGACATGCTCTTGTGCGGCGAGCGGAGGTCGGCCAGGTACGGCAGAAAGAGCGCGGTTTCATCCGGCTCCGGCGGGCGGCCGTAGAGGGTCAGGAAGGCGAGCTCGATCCGCTTCGTGTCGTCGGACGCGCCCTTCACGATTTGCGCGGCCAGACGGTCCGCGCGCTCGTGCGCGAACTTGTCGTTCATCGTGAAGAGCGACTGGAGCGCGGTGATGCTGGCGGAGCGAACGGGCGTGCTGGAGTTCGTGTCGGCGCCGTCGAAGAGCGCGAAGAACGGGTGCTTTCGCAGCCGCTGCTGCATCTGGTAGACCGAGCGCTGATTCGTGTCGTAGACCGCGAAGAACTGCCGGTGCTGGGTGAAGGTCCACGTCGCGGCGGCGGGGAACGGGTGCTCGCCGCCGGGGGTGAAATCGAGGTCGCCGCCGACGAAAAGCATCGTGTCGCGAAGCGCCTCCGCCTCGAGCCGCCGGCGGTCGAAACGCGACCAGAGCGCGTTCGTCGCGTCGTGCTCCGTGTCGCCGCCCTGCGTCGCCTGCTGCCAGGTGTGCGAGTTGAGAATGAGGCGGTGCAGCGCCTTGATCGACCAGCCGCTCTCGACGAAGCGCTTCGCGAGGAAATCGAGCAGCTCCGGATGCGTCGGCGCCTGGCCGCGCTTGCCGAAATCGTTCGGCGTCGTCACCAGCCCGCGGCCGAAGTGCTGCTGCCAGATGCGGTTGACGATGACGCGCGCGGTCAGCGGATTTGCGGGATCGGCGATCCATTGCGCGAGTTCCAGGCGGCCGCTCCCCTTCTCCTCGGGCGGCAGTTTCTGGCCGCCGAGCACGGTCAAAAAGCCGCGCGGCACTTCCTCGCCGAGGCGCTGCGGATCGCCGCGCACCTGCAGCTTCGTGTTCGCCGGCGCGGTCGATTCGCTGATGGAATAAGCGACGGGGTAGCTCGGGATTTGCAGCCTGCCGCGCCGCGCGGTCACGTCCGCCAGCGTTTTCACCGCGGCGTCGTAGCGCTCCTTTCTCTCCGGGCTGTCCGGCTCCTTGGCGATCGCGGCTTTGGCTTCGGTGGCTGTCTTGAATTCCGGCTCGATCGCCGCCAGCGCGGTCGCGCGGGCCTTGTCGTCGGCTTCGGCTTCGGCCTTCGAAACGAGCGGGACCAGCCGCTCCGGCTTGCTCTTGCCCTCGCCGCCGGGGTGGGGGAGGACCGTGGAGCTGAGGATGCCGTAGAGCGCGTAATAGTCGTGGCTCGAGATCGGGTCGAACTTGTGATCGTGGCAGCGCGCGCACGCGACGGAGAGCCCGAGAAACGCGCGGCCCATGTTGTCGATCGCGTCCTCGAGCGTGAGGTGCGGCTCGCCTTCGCCGCCGGCGAAATGCCGCGCCGCCGCCACGTAGCCGGTCGCGATGATGTTACGCTTCCGCTCTTCCTCGTTCTGGAACGGCAGGAGATCGCCCGCGATCTGCTCGCGCACGAAGCGGTCGAAGGGCACGTCGTCGTTGAACGCCTGCAGCACGTAATTGCGATACAGGTACGCCTGCGGCACCGGGTAATCGGACGCATTGCCGCAGGTGTCGGCGTACCTCACGACATCGAGCCAGTGGCGGCCCCACGCTTCGCCATAGCGCGGCGAGGCGAGCAGGCGATCGACCACGCGCGCATAGGCGTCCGGCGCGGTGTCCTTGAGGAACGCCTCGATCTCCTCCGGCGTCGGCGGCAGGCCCGTGAGATCGTAGGTCACGCGGCGCAGCAGCGCGAAGCGGCCGGCATCCGGCGCGGGCTTCACGCCCGCCGGCTCCATGCGCGCGAGGGTGAAGGCGTCAATCTCGTTGCGCACCCACGCCTTGTCCTGCACCGCCGGCGGCGCGGGCGCTTGGACCGGCTGAAACGACCAGTGCTGGCGGCCCTTTTCGAAATCGATGGTGCTGACGACCTTCTTCGGGGCCTCGGCTTCCGGCGCGGTCTCGCGCGGGTCCGGCGCGCCGAGCTTCACCCATTGCACGAGATCGCTGACCTCCGGGGCCTCGAGCGCGTGCTTCGGCGGCATCTGCAAATCTTTGTTCCAATAGCGCACCGCCGTCACGAGCAGGCTGTCGTCGGGCTTGCCGGGGACGATGACGACGCCCGAGGCACCACCCTTCATCCACCCCGCCTTCGAGTCGAGCCGCAGATCGCCCTTCTGCTTCTTCGCGCCATGGCATTCCACGCACGTATCGACCAGCAGCGGCCGGATCTTGCTCTCGAAAAACTCGAGCCCCTGCGCGGGGTCGGCAGGTTTCGCCGGCTCCTCCGCCCGCGCCAACGGCGCGAGGCACAGGACGACCGACGAGAGGATGATGGGGGCGGCGCTTCTCACTGGGGTGACTATTCTACACGCGCGCAGGGTATTAGAAAGCATTTCGACGCGAGTTCCACCGGAAGGAGGCGACGATTCAAATCTTGTCCTTTCATGGCGAAGAGAGACATTCACACTATGAATTTGGCTGTCGAAACCGAGCAGGAAACCGATGGGCGCTGGATTGCCGAGATTCCGCAGATTCCCGGCGCACTGGCGTACGGTGCCGACCGCGGTGAAGCCATCGCACGGGTGGAGGCGCTGGCCTTGCGGGTGCTGGCCGACCGCCTGGAACACGGCGAAATGCCTCCGGAACTCGAAGAGGTCTTTTCGGTCGCGGTTTGAGCCAATGGGGCGCTGCAACGGCCAGGCGGGTGTTGGCTGCGCTTCTCAGGATTGGCTGGTCCATCAAGCGCGAGGCGGGTGGTTCGCACCGGGTTCTGGAGCGCACGGGATGGCGCGATTGCGTGTTCGCGTTTCACGACGGCGACGAAATTGGCCCCAGGATGCTCTCACGCATCGCGAAGCAGACTGGGCTTACACCGCAGGATTTGTAGCGGCGCGCCGGAGACGCCTCGCGCAGGCGAGCCCGCCGGCCACGCCGAGCAGCAGCGCCGGCGATGGCTCGGGGACGACCGTCAGCGTGATGGCGGTGCCCAGGTTGTCCGCGCCGTCGTAGCTGATGCGGAATTGGTTCCCGCCGAACGTGAAGACGCTGTCGTCGGGCAGGCCGGCGAAGGTGCCGCCGTTCCAGGCGCTGCTGTAGTCGAAGATCGTGAAGACCGTGCCGGGCGGCAGTTGCGCATTGGCGCCGAGATCGGTCAGCGAGAGCTGCGCGGTGTTCAGCGGGTCGAGCGCCAGGGCGCCGAGCACGTTGACGAGATCGGCCTGCGCGGTGGTCGTGTTGAGCTCGAGGCGAAAGGCCGCGGTCCCACTCAGGCTCAAGGCGCCGACGGTCATGGTGCCGAGGCCGGCGCCGGGGGCGAGCTGGCCGCCGTCGTTGATGGCCACGCTGCCCGAAAGCGTGCCCGCGCCGCTGAGCGTCGCGCCTGTATTCACGGCGACCAGCGTGCTGCTCACGCTCCCGCTCACCCGCAGCTCGCCCGTGTCCACGGTCGTCGGGCCGGTGTAGGTGTTGGCCGCGGTGACGATCGCGAGGCCGTTGCCGCTTTTGGTCAGGCCGCCCGTGGCGGTGGTCCCGGCGATGACGCTCGCCACGGTGAGGGTCGAGCCGGAGTCGGGGCTGAACGTGCCGCCGGCGGCGCCGAGCGTCACGCCGCGGTTGCTGTCGTTGATCGTCAGATTGGCGGCGCCCCGCAGCGTGCCGCCGTTGAGGGTCAACTGGCCGCTGTTGAAGGTCGCGGGATTATTCCCCAAGTTCGACTCGTCGGTGATCGCGAGCACGCCGCCGCTGATGGTCGTCTGGCCCGTGTAGGTGTTCGCCACCCCGAGGATCAGCGTGCCGGTGCCGGCTTTGGAAAGTGCTACGGGGGCGTTGTTGTCAATCAGGCCGGCGTTGACGGTGACCGCCAGCGCGCTGTTTTGCAGGAAGGAAAGCTCGCCCGCGGTGTTGTCCGCACCGCCCGCGGTGAGAAAGCCGAGGGCAAACGTCAGCGCCCCGCCGCCCGCCGGGGTCACGATCGAGCCGACGGCGCCGAGGCGCAAAGTCTTGTTCCCGGCGAGGACCACGACGGCCGCGCCGTCCGTCGCCGATTGGGTCAGCGTGTTGATCGTCGTGACGGTGGAAGACGGCGTCAGGCTGCCGCTGGTGCCGCCGTTGACGATCCGCACGTTGGTGCCCGGCCCATCGTCGATGGACCCGCCAACGCGCGCCACGTTCGTGTAGTCGGCCGCCACGAGCGCGACGATCGCGCCATCGCCGGCGTTCGTGCTGTTCTTCGCCAGGTTGCCACCCACGAAGACGCCGCGGAGGACGCCGTTGGTGTTCAGCGTATCGGTGTCGGCGAGGCCGGCGGTCGCGAGGTTCAGCGAACCGCCGACGGCCACGGTGAGCGCGTTGAGCCGGAGCGTGGCCGTGCCCAGGTCGCCGGGCTTGCGGCTGAGGGACGCCGCGCCATTGACCGTGGTGGAACCGACGACTTCGAGGTGCGTGCCGCCGGCGAGTTGCAGTGCGCCCGAGCCGAGCGTCAGCACGGCGGAGTTGCCAACCTTGGAGGTGTTGTTCACGGTGTAGTCGAGCACGAGCGTGCCGCGGTTGACCTGCACGCCGCCGCCGTAACCGGTGTGGTCGCCGGAGAGGGTCGTCGTTCCGGAGCCGTTCTGACCGATGTAATCGGCGCTCGCGCTGGTCGTCATCGTGTTGGCGACGGCGAGCGCGTCGCTCCGGTCGAAGAGGAGCACGGCGGAAGTCGTGAACAAGCTGACGGCGCCCGTGCCCAGCGTGCCCGTAGTCCCGCCGTTGCCGATCTGGAGCGTGCCGGCCTGGACGGTGGTGGTGCCGTAGGAGTTCGCGCCGGTCAGGATCAGCGTGCCGCCGGCGCCGCCAAACTTGGTGATCGAGCCGTTGCTGAGCGCGCCGCTGATCTGCGCGAGGCCGCCGGCGACATTGATCGTGCGCGTCGCGCCGGCCAGGTCGATCGAGTTCTGGAAATCGACGAGGCTGTCGGCGAAGAACGAGCCGAGCGCCAACTGGCCGGCGGCGAAGTTGCCGCTGCCCCAGGTGACGGTGTTCGTGTTGCCGCCGAGCCGCACCACCAGCGGCGCCCCCGCGCCCGCGAACCCGGCGATCGTCACGGTTCCCGTCCACTGGACCTGCCCGGCCGCCGTGCCGAGCGACCGGCTGAAGAGCCCGCTGCTCACCAGCGTGCCGCTGTTCAAAGTCAGGTTGCTGTTGGCGGGAAGGCCGACGCCGTCGAGCGCGTGCAGGCCGCCGTTGGAAGCACCGCTGATCGTGGTCGGGCCGGAATATGTGTTGGCGGCGGTAAGCTCGGCCAAGCCATTCGTGCTCGTGGAGAGGCCGTCGCTGCCAGCGAGCACGGTGGCGATGGTGGCCCGCGAATTCAACGTGGAGACGGTGATGGTCGGCGTGCCGCTCGTCCGGTCGAGCGTGAGGGTCCGGGACCCCGCCAACACCCACTGCGAAAGCGTGGCCGTGCCGCTGTCGCTGAAGCCCAGGTTGCCGATCGTGCGATCAGTATCCAGCGTGACCGTCCGCGTGGCGGTGATGTCGGCGGCGAAGTTGGCGGAGGAGTCCACACCGTCGGCCACGCCGCTGCCGAACCAGTTGCCCGGCGTGCTCCAGGTGCCGTCGGCATCGACGTTCCAGGTGCCATTGAGGGCCCGCACCGAGGCGTCGGCCAGCAGCAACCCCGCTGCGGCTCCGATGAGGAGGCGGACCTTGGGCAGGCGCGGCGCGCCCTTGGGGCGGCGTCGGGGGTTGGAGCGGCTCGCGAGGGTGCTCGTTTTCACGCGGAAGTCACGGGTACCACTTACGGCGGCCCTACGTCAACAGAGCCGCTGCGGTCCGAGCCGGGGAAAACGCCGCCGCCGACCTTTTGCACCTGGAGTACAGGAAGCAGATTGTTGGCGCACTAGGCGACTATTGGCAACGGAGTTTGGCCAGGGGGAAGACTTCTGGTCTCGACCCTGGGAGCAGCGCCGGGCATCGTGCGGTGACTTGGCATCATGGGCTCCTCCCAGAATTCTCGATCAAGCACGCAGGATGGAGCCATCTCCAGCCGGGCGGGCTTTGCCGACACCTGCTGGACCCAATTGTTCGAGGCGCGAATCGCCGCCAGCACGGAGCGGTGCAACATCCTCGATTTCCTGATCCGGCGCTACTGGAAGCCGGTCTACTGCTACCTGCGCCGCGCCGGCTGCGCCGAGGAGGAGGCGAAGGACCATGTGCAGGAGTTCTTCGCCGTCTGCCTGCGCGACGATTTCTTCACCAAGGCCGATCCGAAGCTCGGCCGTTTCCGCAATTTCCTGCTCACCGCGCTCAAGCATTTCGTCGCCAACGCCCGCCGCGCCGCCCTCGCGCAAAAGCGCCATCCCGCCGGCGGCTTCGCCTTCATCGACGACTCCGCCTTCGCCGAGGAACACCGCGCCGCGCTCCGGCAGACCGAGACGCCGGAGGAAATCTACCGCCGCACCTGGCTCAAGGAGCTCGTCGCGCGCGTCCTCAAACGACTGGAGCAAGACTGCCGCGCCTCGGGCAAAGAGCTGCACTACCAGCTCTTCCACCGCCACCTCGTCGCCCCCGTCCTCGAAGGCGCCACCCCGCTCCCCCTTCAGGAGCTTGCCACCCCCGCCGGCCTCACCGCCAAAGACGCCGCCAACCGCATCCTTACTGTCCAGCGGGCCTTCCGCCGCCTGCTCAAAGAGGAGATTAGGCTCTACGCGTGCAGCGAAGAGGAGGTCGCGGAGGAGCTCCGCGATCTGAAACGCTTTTTGGCGCGATGAAAATATCTCATCCGCCGCGCAGAATTTCGCGTCGGAAGGGTAAGTAGTCCGCGACACCATGAAAACCTGGCTCAGCAAATTCCTCGGCAAATCACAGCAGCCCGCGCCGACTCCGGTGGGGGTTGATACTGGAATGGATCGCACGATTCCGGCAAACTTCGAGCAAACGATCCCCGCCTCCGTGTCCGGTGACCCGCAAGCCAGTCGCGCTGCGGAAGCGCACGTCGCCGTGGAATGGCAGGTCGGCGACGTGATCCGCAGCCTCTATGAGATCAGGGAAATCCACGAAGGCGGCGGGATGGGTCTCGTGTATCGCGTGCACCACCGGGATTGGGGAAAGGACATGGCGGTGAAGAGCCCGCGGGCGGAATACTTCCGGAGCGAGCGCCAGATAGAGAACTTCGTTCGGGAATGCCTAACGTGGGTCGGGCTGGGCCTCCACGCACACATCGTTTGCTGCTATTACGTGCGCATGCTGGGCGGCATTCCCCGCGTGTTTGCCGAGTATGTGGAAGGCGGCAGCCTGAAGGAGTGGATTGAAACCAAGCGACTGTACGAAGGCGGGGCGAAAAAGACGCTGGAAAGGGTTCTTGACGTGGCGATTCAGATTGCGTGGGGATTGACTTACGCGCACGAGCGCGGACTGATTCACCAAGACGTGAAGCCGGCCAATGTAATGCTGACGGCGGAGGGCCTCGTTAAAGTTGCCGACTTCGGGTTGGCGAAGGCGCGTGTGGTCGCAGGCGAGGCGAGCAGCGTCGCGGGCGAAGCGAGTGTGTGGGCTACCAGCGGCGGCTTGACGCCGGCATACTGTTCTCCGGAGCAGGCGGTTATGGCCGCACAGTTAAAATCCGGAACGCCAGCGGACGAAATGGCGAAGCTTACGAGGCACACGGACATCTGGAGTTGGTCGTTAAGCGTGCTGGAAATGTTCATGGGTGAGCCCCCGTGTCAGCACGGGCAAACGGCGGCAGAGGTGTTCGAGGAGTATGCGCGTTTCGAGTGGGCCAATCCGGCGCTTCCGAGGATGCCGGTGGGACTCGTGGAACTGATGAGGCATTGTTTCCAGCGGGATCCGGCCGGGCGGCCCGGCAATTTCTACGTAATCGAGGGGTGCCTGCGGAAAATTTATTGCGAGGCGGTAGGCCGCGAGTATGAGCGCGCAGCGCCAGAACGGGTTGAGTCATTGGCGGACGCGTTGAACAACGAGGGTATCAGTCTGCTGGACCTTGCCCTGCACGATGCGGCGGAAGTGAAGTTTGCCGAGGCGCTGGAAAGCGATCCACATCACCCGGAAGCTTCCTACAACCAAGGGTTGCTCCTGTGGCGATCAGGAAGAATCACCGACCAGCAACTTGTTACCCGATTGGAGGAAGCAGCGGAATCCGGTGCTGCGTCGGCTCGAGTGGGCTATATGTTAGGCTTGACGCATATCGAGCGCGGAGATGCCGAGGCCGCCATATGCGCGCTGGAAGGTTTGCCGGGAAAGAAATCACTGGAAGCGCTCGAATTGGCGCGATCAGGTCTGAATAAGTGGGACCGGCACATGCGAGCATTCGAGAAGATCGACTCCGAAATAACTTCGGTGTCGATTAGCGCAGACGGACATTTGGCGCTTTCGGCAAGTTGGGATAAGACGCTCCGGCTTTGGGAAGTGGCCACGGGTATTTGCCTGCGAACCTTTGAGGGGCATGCTAGATACGGGCATCCGGCGGCGATTAGTCCGGATGCTCGCTGGGACACGAAATTCGAGAGCGAGCTCAGTCCTTTTTATATGCCCTCGGCGGCGATCAGTCCCGACGCTCGATTGGGCCTTTTGGGAAGCGAGGACAAAACGCTTCGGCTCTGGGAACTGGCCACAGGTGACTGTTTGCGGACACTCGAGGGCCACGAAGAGTGCGTGAATTCGGTGGCGATCAGCCTGGAGGGCCGCCTGGGACTTTCAGGCAGCGAAGACAAGACGCTTCGGCTCTGGGAACTGGCCACCGGCAAATGCCTTCGGACGTTCGAAGGCCACACGAGCAGTGTGCTCTCAGTGGCTTGCAGCGCGGATGGCCGCTGCGCGCTATCAGGAAGCCTGGACAGGACACTTCGGCTCTGGGAACTGGCCACCGGCGAGTGTCTTCGGACTTTCGAAGGTCACACGGAATGTGTGCGCTCCGTGGCTTGCAGCGCGGATGGCCGCTGGGCGCTATCGGGAAGCGGGGACAAGACACTTCGGCTCTGGGAACTGGCCACCGGCAAATGCGTGCGAACCTTCGAGGGCCACGGAGAAAATGTAACTTCGGTGGCGTTTAGCCCGGACGGACGCTGGGCAATTTCGGGCAGTTGGGACCATACAATGCGGGTATGGGAGCTAGGGAGCGGCAAGTGTCTTCGGACGTTCAAGGCCACGGTAAGCTCGGTCGCCATTAGCCCCGACGGAGGATTTGCCCTTTCGGGCAGCGACGAGATACTTCGTCTTTGGGAACTGGCTCCGGGTGTCACCCAAGATTGGGTGGAAGCAGAGCCCTCCGGGATGAACGAGTTGATCAAGCGCAGTCGGCAGGTGAAGGAGTTCCTAACCACGGCTCGGACAGCGATACAAAGCGATGACTTCGCCGGTTCGCTAGCCGCGCTCCAACTCGCACGAGCCGTTCCTGGCTACGAGCGACATCCGGACGTGATGAAGCCGTGGGGAATCATAGCCCAGCACGGCAGAACCACCGGACTGCTTGGGAGCAGGTGCCTCCGAACGCTCGAAGATCATACGGATGCGGTAAGCTCGGTAGCGATCAGCCCGGACGGGCGCTGGGCGCTTTCGGGCAGTAGGGATGACACACTGCGACTTTGGGAATTCGGCACGGGTCAGTGTCTGTGGCATTCCAACAACTACTTTGTTACCTCAGTGCGGATCAGCGCAGATGGCCGCTGGGCGCTCTCAGGAAGTCGGGTAAATTGCGTTCGGCTGTTGGAGTTGGCCACAGGCCAACACTTGCGAACCTTCCATGGCCACGGAGAGGCAGTCACTTCAGTGGCGTTTAGCCCCGACGATCGATTTGGACTTTCAGGCAGTGAGGATAAGACACTTCGGCTCTGGGAACTGGCTACGGGCAAGTGCTTGCGGACATTCGAGGGTCACACCGACTTCGTGGCTTCGGTGGCAATCAGCCCCGACGGGAAATTGGGCCTTTCAGGCAGTGAGGACAAGACGCTTCGACTCTGGGAACTGGCTACGGGCAAGTGCCTGCGGACGTTTGAGGGCCACAAGTTCAAGGTCAGCTCGGTGGCGATTACCCCGGACGGGCGCTGGGCGCTTTCGGGCAGTAGGGATTTCACACTGCGGCTTTGGGAAGTCCGCACGGGTCGGTGCTTCCGGACTTTCGAGGGGCTAGACGGTATGGTAAGCTCAGTGGCAATCAGCGCGGATGGCCGCTGGGCGCTCTCAGCCCAGGGCAAGACCCTTCGGCTGTGGGAGCTGGCCACGGGCAAATGCTTGCGAAACTTCGAGGGCCACGGAGAATGTGTAACTTCGGTGGCGTTTAGCCCGGACGGACGGTGGGCGGTTTCGGGCAGTGAAGACAGGACGCTCCGTTTCTGGGAACTGGATTGGGGATACGAGGTTCCTCCGGTCGCTGATTTCGACGCGGGCATCATTCCGTATCTCGACACCTTTCTCGAACTCCATCGTCCGGTAGGCAGCGATGGATTCACGCGAGGGGGAAAACCGGAGTGGACGAAGAATGACTTTGAGAAGCTGTTCGCAGAGATTCAGCATCGTGGCTTTGGCTGGCTGCGTCCCGAAGGCGTGCGGCGCGCACTGGAGACTATGGCTGCTCGATGGGAGGGGCCTGCCACCGCGACCGTGGGAACAGGCACATCTGCTCCAGCGCGCGCTCTGTTATTGCTTTTGCGATCCCGCCTTTCCGCCCTGCAACATCACTGAAGAACCAACCGCGTGACGAATCCCTTCCTAATGTCTGCCATCGTCAAACTTGAAGTCCTGGCCGGCCCGTGGAGCGGCCGGGAGTTCCGCTTCGACCAACACGACACCTTCGTGTTCGGGCGCGCCCCGGATTGCCATATCGCAATGCCGGCGGATGACAAGACGGTGTCGCGGCATCATTTCCTGCTCGAAACGAATCCGCCCGATGCGGTGCTGCGCGATCTTGGGAGCTTGAATGGGACGCGCGTCAATGGGGTGAAGCATGGCGGGCGGGCGAAGGACGAGACGCCGGAGGAGGCGCGGCGCCGCCGCCTTCCCGAGGTGAAGCTCAAGGATGGCGATCGCATCCAAGCGGGCGACACCACGCTAGTGGTGCGCGTGCTCCTGGCGGCCGAGTGCTGCGAGTGCGGGCAAGCGATTGCGGATGCCGACCGGGAGAAGTGCGGGTGGATCGGTGGGCTTTTCATCTGCGCTCCGTGCAAGGCCAAGCTGGCGGCGCAGGTGAACCCGGCCAAGCCGGCGCCGAAGCCGGCGGCCGTGCGTTGCGAGCAGTGCGGGCGGGAGGTGGCAGCGGAGGCGGGGGTAGGACGGCGCGGCGCTTATACGTGCGAGGCTTGCCGGCAGAAGGCGGTGGCCGATCCCGCGGAGTTGCTGAAGAAGATCCTGCGGGAGGCGGCGCCGGCGACGCCCGGGGTGCCGGAGATCGACGGGTACGAGCTGGGGAATAAGCTCGGCGAGGGGGCGTTTGGGGCGGTTTATCGCGCGCGGCGGAAACGGGACGGTACGGCCGTGGCGGTGAAGATCATCCTGGCGCGGGTGGCGGTCAGCGATAACGCGCGGGCAAAGTTTCTCCGCGAGGTGGAGGTGATGAAGGATCTGTTGCACCGCAATGTCGTGGCGCTGCTGGAGCACGGCTCGGCGGGGAGCGCGTTTTATTTCATCATGGAGCTGTGCGAGGGCGGCAGCGTGTACGATTGGATGAAGGACCGCGGTGGAAAGCTGATCCTGAAGGAGGCTGCGCCGGCGATGCGGCAGTGTCTCGAAGGGCTGGCGCATGCGCACGCCCAGCGGTTCGTGCATCGCGACTTGAAGCCGGCGAATCTTTTGCTCGCAGGCGCCGAGGGCAAGCGGGTGGCGAAGCTCGGCGATTTCGGCATGGCAAAGAGTTTCGAGCAGGCGGGGCTGAGCGGAATGACGGTCACCGGCAGCTACGGCGGGACACCCGGCTACATGCCGCGCGAGCAGGTCATCAATTTCCGCCAGGTGAAGCCGGTGACTGACGTCTGGAGCATCGGCGCGACCTTTTACTGCATGTTGACCGGGCAAGTGCCGCGCGACTTTCCCCGCGGGGTGGACCCGATGGAGGTGGTGCTCGGCGGGCGGATCGTCCCCCTCCGCGAGCGCGACGCCGCGCTGCCGAAGAAGCTGGCGGAGGTGATCGACCGTTCGCTCGCGATGAATCCGCAGGAGCGATATCAGGACGCCGCGCAGATGCTCGAGGCGCTGGTGAAGGCACTATGAGTCCCTCTCGTCAGCGAGCCGGCCTGCGCGGGCATCCTTCCAAGATCGCGTGGGAATGCTCCGGGCTCACCGATCGCGGCCTGGTGCGTGCGGACAACGAAGACGTGTTTTTGATCGATCGCGACTTGGGTTTGTGCATCGTCTCCGATGGCATGGGCGGCGGAAACGCCGGCAGCCTGGCCTCGAAGATTGTGGTCACCGTCCTGCCGGCGCTGCTGCGCGAGCATCTCAAGGGAATCGAAAGCCTGGCCGGCACTGCGGCTCGTGACCAACTCAAGGCCGCGATGTCGAGATTGAGCGTGGACATCCGGTCGCGCACGGAGGGCTTGCCCGGCCTGGAGGGAATGGGAGCGACAGTCGTCCTCGCCCTGGTGCGCGGCCACCGGGTGTTGATCGGCCACATGGGCGACAGTCGCGCGTATCGTTTTCGCAACGGGGCACTCGAGTTACTAACCAGGGACCATTCGCTGGCACGACTGCTGATCGAGCACGGAGAGATCACTCGGGACCAGGCACGCACTCATCCGGCGAAAGATCAACTCACCCGCTTTGTCGGCATGAAGAGTGAACCGCTGCCTGAAATTCGTGGCCTTGAACTGCGTGGCGGAGACTGCCTTCTCCTGTGCTCGGACGGCCTCACAAAGATGGTGCCGGACCGAGAGTTGCTCAACATTTTGGGAAGCAGTCAATCGGCGGCGGAAGTTTGTCGAACCCTGGTTACGGCCGCGAACCACGCGGGCGGAATCGACAACACCACGGCGGTGTGCCTGAGAGTCAGCAAGTAACAAGGGCAGTTCGCGCGCCGGTTTCGGATTTTGGACGCACGGCCGCCGCTTCGGCGCGCGCGGGCGTCCGGAGGCTCCTTGCCTCGGAGTTTCGGCGCACGCGCCATCGTCGAGGCCGCCCCTTTTTTCATCTCTTTCGTGTATTTCGTGGACCTCCCGTCCCTCCGCGGCCTAGCAAAGGGGCCACATGGCGAATGTCGTCTTTCTCTGGCACATGCATCAGCCGTCGTACGTCGACCCGACGACGCAGGTGGCGCTGATGCCGTGGGTGCGGCTGCATTGCGTGAAGGGGTACCTCGACATGGTCTCGGTGATCGAGGATTTCCCGGGGATCAAGGTGAACTTCAACCTCACGCCGGTGCTGCTGCTGCAGATCAAGGAGTTGACGGAGGGGCGCATCCAGGATGCGTGGCTGAACTGGTCGCGCCGGCCCGCGGCCGACCTGGATGACGACGAGAAATTCCTCATCCTGGAGAACTTCTTCAAGATCAACTGGGACAACCTGGTTCAGCCGTTTCCGCGCTACCGCGAGCTGCTGCACAAGCGCGGGCTCACCTTTTACCGCGACGAGGTGCGGCGCGGGTTGCGTTACTTTTCCGCGCAGGAATTCCTCGATCTCCAGGTCTGGTTCAATCTCGCGTGGTGTGGCTACACGGCGGAGCGGCTTTTTCCGGAGCTCGCGGAGATGAAGCGCAGGGGCCGCGGCTTCACCGAGGAGGAGAAAAACCGCGTGCTCGATCTGCATTTGGAAATGATGCGGGTCGTGCTGGAGAAATACCGCGGCGCGGAGGAGCGCGGGCAGGCGGAGTTGACGACGACGCCGTTCTTTCACCCGATCCTGCCGCTCGTTTACGATTCCGCGCTGGCTGAGCGCTCGCTCTCGGGGCGGCCGTTTCCGCGGCGCTTCCACTGGCCGGCGGACGCCGCGGCGCAGCTCACGCTGGCGGTGGAGCAGCACGCCGCCATCCTCGGCAAGCCGCCGCGCGGGCTCTGGCCGAGCGAAGGCGCCATCGCGCCCGAGATGATCCCGCTGATGCAGAAGTGCGGGCTCGAGTACTTCTGCTCGGATGAGGACAACCTCTTCAACTCGCTGCGGCGCGACCCCGCCACGCAAGGCCGCGCGATCGATCACCTGGAGCTCTTCCAAGGTTGGCGCGTGGTCCACGACGGCGCGGCGGTGAACGCGCTCTTCCGCGAAAAACCGCTGTCGGATTTCATCGGCTTCATGGCCGCGAAGAACACCGCGAAATCCGCGGCGGCGCACCTGCTGCACCACATGTCGAACATCGCGAAGCTGGTGCCGCTCGACACCGGCGTCATCCCGCTGATCCTCGATGGCGAGAATGCGTGGGAGACCTTCCCCGATGGCGGCGAGGGTTTCCTGCGCGAGCTCTACAGCGGCATGGAAAAGCGCAAGGACGTGCTGCACTCCTGCACGGCGGAGGATTATTTCCGCCATCACCCGCCGCGCAAACGCATCGCGACCCTGCACACCGGCTCGTGGATCGGGAGCAACTTCGACCTCTGGATCGGCGACGAGGAGGAGAACCGCGCCTGGGATCTCCTCGGCGACACGCGCACGTTTCTCCAGCAGCGGATCGACGCCGGGACACTGAGCGCGGAGCAGCGCTGCGGCGCCCTGCGCGAAATCTACGCCGCCGAGGGGAGCGACTGGTTTTGGTGGTACGGCCCGGATTTCTCGACCGACAACGATCTCCTGTTCGACCGCCTCTTCCGCCAGCATTTGCGCAATGTCTACACGCTCTGCGGCGAGCTGCCGCCGCCGGCGCTCGACTGGCCGATCGCGAAGACGCCGCACGACCGCCTCTACGATCTGCCGACGGCGCTCATCTCGCCCAAGGTGGACGGCCGGCACGCGACGTTTTTCGAGTGGAACGGCGCGGGCCGGTACCTCACCGGCGCCGGCCACGGGGGCTTGCGCCACCGGGGGCTGATCAGCGAGATCCATTTCGGGCACGATGATGAGAAGCTCTATTTCCGGATCGATCCGCGCCGCTGGGAGCCCGCCGTCATCCAGATCGAGTTCCAGCAGCCGACGGCGGCGGTCCTGCGCACCGACGTGATCGTGCACCCGGTCCCGCCGGATTTCACGCTGACCCTGCCCGACGGCACGACGCTGCGCCGCGTGACCATGGGTGCGCACGATACGATCGAGATCGCCGTGAGTTTCGCCGACCTCGGCCTGGCGCGCGACGGCCACGTGAGTTTCCGGATCAAGATCCTCCAGGACGGCCGCGAAACGGAGCGGCATCCCGAGAACGTGCCCATCGAGTTCGATCTGCTCGGCGCGGAGACGGAACTGCGGAATTGGGCGGTCTGAATCAAAACGCGCGCCGCCCCACGATGGGTGGAACAGGCGTCCCGCCCGTCGGCCGACGCGCCCTCACAGAGCCGCCCGCACGCGCCGCACGCCTTCCACCATGTTCGCGAGCTTCGGTTTCGCGGCCCAGCGGGCGGTCTGGCTGAGGCCGCAATCGGGTGCGAAGACGAGGCGGTCGGCCGGCGCGTGTTGCAGGCAGAGGCGGACGCGGTCGGCGACGTTCTCCGGCGTCTCGAGGTAGTAGCTCTTCACGTCGATGATGCCGACGGCGACGTCCATCCGCCCGGCGATGCGCGCGATGAGGTCGATCTCCGCGAATTCGCGGCTCGCCATTTCGACGTGCATTTCGTCGGCGTGGAAATCGAGAAACGCGGGGAACATCGGCCCGATCCGGCGGAAGCCGACGGCGCGGCCTTTGTAATTGCCGAAGCAGAGATGCGTGCAAAGCCGCGTGCGCCCGACGACCGGCTCGACGGTGCGATTGAACAAATCGACGAAGCGCCCCGTGTCTTCGCGATACGCGTAGCAACTCATCGACGGCTCATCGACGCTGATCTCCGCGCAGCCGGCGGCGACGAGGTCCTCGAGCTCCTTCCGCACCAGCGGCAGCAGCGCCTCCGCGAGCGCCCAGCGGTCCGGGTATTGGTTGTTCGGCAATAGCCGGCCGCTCAGCGTGTAGGGGCCGGGGACGCTCGCTTTCAGTGTCGGGCCGGCGGGGGCGAGGCGCTGGAGCCGGCGGAATTCCTCGACCGCACCGAGCCCGCGCGGCGCGCGCAATTCGCCACTGACCTTGTGTTTCCCACGCTGGTCGTGCGCCGGCGGGCCGAAGCGGCGCGGCGACGAGCCCTCCAGCTCGAGCCCCTCGAGGTAGCCGTAGAACGAGAGGTTGAAATCGAGCCGCGTCTGCTCGCCATCGGTGATCACGTCGAGCCCCGCGGCGACTTGGTCGCGGACCGCGCACGTCACTGCGTCCTCCTGCATCTCCGCGAGATCCGCGCTGCCAAAGGCGTCGAGATGCTGGCAGGCGTGTTCGAGCCAGCCGGGGAAAGGGTAGCTGCCGATAACCGAGGTGCGAAGAGGGTGGGATTTCATTGGCTGGATTGTGATGACGAAACCGCGACGCGCGAAGCGCTTTGGACTGCGGCAGCCTGCTGCCGCTTTGTGGAGGCCGCAGCCTG
>DASYIS010000543.1:0-7330 GCA_035997375.1 Chthoniobacteraceae bacterium
GGCAACCACTCCGGCGCCATCCTGTGCGGGGCGACGGTGACGAGCATTGTGATCGATGGTTCGGTCGTGGGCGGCGACGGGCCACAAAGCGGACGGATCGAGTCGCGGTTCCTGCCCTCGGTCAACATCGGCGGCGATCTCGCGGGGGATGGCGGCCGCGATTCCGGCAGCGTTTACGCGTTTGTGTCCGTGGGAAAGATCGACATCGCCGGCTCGATCATCGGCTACGCCACCGGCCTTCCCGCGCAGCCTCCGATCGCCAATGGCACCATCGTCAGCCTGGGGCCGGTCGCCTCGATTCACGTGGGCGGCGATATCAAGGGGGGCGCCGATCTTGGGTCCGGCTCGGTCGTCAGCCTGGGGACGATTGCTTCGATCGTCGTGGACGGCTCGCTGATCGGCGGCGATCAAATGTGGTCCGGCGCCATCAGGAGCCAGGACGCGTTGGGCCGCTCGCCCGCGCTACGCCCCGCGCTGACCAAGGTTTCGATCGGCGGATTCATCCAGGGAGGGAAGGGCGACTACTCGGGCGTCGTGCAAAGCGCCGGATTGATCGGCACGTTGAGCCTGCCCGGAACCACGCCCGCGCCGGCGGGTTCGCCCGTCTCGCCCGGCGACGTCGCCGGCGGCAGCGGGCACTACAGCGGCAGCATTCACAGTGGCGGGAACATGGGGACGATCGCGATCGCGGGCAGTCTCCTCGGCAACGCGGATGGCTCGGGCCAGATCTATAGCGAGGCGAGTATCACGAAACTCACGATCGGCGGCTCGGTGAAAGGCCAGGGATTCTATGGGCCGGATTCGACTGCCGGCATCACGGCTGGGCAGATTGTCGCGCTGAAGGTTCTTACTTCGCTGGAGATCACCGGGAGCGTCTTTGGCGGCGCCGGCGAGAGCTCCGCGGGGATCGACGCCGGCGCGATCGGCAGCGTCATCATTCACGGCAGCCTGTACGGCGGCGGCGGCGCGCTCAGTGGTTCCGTCCGCGCCTTCAGCCGCGATCTCACGTCGCTCAAAGTCGATGGCGTCATCGAGGCGAAGGGCCTCAATACCTACCTAACCATCAGCGCCGAGCACATCATCGGGTCGGTCACCGCCGGCAGCATCGTCGGCAGCGGCGGTCCGGTCCTCATCATGGCCACGGGACAATCCCAGCCGAAAACCGCCGCTGCCGCCTACGCGATCAAGTTGGTCACCAGCGCCGGTCTCATGATGAATACGCAGATCGTCGCGGGCTCGTTCGGGACCGGCGGCAATCTCGTCCTGCGCAACCCCGAAGCGAGTGTCGGGACGGTGGAGGTGGGCACCGGCGATCAGCCGAATGTTTACGTGGGCAACGACATCGCCGCCGGGTTCACGCTCGCCGGCTCGAAGAGCGGCCTGACGTCGAAATCTTATTACTCGTGCGTGGTCCACGTGATCATCCACGGGACGATCGGCCAGTCCTCGGTGCCGCACTATATCCTGGGGGATTTGGTGCATTTCGTCACCGTCGGCGGCGTGCCCGCGCCGCTGAAGGCCGGGCCGGAGAACGATTACCGCCTGCCCATCGGCGCGAATCCCGCGGGGCTCGCGAGCGTGTTCGCCTCGGAACGCGAGGGGCCGTAGGACGCGGGCTGAGTTTGAGATTGAGCGCTTCGGCCGAAATGCTACGCTTGGCGCATGACTCTGAAGCCGGAGGTTCACGCCTTGATCGACGAGCTGGCTGAGGACTCGCCCCGGCCGCGGGAGATTCGCGAGTCGCTGCGCATGAGCAAGGCCATTTGACGAGGCGAAGGAAGACTTTCGTCAGGGGCGGTTCTACACCGCGGAAGAGTTCGAGGCCGAAGTTGAGCAGCGCTGGCCACGCAAGAAGTCCCAAGCGAATTCCACCTTGGAAGATAACCCGTGAAGTGATAGCCTCCTACCGATGACCCTCAAGCAAAAGGTTCACGATCTTGTCGATGAGCTGCCGGACGATTCGGAACTCCTCCACGAATTCCGTGAGACGGCGGAGCTCAACAAGGCGCTCGCGAAGGGCATGGACGATTTGAAGAACGGGCGTGTCTACTCCGAGGAGGAGTTCGTCGCGAAAGTGCGGGAACACTGGCGCGAGACTCGGGTATCGCCTCGCCTGAAAAAGGCGCTCGACGAGGCCCAGGACGATGTCCGCCACGGGCGCATGTACACGTCGGAGGAGTTTATGGCTAAAGTGAATGAACGATGGCCGCTCAAAGGCTCCGTGTAGCTTTCACTATCCGAGCGTGGGCCGATCTCGATGAGGTCGCCGAGTATTGGGCGGAGCGTGGGGAGGCTGCGCGTGGCCGGAAGTACGCGAGGGATCTCCCGTCAGCGGCGATCCGCGAATTAAGTGACCCGCGCAATGCGCGTGCCGGTCGCTTTCTGGCGGACGAACTTTACTCCCACATCCAGGAGATCCGCGTCTTCAAGCGCTCGTATCGGATCCTGTATGTCTTGAAGGAGGAAGAGGGGGTGGTCCAAGTCCTCCGCTTCTGGCACAGCCACCGCGACGAGCCTTTTCGAGACTGATCGCCTCACCCCTCCAATCCCGCCAAATACCGCTCCGCATCCAGCGCCGCCGCGCACCCTTGTCCCGCGGCGGTGACGGCCTGGCGGTAGACGTGGTCCGCGACATCGCCCGCCGCGAAGACGCCGGGGATGTTCGTCAGCGTGCCGGTGTGTTGGAGCAGATAACCGTTTTCATCCGTCTTCAGCTTGCCTTTGAAGGCCGCGGTGTTCGGGTTGTGGCCGATCGCGACGAAGACGCACTTCACCTCGAGCTCGCTCTCGGCGCCGCTGACGGTGTCGCGCAGTTTCAGCGCGCGCACTTCGCCGCTTTCGTCGGTGAGATACTCGATCGGTTGGCTGTTCCAGATCGGTTTCACTTTCGGATTCGCCAGCGCCCGCTCGATCATGATCGGCGACGCGCGCAGCTTGTCGCGGCGATGGATGAGATAGACTTGCGACGCAAACCGCGTGAGGAACGTCGCCTCTTCGCACGCCGAATCGCCACCGCCGATCACCGCGACCGGCACGTTGCGATAGAACGCGCCGTCGCACGTCGCGCACGAGGTCAGCCCGTGGCCGACCAGCGGCTTCTCGCCCGGCAGGCCGAGCCACTTCGCCGAGGCGCCGGAGGCGATGATGAGCGACTGCGTTTCCGTCCAGTCGTCATCGAGCTTCACCCGCAGCGGCCCGCTTTCCGGCGCGTCGAAATCCGTCACCGTGGAGTAGGTGAAGCGCGCCCCGAAGCGCTCCGCCTGCTGCTTCATGTTGATGATGAGATCGGGCCCGTCGATCCCTTGCGGAAAGCCCGGGAAATTCTCGACCAGCGTCGTTGTGGAAAGCTGGCCGCCGGGTTCGTGGCCTTCGATGACGAGGGGCGCAAAATTGGCGCGAGCCGCATAAATGGCGGCGGTGAGCCCGGCACACCCGGTGCCGACGATGATCATTTTCTCCATAGAGTGGGTTGGGAGTTAAAGTCGCGCACGACGGTGTGTCGAGCAAAGCGCGCGCGTGTCATCGACCGCGGAAATCCGCCCAACCCTACGCGCGGAAAACTTCCTTCCCGCCCACGAACGTCGCGCACACTTCGAGGTCTTCGGAAATGATCGTGAGATCGGCGTCCGCTCCTTCCTTCAGCACGCCTTTGCGTCCGGTCAACCGTAGCGCGCGGGCGGGATTGACGGTCGCCATGCGCACGGCTTCGACGAACGTGGCGCCGACGATGCGCACCATGTTGCGCACGAGGTCCATCATCGTGGAGGTGGACGAGCAGAGCGCGCTGCCGTCGGCCGTCAGCGCGACGCCGCCCTTCACCACGCCCTCGATCTGCCCGAGCGTGAACGCCTCGCCCTCCGCCAGGCCCGCGCCGCCGCCGGCATCGGTCACGAGCGCGATGCCGTCCGGCCCTTTCGCCTGGAAAAGCATGCGCATGAGGGTGGGGGAGACGTGGCAGCCGTCGGCGATCAACTCGCACAGGATCTCCGGTTCGCTCATCGCGAACTCGAGCAGGCCGGCCACGCGATACGGGCCGCGCCGGCGCGCGCTGCTCATGCAATTGAACGTATGCGTGACCTGCCGCATGCCGTGCGCGAACGCGGCGGCGGCCTCTTCATCCCACGCGTCGCTGTGCCCGCCGGAGACGCGGATGCCCGCCTCGACCAGCGTCTCGATGAGCTTCATGGCGCCCGGCAATTCCGGCGCGAGCGTCATCTGCGTGATGCAGTCCGCAAAGCTGAGCCAGCGCTCATACTCGGCGGGATTCGGATTGCGGATGAGGTCGCGCCGATGCGCCCCCGGCTTCTCCGGCGAGAAGTACGGCCCCTCGATATGGACGCCGAGCACGCGCGCGCCGACCGGTTCCTCCTCGCGGAATTTCCGCACCGCATGCAGCGCGTGGATGATCTTTTCCGACGTGGTGGTGACGGTAGTCAGCGCGAGCGCGGTGGTGCCGCCGGCCGCGTGATGCCGGCAGATGGTGCGGAACGCCTCCGGGTCTGCCTCCATCGTGTCGCGCCGCAGCGCGCCGTGGATGTGGACATCGATGAACCCCGGCGCGAGGAAGCGCCCTTGCACGTCGTAGGTCGGCTCGTCGGTCAGCGGTTGCACCTCCTGCTCCGCGAGCGTGGTGATGATGCCGTTGCGAATGCGCAGGCTGCCGCGAGGGACGATGCGATCGGGCAGGACGAGGTGGGCGTTGCGAAAAAGCATGAGATGTCTTGGAAGGTGGCGTTATTTCAACTGCCAGGCGGGTTTGTTATCGTAGACCCAGCGGTAATAGTCCACCCGCTGCAAGGCATCCGCGGCGGCCTCGTCGATGAGCAGCGTGCAGTGCGGATGCAACTGCAAAACGCTCGCGGGGCAGCTCGCGGTGATCGGCCCCTCCGCCATCGCGGCGACCGCCTGCGCCTTGGCCTCGCCAAACGCGAGCACGAGACAATGCCGCGCCTCCATGATCGTGCCGATGCCCATCGTGATGACATGCCGCGGCACCTCCTCCGCACTGCCAAAGAAGCGCGCGTTATCCTCGATCGTCTTCGGCGTGAGCGTCTTCAGCCGCGTGCGCGAGGCGAGCGAGGAGCTCGGCTCGTTAAACCCGATGTGGCCGTTCGTCCCGAGCCCGAGCAGTTGCAAATCGATCCCGCCCGCCGCTTTGATCGCCGCCTCGTACTCCGCGCAATGGCCGCGCAAACCGGGGTGCAGGCCATCGGGGATATGCGTGCGCGCCGGCGGATGGGTGAGGTGATCGAACAGATTCACCCGCATGAACCGGGCGTAACTCTGCGGGTGCTCGGGACCGAGCCCGACGTACTCGTCGAGATTGAACGTGGTCGCTTGGGAAAAGTCCGCCCGCATCGCGATGAGCTCGCGATAGAGCCCGAGTGGTGTCGAACCGGTCGCGAGCCCAAAGACGCTCGCCGGCCGCTCCGCCAGCTGATGGCGAAAGAGCCGCGCCGCCACCGCGGAGACGGTGGCCGGATCGCTTTGAATGATGATTTCCATTTGGAAAGGGCGCCAGTTTTGCAGCCGCCCCGCGCGATGCCAATGGGATTCCGCACCCCGTCGCGGGCGCGTCTACTTCGCGTCTTCAATCAGATAGATCACGTGTACCGTCTGGGCGATGGAGACCGGAGCCAGCCGGTATTCCGTGGCTTCGGTTTGCATTTGCGGTATCTGTGGAGGGTTCATTCTAAAGTCTTCTCCTCTGAGCAAATTGGAGGTGATGGAAGGAAACGGAAGCGGGGAGACCGCGAAGAGTTTCCCCACCTTTGCGCCGGTCGATTTCAGGGTCTTCTCCGCTCGCTCCCGGGCATTGGCCATCGCTTTATCCCAAGCATCGTCCTCGACCTGCTTTTCCGTCGAGAGACCTTCGGCGATGTGGGCGAAGCTCGACGGCTTCAGCGCGATGATATCATTAACGAGCTTCGGCAGCCGTGTTAAGTCGCGCAAGACGACTTCAAATTCCCGCGTCACCCGGTAGCCGAGCAATTTGCCCCGCCGCACGGGATAGCCTTGATCGAGGATCTCGTGTTCTTCCTGCGCGCTCAGACTTCCCGCGACGACATCGGCGTCCGCGATCTTGTAACTCTTGACGAGCGCGAATGCCTCCGCCGCCTGCTTCTGCACCAAGCGATTCGCCTCCACTTGATCCGCATCGAGAAAGGAAAGCGTGAAGCTTAACGTGACGAGGTCCGCGGGCTTCTTGATTTCCGCGGACCCTTCCACGTAAATGTAGGGCTGAGTGGGCAGCCCGTCGGCGAGGACGACGAGCGGCAGGGCGAGCAGGGCAAGGAGGAGGATTTTCACCCGCCCATTTTGCGGCTGATCGTCGCCGCAAACAAGCTGCGAGGACTACGGCAATTCCTTGATCTGAATATGCCGGTAATCCATCTGCCCGCGGTCGCCTTCGAGGCCGATCGGGCCGGTCGCCGGCAGCTTCAGCGCGTCCTCGAGGAGCTCGCCGTTGCAGGTGCAATGCGCGACGCCGTCCTTTACCGTGACCTCGATGGTGTTCCACTCCTGCGGCTTGTACTTCTTCAGCTCCTTGTACGGGCCGGCCACCAGGTAGTCGCGGCACTGGAGCTGCGGTTTGCGGAGGAAGATGCCGCTGTCCGCATTCACCGCCGCGCGGAACTCGAGCTTCAGGATGAAGTCTTTCGGGAACTCTTTCACCGTCCACATCTGCTGCACCTTGCGCGGCGCATCCTTCGGCGGATTCACCGTGAGGACGCCGTCTTTCGCGGAGTAGCGCTCGTCGGAGGAGGCCGCCTTGCCATCGAACGCCGGGCCGTCGGCGTAGTGCCAGCCGGTGAGGTCCTTGCCGTTGAAGAGCGAGGTGAAGCCGGCGTCCGGTGTGAAGTCATCCGCGCGCACAGCGGCGAGGGACAGGAGCAGGGCGGCGGCGGAGAGGAGGGAGGTGATTCGGGAGGTCATCGCGCTTGTTTACGAAAAGCCGGCCGCGCCGTCGATGATTTCCGCGAGGGGTGACGAATCCCGCCGAACGTGTCGAGCAGAGCGATGGACCGCGGCGGGAATCGTCAGCGCCACGCCGCTTTGGAAGGGAGCGTCGCGGGAAAGCGGGTCGCGCTTACGCTTGTCTCAGGTCGGACCGCACAGGGGACTGTGCGGACCACGCCGCCGCATCCCGTGCCTGAAACGGCATGACTAAACTTTTTTCATTAAATCGCAAATTTTCCTTTGACTCTATTCAACCGTGGGGCTAAACAAGAAATACCTTCACCACCAATGACCTCCATTCGGACCAATTCAAACTTTGCCAAAGCACCCTTGGGGTTGCGTTGCGCAGGTATACATTGGGATCTTAGAG
>DASYIS010000544.1:0-23626 GCA_035997375.1 Chthoniobacteraceae bacterium
GGCGGTATGGTCTCATGGTCGGTGGTTGGCCGGCGGGCTGGTTGGCAGCAGCGGGCGCGACAGCCGCGCCGATTCGCTGGAGCGCCTTGTTAGGCGGCGTTGGGTTCACGGAAGACTCCATCTGTAGTCATGGTCAGCCTGTAACTCAACGTGGTCGCGATGCCAGTTGACGATGACAAACGTGAGTCCTGTGGAGTAAGTCTCGTTAAGCTTGCGTCCGTCCGCTGTGACTAAGCGAACGAAACCGTTTGCGGCGTCCGAATCGCGCAATGCAAAAGCCGTCTTCGGGTGTCGCAGGTCGATGATCTGGTCGATATGAACCTCAAATCGGCCATCCGGGCTGGTTTCGGTGTCGAAGCGCCATCCGTAATAGAACGCCTTGAGGCCCGCTGCGACGAGGAGCGCCGCGAGCAGCGGAAGAACGATCCAAGAGCTTTCTTTTTCACGGGAGACGCGCGTAGTTGCCTAACGCCCCAAGCTCAGCGACGGCGGAGGGCGGCGCAGACTGTGCGGGCGAAGGCGGCCGGGGGTGGGCTGCGGGGCGGAAGGTGCGGTCAAGCGGTCGGTGGTGGGCTGGTTGGATGGTCTGAGCACAGGCTGTGACGCCCGGAGTGTTCGCTGCAGCGCATGGTTAGGCCGGCGGCTCGTAGGCAGTTGTGAGTTAGCCGCCGGGGCAGCAGCGACCGCGGTGGTCACAGCAGCTATCATTGCGCCAGCAGCATTTTCGGGTCGTGAAATCATCTTTGGACGTATGAGCAATCGTTTTCATTTTGGCGTCTTGCGCAGCGGATGTGTCCGTCGCGAAAGACACGCTCTTGCCGGATTTGGCATCGACATGAACCGCAGTAAGGTTCTTGGCTTTTGGGGTCTTGATGACCAAAGACCAGAAAAGTTTCGCCTCCTCTTTCAATATTTCAATCGAGACAATCTTGCCATCCGGCACTTTGGCGAGCGCCGTCTTTTCGGCTTGAGCTTGTGTAATAGTGGCTTGTCGCTGGAGAATCTCTTCTGATTTTTCAGCGGCCATAACGCTGGATGTCCGGAAGCTGGTAAGAATGACGACTGACAGGATTAGATGAGTTAGTATGGATTTCATGTTTTGTGTTCGGTTGGTATTGCTGCGATTACGATTGGGCTAAATGGAAAAGGGGCAGGTTCTGTGGCCTAACGACATCAAGCTCACCCGCAGCGGAGGCAGGCGCGAGCCATGCCGGTCCCGGGAAGGCGGTGGCGGCGTGAGCGCATGGATCGTGACTGCCGGAGCTGTCGGGTGCAGCGCTTTGTTAGGCGTCGGGGAGATCGACTGGAACCGGGCGCTGGTCAACAACGCCATTGGGTTCGCGGTGGGATTCATCGCCGTGTCACTACTGTTTGCCGTGCTCCCTTATCGCGGTGGCGATTCCTTGGGCCTCTTGGTGGAGTTGCCGGCGAAGCGTGTCGCCGGCGGTGGCATCTCCGATACGGGCTTCCTTCAGAAAGCCAAGCATCTGCGCGTGCGAATCCTGCTCGGCTGCGAGTTGCTGCTTCAAAAGTGCCTGCTGAAATGCAAGCTGCTGCGCCAGAAGTATCTTCTGGAAGCGGAAGTTGAGAAAAGCACTAAGCAGGGCGCCAAGTGCCCCTCCGGCAATTCCTGAAATTATGAACGTGTTGAGCATATTAGGCGTCGGGGTTGCTTCGCGAGGCGCGGGAAAGGAGCGCCGATAGATGAGCCTTTTCGCGCAAGCCTCACCGCTCCTCACTTGGTCCTCGGGATACGCTGCCAGGGGACGGGAGGGGAGTGGCGCGCTTAAGGGGGACGCGCTTGGAGACTTCGTTGAGACGTTTGGTAAGTTCGGCTTTTTCCTTGTACGATGTCTGTTTTTCTTTCGAGGCATCGGCCTCGATGCGAAGTATTTCTCGCGCCTGTGTCGCAATCGTCTTCGCCTGTGCCGCGTTCTCGCTGTGCAACGCTTCTATTTGGTTCGCCATTGCTTGAAAATTACGGGAATTCGACTGTGCCTCTATTACCACTATTGCGTTTCGTTGTTTTTCCTTGATCCTCAGAATCCAAATCCAAGCGCCGCAGGCCATGAGGATCACGAGTACTACCCAGAAAGGAACGGGGGCGCTCCGAATTTTTTCAAAGGCCAGAAGGAATGCCGAAATCAAGAAAAGAACAGCCGCCACGATCAGTCCTCCAATAGCGTTGTGCAACGTTGGGGCGATGTGCGGCTTCATCGATTTCACGAGGCGTGTGCTGATGGACCTATCGTCACTCATAACGGTGGAATGGAAGCGGCGCGCGGCAGTACGCCTAACATCTTATTGAGCCGCCTGCGCGGCTGGCGCAAGTCGGCATATCAACGCTGCTCGCGGGTCGCGCCACGAGCGTGAGCGCTGCGGACGAGTCGGCATATGCGCGCGACCAGCGTCGCCGTTGATATGCCGACTGAATCCGCAGCGCGCGTCCATCTTTATCCCCCCACGGTGATGCTCATCTCGTTGCTCCACACGCCCACGGCGTGGTCGCCCACGCGGTACTCGCCGCGGTATTTCCAGATGGTCGGGACGCTGGGGAACGGGTTGGTGTCGGTGTAGCCGGGGGTGGTGTCGTAGGTGAGGTCGACCCAGCCGGCGCCGCGGTTGACCTGGGCGTGGAAGAGGTCGAGGAAGTCGCCCTGGCCACCCCAGTTCCAGTCGAGGAAGACCTGCCCGGAGATGATGCGCACGGTGAAGGCGGGCTGGATGGTTTCCATGTTCGGCCCGGCCATCTCGGTGCCGACGATGCGGAGGTCGGCGCCGATGGAATCGAGGTAGCCGGTGGCCTTGAGCATGGCTTGCACGGCGATGAAGATGCGGTCGAGCGCGCCGGCCATTTGCGGCACCACGGCCGGCAGGCCGCCGACGACGGCTGCCGGGAGGGCGGGCGGGACGAAGACGGGGAGGACCTCGGTCGAGCCGCTGTCGCCGGTCTGCGCCTCCTTCACGGCCTCGGTGCACGCCTTGCCCCAGGCGCGCTGGGCGGGCTGCCAGGAGCCGAGGACGTAGATGAGCCAGCGCACATCGGCCACGATGGCGGCGAGCTGCGCCGCGTCGAGGCCGAGGGTGGCGCCGTAGATGAGGAGTTTGTTGAAGAAGTTGACCAGCCAGAGGATCTGGTCGGCGCCGCTGGTGGGGTAGTAGGCGTTATGTCTCATGTTGGATTTACGGGGTTTGGGGTGAGGTTTAGCCGCGGGCGGCGTGTAGCCGGGGTCGCCGGGCTCCAGGATGCCGTCCCACGTGATGTTCGGGGAGGAATCGTAGGTGTAGGGGAGGCCGGTGTCGGGATCGACGGAGTCCCAAAGGAGCGGTTTCATGGCGGCGGGAGAGCAAAAGCGGCGCGCCCCGCGCCTGGAGGCGGGCCTGAGCGAGCTGGAGGCGCAAGCTCAACGGCTGGAGGCGGTTCCAGCGCGGCTGGTCGCCGTCGTCGGGGAGCTGGTAGCCGTCGACCAGGAGCTGGTAGCCGTCGACCAGGAGCTGGTGGCCGTCGACCAAGAGCTGGTAGCCGTCGACCGAGAGCTGGTAGCCGTCGAGCAGGAGCTGGTGGCCGTCGAGCAGGAGCTGGTAGCCGTCGAGCAGGAGCTGATAGCCGCCGTGCGGGAGCTGGTGGCCGTCGACCGGGAACTGGTCCACATCGACTAGGAGCTGGTAGCCGTCGAGCAGGAGCTGGTGGACGTCGACCAAGAGCTGGAGTTTCACCTCCGACGAGGTCGCCTCCGCTCGCGCGCCTCGCCGCAGGCGAACCGCCGGAACCACCAAACACGCTCTGGGTTCGACAGGCTCACCACCTTTGGTTGGTTCGACAGGCTCACCACCTTTGGGGACCGCAACATTCATGGGGGAAGCATGACACCGCGTAGACTGAGCGCAGCCGCCCCGCTGGCAAGCGTAAAACAAGCTATCTGCGCCCATGGATTCCCTGGTCAGCAGTCTTGCCCAGTGGAGCATCGCGCCTCACGGTTCCCGGCAACTCGCTGTCTCCCTCCCATGGCCGCAGAATCCGATGAATCGCCCGTGCTCCGCGCAGCGCTGATCGTGGTTGCGGTGTGCGTGCTCTACGTTCTCTCCATCGGGCCCGTTTACCGATACGCTGGTGGTCTGTCCATGTGGTTTCATTACGCCTATCGCCCCTTGAGATTGGCCGGCGAGCGTTGGGACGCGGTGGGCACGCCATTGCGTTGGTACCTCGACGTCTGGGGCGAAGACGGAGGGACCAAGAGAATAAATCGCTAACTCGCGCGCACCCTCCTTCCTTTCACCCCACCCCACCCCATGCCCTACAACCCACTCCTCCCCGCCAACCTCACGCCAACTTCCTCCGCCGAACTGCGGGGCCAACTCACCGGCTTGTTCGATCTCATCCAGGCGATGCCGACGCAGCCCATCACGAGCTTCGTGGTGGATGCGACCAATACGCTGAATCCCGGAGAGAATGCGTCGGCCACCGTCGCCGTGGAGGCGCCCGTGGCGCACCTCACGTTCAACATCCCACGTGGCAGCGTCGGACCTGAAGGTCCGCCGTTCATGAATTACGTGGTCGATTTCGTGAACACGCTGCCCGCCGGCGACAACGCGATGGTGGCGCTGACGTTCGACGGCTCGGTTGGGCATTTCGCCTTCCACATTCCACGCGGCGACCCCGGCGCGCCGGGCGAGGTGAGCTCGGCTGCGATGAACATCGCGATCTCCTCCGCCATCGCGGGGACGGCGCAGAATCCGGGCGGCGTCGGGGCGCTGGGATTGACGATCAGCGACCCGCCGACGCAAGCGGAGATGCAGGCGCTCGCGGCGCACGTGGAGGAGCTGCGCGCCGCGCTGCAGCGGGTGTAAGAGGAGGCGATGAGAAATCAGGAGGCGGCGGGGGAGAAGCGACGCGAAATGTGGAATCGCTGCTTGCCTTTCGCGAGGGGACGCTCACGTTACACCGCCTCGTGTGTTGTCGATCGGTTCGCGAGGCACTTCTCTTATGCCTGCACCCACCTACGCGGCCTCGCGGCTCAAGATTCTGGCCGTCGACGACGATCCGAGCTCGCTTCAGCTTCTCGCCAGGCTTTTTGAACAAGGCGGGCACCTCTTCCGGGGCGCCTATGGGGGCCTCAACGCTCTCGACCAGTTCGAGGCCGGCCAGTGGGACATCTTCCTGACCGACCGGGAGATGCCGCTGATGGGTGGCGAAGAGCTCGCCGCGCGGATCAAGGAACTCTCGCCGTTCATGCCCATCATCCTGATGACCGGCCGGCCTCCGGCCACTCCGTGTCCGCAGATCGACTTCGTCCTCGAGAAGCCGTTCAGCCGCGCCGGCTTGATCGCCGCCATCGACCGCTGCCTCGCCGACGCTTTCGATTGCACCCACCCGTCGGCTCCCTCAGACGACGCCTTCCCCGCCGCCGCGTGAGCGACCAGAGCATCCCTCTTTCGACCGGTCGCGCAAAAGCGTTGCCCCAGGAGGTTACGATGGCAGACCTGAACACGAGAGGCTCGGACGAACCGGTGGCCTCCGTCCATTTCTCGACCAGCCCGGAAGGCTTCCGGCGTTTCTCCGAAGCGACCACCCGGCAGGCTCGCCTTTACGAAATGGCGCTCTCCGGCACGCTCGATCTCCTGTACGTCTTCGATCTGGAAGGGCGGTTTACTTACGCCAACCCTGGCTTGCTGGCGGTGCTCGGGAAGCGGGCGGAGGACGTCCTCGGCAAGAACTTCTTCGACCTCGCGTACCCGCCGTTGCTCGCCCAGCGGCTGGCCGATCAGATTACCACGGTCATCGTGACGGGCCAGCCGCTGCGGGACGAGACGCCCTTTACGGGGACCGCCGGCCCGCGGAGGTATGAGTACATCTTCACGGCGGCCTTCGACGAGGAGGGGTTCGTGGAAGCGGTCGCCGGGGTGACGCGCGACATCACCGAGCGCATCGCGGCGGAAGAGGCGCTGCGGGAAGCCGATCAGCGCAAAGACGAGTTCCTCGCCATGCTGGCCCACGAGTTGCGCAATCCTCTCGCCTCGGTGAGAAATGCGGTGACGCTGCTCAAGGAGGCCGGCGCGGAATCCCAGCAGGCCTGGGCGGCCGATGTCATCGAGCGGCAGACCCGCCAGTTGTCGCGCCTGGTCGATGACCTGCTCGATATCTCCCGGATCAATCACGGCAAGATCGAGCTGCAATGCGAGCACTTGGACGCCGCGCAATTTCTGGAGGCGGCCTGCGACTCGGTGGCGCCGCTGATCGCCGCGCGGGACCACCTCCTGCGCGCAATCATTCCCCGCGGCGAACTTTGGCTGCACGGCGACCCCACGCGCCTGCAACAGATCGTGGTGAATCTGCTCGCGAATGCCGCCCGCTACACGGAGCCGCAGGGCCGCCTCTGGCTGGAGGCCGCCCAGCTCGGGGAGGAAATCGTCATCGAGGTGCGGGATTCCGGAATCGGCATTCCGCCGGAGAAGATCCCGAAGATGTTCGAGCTTTTCGCGCAGGGGGAGCGAACAGCCGCGCGCTCCGAAGGGGGGCTCGGCCTCGGCCTCACGATCGTTCGCGGCTTGTGTCAACTGCACGGCGGTTCGGTCTCCGCGCATTCCGAGGGAAAAGGCAAGGGGAGCACTTTCATCGTGCGCCTGCCCGCGGTGCCCAAGCCCGCGCAACCTGTGCCAGCCCTGCGCCCGCACTCCGGGCCAAACGAGGGCGCCGGCCGCCAGATCCTCGTGGTCGATGACAACGAAGACGCCGCGGCGGGCCTCGGCCGGCTCCTGACGCGGCGCGGTTATGCCGTGCGTCTCGCCGCCACCGGCCCGGAAGCTTTGGACGCGGTGGAAGCGCTGGCGCCCGCGGCCATCCTCCTCGATATCGGCCTGCCCGGGATGGATGGCTTCGAAGTGGCGGCCCGTCTTCGCCAGGACCCTCGCTGCGGCGGCTTGGTCATCATCGCCCTCTCCGGTTACGGCCAGGAGGAGGACCGCGCGCGCTCCGCGCAAGCCGGCTTCGACTCCCACCTTGTCAAGCCGGTCGACTTCGAGGAAGTGCGCGGGCTGCTTCGGGCGGCCTTGGGGAAGAGTTGACGGGTTCGGTTTGGGAAACGATTGGCGATAGCTTTCGGCTATGGCAGCCGGCACTATCGCGCATGGAGCTTCGCCATTTGCGCTACTTCGTGGCCGTCGCCGAGGCCTTGAGCTTTACGAGGGCCGCGGAGAAGCTCCGGCTCGCCCAGCCGTCGCTCACCCGCCAGGTGCGGAATCTCGAGGAGGAGATCGGCGTCCGGTTGCTCGATCGCGCAAACAATCGCGTGGCGCTGACGGAGGAAGGGCGCTTCTTTCTTTTCGAATCGAGGAAGCTGCTCGCGCTGTGCGAGGAGACTGTCGCCGCCGTGCAGCGGATGAAGGAGGGCGAAAGCAGCCAGCTCAACCTCGGCTACGTCTCGAACATTCACTACGGGCTGCTGCCGGCCACCCTCGGGGCTTTCCGCAAACTCCGCCCGCACGTGGCGCTGAATCTTTTCGACCTGAGCAGCGCAGAACAATTTGCCGCGCTCGAGGCCCGCAAGATCGACCTCGGCTTCGTCGGGCTGCGCCCCATGCTTTCCGGGCATGACCTCCGCTCCGAGTGCGTCGCCCACGACCTCATCGTCGTCGCCCTGCCCGAGGCGCACCCCCTGGCGCGCAAGGCGAAGCTCAGACTGGCCGACCTCGCCGCGGAGTTTTTCGTCGGCATGTCCCGGAGGACCCATCCGGGCGAGCGGCCATGGCTGCTGGAGACCTGCGCCGCCGCCGGCTTCACCGCCAAAATCCTGCAGGAAGCCGATGGGGAACTGACCGCCATCAAGTTCGTCGGCGACGGGCTCGGCGTCGCCTTCCTGCCGGAGCAAGTCACCGGCCTGCCGCACGAAGGCGTCGTCTTTCGCCCGCTCTCCCCGCCGCTGCGACGCGAGTCGACCATCGCCTGGCGCGGCGACAATCCTTCCAAGCCGCTCCAGGATTACATCCGCATCGTGAAGGAGCTTTCGGGGAGCATGTAAAGCGGGAGGCGCTTCATTCCCCTTCCCGCGCCCGCCGGATTTTGCCAGCCTGCGCGATGCTCGCAAAATTCCCCGCCTGGATGCCCGGCTCCCTGCTCGCACTCGGCGTTGCCGTGTTTCTCCCGACGCACGCCTTCGCCGCCGACCCGGCGAATGCCGACTGGCCGGCTTACCTCGGCGACAAAGCGCGCACGCTTTTTTCCCCGCTCCGGCAGATCGATCGCAATAACGTCGGCCAACTCGAGGTCGCGTGGACTTACGAGACCGGCGACAAGGGCGAGTACCAGGCGAACAACCTCATCGTGGCCGGCGTGCTTTATACCGCGTCGCCGATGCGGAAGGTGATCGCGCTCGATGCGGCGACGGGCAAGGAGCTCTGGAAGTGGGACCCGAATTCCGAGCGCCCAGGCACCGGGCGCACGCGGCAGCGCGGCCTCGTCTTTTGGCAAAATGAGCAAGGCGGCGAGCAGCGGCTTTTCACCGCCGCCGGCAATCACCTCTACGCGCTCGAGGCGAAGACCGGGCAGCTCATCCGCGGCTTCGGCGAAAACGGCTCGCTCCATCTCGGCACCGGCCTCGATACCGCCACGCCGCCGAACATCGGGCTCAATACGCCCGGTGTGATTTACCGCGATCTGCTGATCATCGGCGGCATCGGCGGCCCCGGCGCGTTGCGCGCGTTCGATGTCCACACGGGTGAGCGCCGCTGGGTCTTTCACCTCATTCCGCGCCCCGGCGAGGAGGGTTACGACACCTGGCCGGCCGAGGCGTACCAGACCGCCACCGGCCTCATGCCGTGGTGCGGCCAGTCGCTCGATGAAAAACGCGGCATCGTCTATATTTCGAGCAAGACGGCGGAGCCCGATTTCTACGGCGGAGCGCGGCATGGGATGAACCTCTTTGCCAACAGTCTCGTGGCGCTCGACGCGGCGACCGGCCGGCGGCTCTGGCATTTCCAGATGGTGCATCACGATCTGCTCGATCGCGACCTCCCCTGCGCGCCGGTCCTCCTCACCGTGACGCACGAGGGCAGGAAAGTCGACGCGGTGGCGCAAGGCTCGAAGCAGGGCCTGCTCTTCGTGTTCGACCGCGTGACGGGCGCGCCGCTCTGGCCGATCGAGGAGCGGCCCGTCCCCGCTTCCACGCTCCGCGGCGAAGCGGCGTGGCCGACCCAGCCGTTCCCGGTGAAGCCGGCGCCGCTCATGCGCCAGCACTACGGCGAGGAAGACGCGTCGGACCTCACGCCGGCCGCGCACGAGGCGACGCTGGAGCGCATCAAGCGCTCGCCGAACTTCGGCCCCTTCCCCGCGCCGAGCCTGAATGAGATGGTGATGTTCCCCGGCTTCGACGGCGGCATGGAATGGGGCGGCGGCGCGGCGGACCCGGACGGCGTTTATTATGTCAACGTCAACGAGATCCCGTGGATTGTGCAGATGGTGGAAACACGGCGCGCCGACGGCTCCCCGCTCGCCCGCGGCCAGAAGGATTACATGCTGAATTGCGCGCCCTGCCACGGCCTCGACCTCAAGGGCAACGTGCTCGGCGGACTCCCACCGCTCATCGACGTGGAGAAGCGGAAGACGCGCGAGCAGATCGCGGAAATCACGAAAAAGGGCGCCGGCCGCATGCCGGCCTTCGACCGCATCTCCGACGCCGACCGCGCGGCGATCCTCGATTACATCCTGAATCCGCCCCCTTCGACAGGCTCAGGGCCTGCGGCAACCGGCGCGCGGCCCGATGAACCCGGCCGCGCCACCACCGGCCCCGACAAGTCGCCGCCCTACGCCTTTTCGGGATTCAAGCGCTGGCTCGACGCCGAAGGGTACCCGGCGATCAAGCCGCCGTGGGGCACGCTGAACGCCGTCGACCTGAACACCGGCGAGCTCAAATGGAAGGTCCCGCTCGGCGAGTATCCGGCCCTCAAGGCGCGCGGCCTCCCGCCGACCGGCACGGAGAACTACGGCGGCCCCGTCGTCACCGCCGGCGGCCTCGTCTTCATCGGCGCCACCGCCGATGAAACCATCCGCGCCTTCGACAAAGAGACGGGCGCGGTCTTGTGGCAAAGTCCCCTCCCCTTCGGCGGCAACGCGACGCCCAGCACCTATATGGTGAATGGCCGGCAATATGTCGTCATCTCCGCCGGCGGCGGCAAGTCGGGGCGGCCGAGCGGCGGGAGCATCGTGGCCTTCGCGCTGCCGCAATAGCGCTCGCGCCCGCGCCGCCGGCGCGTTACCTTCTTCCCCATGTCCTCCCCGTTCTCTCCCCTTCGGCCGGATTTCTCCCGGCGTGACTTCATCAAAACCGGCCTCGGCGGTCTCGCCGCGGTTTCCGCCGCCGGCCTCGCGCTGCCCGGCTCGAGCTTCGCGGCGCCCAGCGCGACTTCGAAATCCGAAACGCTCGCGGCGACCCTCTACAAGTCGCTGAGCGAGGAACAACGCAAGGCGGTTTGCTACGCCTTTGACGATCCGCTGCGGCAAAAGGTCGACAACAACTGGCACATCAACAAGCAGTCGCTCGCGAAGTTCTACAGCGCCGATCAGCAGCAGATGGTCCGCGAAATCTTCACCGGCCTGCACTCCCCGGAGTACGCCGAGCGGGTCATGCAGCAAGTCGAGCACGACAATGCCGGCGACGGCGGGTTCGGCGGCGCGGCGATTGCGATGTTTGGCGAACCGGGCACGGGCAAATTCGAGTTCGTCTTCACCGGCCGCCACGTGACGCGCCGTTGCGACGGCGACTCGGTGGAAGGGACGGCCTTCGGCGGCCCGATCTTCTACGGGCACGCACCGCGGACCTTCAACGAAACGGCCGATCATCCGGACAACATCTACTGGTACCAGGCAAAGCGCGCCAACGAGGTCTTCCAGATGCTCGACGGCAAACAGCGCGAGGTCGCCCTCCTCGACACCAGCCGCAATGAAGAAGGGAACGACACGGTCAAGCTGACCGGCAAGAGCGCCGAACTGCCGGGCCTGCCGGTCGGCAGCCTGAGCCAGGACCAACGCGATCACGTCCGCAAAGTGATGGCCGACGTGCTGGCGCCGTTCCGCAAAGAGGACTCCGAGGAAGCGATCAAGCTCATCGAGGCCGCCGGCTTCGACAAGCTGCACCTTTCGTTTTATCAGAAGGAAGACATCGGCAACGACGGCGTCTGGGATGTCTGGCAGATCGAAGGGCCGTCGATGGTCTGGTACTTCCGCGGCAAGCCCCACGTGCACGTGTGGGTGAATGTGCGGGCGAATGCGTAGGTTGGCGCGAAGCGCCTCCTGGCCCCGGGTAGGGCGGGCGTCTCGCCCGCCCCGGCGGGCATCTTGCCCGCCTCGATTATTTCCAGGCGGTGGGCCACCGAGGGGGCTGCTATTCGCGTCGGGCGAAGACGCCCTCCGCGGCGGGCGGGACGCCCGCCCTACCCGGGGCCATTGCCTCCGGCCGCGCGCCTCATTGCTTCCGCTGAAACAACGCCTGCACGTCCTTCGCATCCAGGTCGCTTAAGTCAAACCCGATCCCCGGCGTCCTCAGCGCGGCCTCGCCGATGCGGGCGCCGATCGCGCGGACGGCGGGCGCCGCGTAGTATTTCATGGAGCCGACCGTCAGATGCGTCGGGAACACGATGACGAGCAGGCTGTTCTCGTCGACGTTGACCATGAGGGTCGAATAGCTCTCGCCCTGCTGATACATCGAGGTGAAGTTGCTCTCGTTGACGAGGTTCGCCATGAACTGCACGGCGTTGTAGGCGTTCGAGCCGAGCGTGGCGAAGGTCGTCGTGTCCAGCTCCTCGGGGTTGCCGCACTGGTGGATGAGATAACCGGCCTTTTCGACGAGGAGCGCGACGTTGGCTTCGCTCTTGCGCAACAAGTCGCGCATCGCTTCGTCGATGCAGTTGATGTCCTCTTGGTTGAGGGAAGGAAATTGACCCATAATATGGTCGGCGATCTAAGGTTACTTGGCGGCTCCGCTCCGCACGCCTCCGTTGAGAAATTTATGCAGCAGCATCCGGGTGATCATGTTCAAGGTTTCAAAGACCCCTTCGGTTTTGGAGGCCGAGGCCTCGAAGTAAGGGACGTGGACATCGCGATTGTTCAGCACGTACTCGAGGTAATCGACCGGCGCCGCATCCGGCAGGTCGCGCTTGTTATACTGGATAACATACGGGATTTCGTCGAGGTTCAGGTTCAGGGTGCGCAAGTTGTCTTCGAGATGCTTGAAGGTCTCGATGTTTTCCTCGATCTTGTCGTATTGCGAGTCGGCCACGAAGACAATTCCGTCCACCCCACGCAGCACGATCTGCCGCGTCGCATTATAGATCACCTGGCCCGGCACGGTGAAGAGCGCGAACTTCGTCTTGAAGCCCTTGATCGCGACGGCCTCCAGCGGAAAGAAGTCGAAGAACAAGGTGCGATCGGAGCTGGTGGCGAGGGACGTCATCTTCCCCTTCCCCTTCCCCTCCGGCACTTGCACGTGGGTGTGGACCTGTTCCAGGTTGGTTGTCTTCCCGCTCTTCGCGGGCCCGTAATAGACAATCTTGACCTGCAGTTCCTTGGTTGCCTGATTGATAATGGCCATGGTCGAAAAAGGTTAGGCTACCGTCTGCTTCTGCAACTCCTGCACGACCACCTGGAGCTCATTCCAAGGGAGCGCTTCGCCGGCCTTGCCGAGCACCGCAAAATAGAGGTCGCCCATGTGATAGCTTTGGAAATGGGCGCCGTTGACCGTGAGCAGCAGATCCTCGACCTGGCCGAGTTGCATCTCGTGGGTGTAGTTGTTCAAACGCGCGAAGATCTGCGGCAGGAACGCGGCGACGGTGTCGCCCTTCATGTGCTCGGGCAGCCGCGCCGCGACCACGAGTCCCTCGCGCAGCGCGACGATGGCGCCGGCCACCCCAGGCTGCGCGACGATCGAATCGATCATCGCCTGCGGGCTCCAATGCTTGTGGTCGGCGGGACGAAACGGCGCCGGCTCGGGCGCGGCGACCGGGTCGAGCGCCGCCGGCTCTTCCACCGGCGCGGCGACCTCCATCCGCAGCGGCATCTCGATCTCGATCGTCGCTTCGATCTCTGCTTCCTCGGCAGCCGGCGCCCCGGTGGCCAGACGGAAGCTCGGGAGATCGGCGGGCGGCGGGAGCGAGGCCGCGGTCTCGGGCGCGGCGGGCGTCACCGGCCGCGCCGCCTCGCCGCCATCGAACAACCCGGGGATCGTCTCATCGAGATCGACCTCCCTCCGCGGGGCCGCCTTGGCGCGGGTATGGGCGATGAACGCCGGCGCGACGACCTTGAGCGGCAACGGCAGTTCCGTCGCTTCACGGGCCTGCGTTTCTCCGATCGGCGGAGGCGTGATCCAGCCACGGATCTGGCCCCATGAAAAAGCGACCTTGCCCTTGGCCATGCCCGGAGCCAGCTGGGCGGCGGGAATGACGACCATGGCTTCGTGCATCGCCGCCGCCTCGGCGCGCACGGGTTCCGGCCAGGCAACGAGGAGACGCGCCAACGGCAAGCTCACCTCGCCGCGGACCGCCGGCTCCGACTCTTCGGCAGCGGGCGTGGCCGCGGCGGGTTTCGGCATCGAAAGCGCCACCGGCTTCATCCCAAGCGGCAGCGTGTAAGGCGGCGCCGTCATTCCCTCGACCGGCGGGATTTCGTCCTGCGCGGGCGGGTGGCCGTTGGCGTGGTTGCCATTCACCGCTGTCTCGGGCTCGCCCTCCGACGGGGCCAGCGCATAGGGGTTCTGGCGGTCGCCGAAGAGCTGCGGCGCGTTACTCGGCAAATCGACCTTCCGCTGGTCGGCGCGGCGGCGCAGCGCCTGCGGTTTCACGTGCTTCATCGCCTCGGAAAGCGGCACTTCGATCATCCGCTTCTCCTCGACGCGCGCCGAGCTGAAGGTCCCGGGCGGCGACTGGCGATAGAGGCTCGCGAGCGACATCTTCACGGAGCCGGCGGCGAGCTGTTTCTGAATGGTGGTCAGCGGCAGGGCGACGGTCACGGAGGCATCCGGATACCTGGCGATCGACGCCTGCAAGTCCGGCGGCAGCTTTTGCAAAATTGCGAGAAGCGAGAGCCGCGCCACGGCGACCTGCGGTCCGGCGGCGGCGGCTTCCGGGCTCGGAGTCACGCGGGCGGTGGCGACGGGGCGCACCGGCGTGGTCGGCAGAGGGGTCGCCGCCGTCTCCGCGGGAGCGTCGGTGGGCTTCTTTTTAAAGAGCGTCTTGAGGAAGGAGAGCATGCTTCGCGGCGGGGATTGAGTGTATAGTGCAGTAGCAGAGCGAGTGCCAGTCTGCCGTCGGATCGAAAATATTTTCACCGCCGTCCGTTCCGTGGCCTGTCTCATGCTGTATCATTTTGCGTTCTCCGGTTCCAGCGACCCGCGAGAACCCCCAAATCGACCATGGTCGCCCGCCAACAAATTCTCATTCTCGACGACGAGCACGACCTCCTGGAGATCTACCAGGAGATCCTCGCCCGCCTCCCCAGCCAGCCCACGATCCACACCGCGGACAACGGCCCGCGGGCGCTCGCGCTCCTGGAGTCGGAGAAATTCACGCTGCTCCTCATCGATCTGCGCATGCCGCACATGGATGGCTTCCAGGTGCTCGCGGTCGTGCGGCGCAAGTATCCCGCGCTCCGCGTGGCGGTCGTCACCGGCGCCGAGGACGAGCAATTTCGCGCCCGCGCCTACGCCATGGGGGTCGACCTTTACATCGAGAAACCGAAGACCGGCAAAGAGATCATCAACTTCGTCGACTGCATCGAGTCGCTGCTCGAGCGGGAGACGGCGGGCGGCTTTCGCGGCGTGCAGAGCAAGACGCTCGTCGACATCATCCAGCTCGAGTGCCTCACGCAAAGCTCCGTCATCCTCCGCATTACCAGCGCCGCCGGCGAGGGGCGCCTGTGGATCCAGAAGGGCGACATCGTCGACGCCATGTTCGGCGAGCTCGCGGGCAAGGAGGCCTTCATGGAAATGCTGAGCTGGCGCGCCGGCAACTTCGAGATCCTGCCCAACGACCTGCTGCGCCCGCGCACCATTTTCGAATCCTACGAAGGCCTGCTCATGGAAACGGCGCAGGCGATGGATGAATCCGGCCTCAGCGACCCGGCATCGCCCGCCGCCACCGGCATCAGCCAGTTTTCGAAATTCAAGGGGGTGCAATTCGCGATCGAGGTCGACGCGAAGGACGCCACCAAGATGGAGCACTGGGCGTGCGAAGACCCGGCGCGCCTCGCCGCCTGGCTCCAGCAAACGACGCAGGCCATGCGCGGCATCGGCGACCTGCTGCAGGCCGGCGAGCTCACCGATATCGAGGGCCTCGGCCCGCAGCGGCACATTGCCGTGCTCGTCGGCGACGACGAATTTCTCGGCGTCGGCTTTACCCGCTCCGCCCTCCTCCCTCACATTCGCGAAACCATGAAACAGATCGAGGCCAAATGGGCGTGCTAACCACTATGCGAGAACGCCAACCCGTCACGGTCGACCGCCTGCCGGGCGGCTGCTTTTCCCTGCACCGCGGCGGCGAGATCGCCGGCTCCACCCTGCCCGGCAGTTTCGCCCAGGAAAAGATGGCCGAGATCGGCCGCATCGTCATCGAGACCTTCCGCCGCGCCCAGGAGGCGAATCTCCTGCTGACGGATCTCCGCTTCCATTTCAGCGGCTTGCAGATTAGCGCTCGCGACCTGCGCGGAGGCGCGCTTATCTTCCTCACCCCCGCCACCCTTTCCCTGCCCCAGCGGCTGGATTCTCCGTCCATGCATCACAAGTCCCTCGAAGAATTCGTGCTCCACCTCGAAAACTACATCGAGTGCTGGAAACAGTTTAACCACTACGTGAACCTGGCGCGGGACAAGAAATTCTCCCGGGAAGACGAGACGCAGTTCCTCGAGATCAAGAGCATCATCGCGCAGGGCCTGGAGGCGATCATCGCCTCGACCGATGCCAAGACGGGGCCGAAAAAAGACGAGGTGCACGCGCTGTTCTCCAACGCTCCTTCACTGCGTTTCCTCGCCGACATGCCCGACGCGATCCACACCGTGGAGAGCGCCTGGCACAAAATCTACCTCGGTCTGCAAAGCCTCCTCGGGCAACTGAAAGTGCAGCAGACGAAGGCGGAGAAGGGCGGCGGGTGGAGTTTGTTTGGGAAGAAGTAGGGGCCATCACGCTCCGCGTGATGAGCGAGGCGCTCGACCAAACCGAAAGACGTTCTACGCGCCCCTGGCTGGCAACGCGCAACGCTCGTCACGCGGAGCGTGACGGCTACATTTCCGCCCCCTCCACCGTCCGCACCGCCTGCCACGCCGCCCGCACATTGTGCACGCGGAAGATCTGCGCGCCTTGCAACAAGCCCTGCACGAGACACGCCACCGTCCCCGCGTCCCGCTCGTCCGGCTTCGCGATGCCCAGCGTGTCGCCGATGACGGTCTTGCGCGAGACCGGCAGCAGGATCGGCCGCTCGAAGCGGTGCAGCCGCGCCAGTTCGCGATAGATGCGCAAATTGTCTGCGCGCTGCTTCGCGAAGTCGATGCCCGGGTCAATGACGATCGCCGTGCGCGGCAGGCCGGCGCTTTCGGCGAGGGCGAGCTTCTCGGCGAAGAAGGCGTCCAGCGTTTCCATGATGTCGCCGTGGCGCACGTGCGTATGCGCGATCTTCGGCTCGCCGACGCTGTGCATGATGAGCAGCGCCGCGCCGTGCTCCGCGCAGAGGCGCGCGTTCTCGGGGGTCGGCAGAGCGCTGAGGTCGTTCAATAAATCGCCGCCGACCGGCAAAACCTGCCGCACGACTTCCGAGCGCCAGGTGTTGATGGAGAGCATCGTCGCGCCGGCGGCGCTCTGTTGCCAGCGCGCGGTGAAGGCGCAGAGTCGGTCGGCTTCCTCGGCGGTGCTCATCGCGGCGCGATTCGTCCGTGCGCTCTCGGCGCCGATGTCGATGATCTCCGCGCCGGCGGCGACGAACCGCTCCGCGTGGGCAACCGCGAGTGCCGGGTCGGTCAGCCCATCGCCCGAAAAGGAATCGGCGCACAAGTTCACGATCCCCATGACCAGAGCCGGGCGGGGAAAGGTGAGCGTATGGCGGCGCGCGGTGAGTTGCACTGGGGCAGCAGGTTAGCCGCGGAACGCGCGAAGAAAAGCGCGGCAGCGCATCGCCCCTTTTGAGCGAAGAAGCCGACGGCGTGGCGAGCGCTCGGCGTCTCTACGGGATATACAGCGTCATCCCCGGCCGGATCTTCGCGGTCCCATCCACGGAATAAAAGTTCGCGTCCTGGATGTCCTTCCACCGCGCCTTGTTCTTGTAATACTTGGCCGCAATCGTGGCGAGGGTTTCGTGCGCGACGACGACGTGCGTGCGGCCGCCGGGCGGGATCGGCTTTTGCACCTGCTCGCCCTTTTTCGCCCCACCGGGCGCCGCCGCCGGCGTGGCGGCTTTTTGCACGCGCAACTCGTTGATCGTTTTCTGGAGCGCCAGGTTCTGGTTCTGCAGACGGACGGCCTGGTCCTGGCTGACCGGGCTTCCCTTCGAGTAAAGAGCCAGCAGCTTCGCCTCCCCTTCCCGCTTGTAATCCTTCGCTTCCTTCGCATGCGGGCCCGTCGGGGCGAGCGCGAGGTAGCGCGAAAAGTGGTGCATGGCATCGAGCGGACTCGCGAGTTTGTCCGCGTAGAGCAGCGCCAGCTTGTAATGGACGTCGGCGGTTTTCGCCGAGCCGTCGAGCGCGCCCTCGTAAAGCTTGACCGCCCCCTGGAAGTCGCCGGCTTTCGCCTTCTGGTCGCCGGCGTCGATGTCCTGTTTGCTCCCCTTGTCGAACAGGCCGTCGCAGGCCGTGGCTCCGCAGAGCACGGCGGCCAGCAGGCCGGCACGAACGAAGAAAAGGGGGCTCACGCGAGTTGAGGGAGGTCGGTTTTCTCCAGCGTCTTCACGATGGCTTCCAGCACCTTGACGCGCGCGTGCCATTTGAAGTTCGCCGGCACCACGTGCCACGGCGCCCAGCGCGTGGAGGTTTTTTCGAACATCTCCTCGGCCGCCGTGTTGTGCTCCTTCCACTTGTTGCGATTGCGCCAGTCTTCCTCGTTGATCTTCCAGTGCTTGTACGGGTCCTCCTGGCGCTCCTTGAACCGCGCGAGCTGCTCCGACTTCGAAACGTGCAGATAGAACTTGAGGATGATCGCGCCGTCGTCGGTGATGAGCCGCTCGAACTCATTGATCTCCTGGTAGGCGCGCCGCCACTCCTTCTCCGTCGCGAATTTCTCCACCCGCTCGACGAGCACGCGCCCGTACCATGAGCGATCGAAAATCGCGGTCTGGCTGTACGGCGGCAACTTGTTCCAAAAGCGCCAGAGGTAGTGATGCGCGTACTCTTCCGAGGTCGGCTTGACCACGGAGTGCACCCGCAGCAGCCGCGGGTCGAGCCGCTCGACGATCCGCTTGATCGCGCCCCCTTTGCCCGCGGCGTCCGGCCCCTCGAAGAGGATGATGAGCGAGCGCATCGTCTCGCCCATCGTCCGCTGGAACTTCAGCAGATGGAGTTGCGCTTTCTTGAGCTGCTTCTTGTATTCCCCTTCGTCCTTCACCTCGGGGTGCGCGAGATCGTCCAACTTTTGGCCCTTTTTCAGGCCCATCGGCGACTCTTTGTCTGAAGACATGCGCTGCTTATAGCCGAAGAAAGCCGCGCTGCAATTCCCGGCTCAAGGAACTGTCGAAATCGTGATCGCCTCCTCCGGCAGCAGGATGGGGATGCCATCGCGCACCCGGTAAGCGACCGTGCCGTCCTCGCGCTCGAGCGCCTCCTCCCACAACTCCGTCGGGTGAGCGCGCCGCAGCCGCTCCAGCGTGGCGGCCGGCGCGGGGCGCAAGCGTTGCATGGTGGTCGGGCAGCGCAGCAACTCGAGCAGTTCCGGGGAGACCATCAGCGTCAGTATTTGAAGCCGTTCGCGCGCACGCGCACCATCGGTTCGTCGCCCTCGTGCTGCAGCGCGCCGTCGAGCACCTCGGCGAGATGGACAACGTGATCGCCGGCCGGCAAGTGGCCCGCCACCCGCGCGACGAGGAACGCCCAGGCTTCGGCGAATTGCGGCACGCCGAAGCGGTTCTCCACCTGCGGGTGCTGCGTGAACGCCTCCGCCGCGTGACCGCGCGCGAAGGTTTTCATCAGTGCGCTGTTGGATTTTCCGAGAATATGCAGGCCGAAAAACCCGCCGGGGACGAGCGCGGGGCTGATCGGCCGATCCGGCGCAATCGCGAGGGTGATCATCGGCGGCTCGAAGCCCGCCTGCTCAACGAATGAGCAGAGCATGCCGACCGGCTGGCCGTCGACCATCGCCGTGGCGACATAGAGCCCGCTCGCGATCTTGCCCAAAGCCGGCGCGATGGCGGCGTGCAGCGAGAGCTCGGGGCGGAGGGCGGAGTTCGAGTCGGTCATGGGGGCGCGCAAGAGGTTGCGTGGGAGAGGGCGTGAAAGGCGAGATTTTCCGTGGGCGTGTCCTTCCGTGGACCAAAAATCCAGCCGTGTCCTTCCCCGCGAAAAATGAAGAACCCCGTTTTGTGGAGGAACAAAACGGGGTTCTTCTCTCTTTCGAGGAGGAAATCCTTGGGACGCCAAGGCGTCCGGTTGCGTAGAACTTAGCGGCCGGCAACCTTGCTTTTCAAGTCTTTTCCCGCGGCAAATTTCACACTTTTCGACGCCTTGATTTTGATCTTCTCGCCCGTCTTGGGATTGACCCCGACGCGCGCCTTGCGGTCGGCCACGCGGAAGGTGCCGAAGCCGACGAGCTGCACCGCTTTGTCGCGCTTCAGGCCGGTGCGGATGGCCTCGATCACGGCATCGACGCAGCGCTCGGCATGCGCGCGGGTGGTTCCGTTGCCGAGAGATTTGAACACAGCTTGGACGAGATCGCCTTTATTCATGGAGTGGGTGGGTGCGGACCGGTTCGCGCGCACGGCAGACTGCGAACTGTTCCGGTCGCTTGAATATCGGAACATCCCGCCCGGTCAACAAAAATCCCTAAGAAACGCGATTCCAGTGCGTCCATCCGCCCATGTCATCCGATTGGGGCCATGGAGTGGACGGACAGATGGACGGGAAGCCCGCCTGCCTGATACAAATGCACCCATGGATTTCGAAAGCGACATCGCCCGTCACCTCGGCCAGGCGCCGCGGGTGCATCCCAGCGTCTTCATCGCCCCCGGCGCCACGGTCGTCGGCGACGTGACGATCGGCGAGGAGAGCAGCGTCTGGTTTTCCGCGGTCGTGCGCGGCGACATCAATAGCATCGTCATCGGCGCCCGCACCAATATCCAGGACGGCGCGGTCGTCCATCTCGACAGCATCTACGGCACGCAGATCGGCGACTACGTGACGGTCGGGCATCGCGCGATCGTCCACGCCTGCAAGATCGAGGACGAAGTGCTCGTCGGCATGGGCGCGATCGTGCTCGACGGCGCCATCGTCGGCGCGCAGAGCCTCATCGGCGCGGGCGCGCTGGTGACCGGCGGCAAAGTCATTCCGGCCGGCTCGCTCGTGCTCGGTTCGCCGGCGAAGGTCGTGCGCGCATTGACCGCCGAGGAGCGAGGCGACCTGAAACGCTGGGCCGAGCGCTACGTCACCCTCTCGCGGCGCTATCTCAAAGGCGATTGCCAAACGGCGCGCTGACCGCATAGCCTTTTCCCAATGCCCAACGTCTATCATTCCTCCATCGAAGGCGCCCAGCACGGCGCAAAGCCCCTCGCCGATTTCCTTGCTTACGCGAAACGCTCCGGCGCAAGCGGCGCGCAGCCGAGCAACTACATGATCGATGGCAAGTCGGCCGCGGACATCCGCAGCGCGTTCGAAAAAGAGGGCCTGCTGATCGACGGCGTCTCCGCGCATTGCCCCATCTGGGTCCACACCACCGCCTGGACCGGCAGCCCGACGGTGAAGCCCTTCATCCCCGCCGACGTGCAGAGCAAGTCGACGGCCGAGATCGAGCAATGGGCCGAGACCTATCTCCTCAAACTCCTCGACCTCCTCGCCGAGCTCGGCGTCAAGGTGATGCCGATGTTCTGGGGCACCGCGTACGGCCTCGAAGTCGCCGGCGGTTATCCTTGGGGCTTCTGGGCCGGGCCGGGGTATGATTTCGTCAAGGAAGGCGACGAGCGCTTCGTCACGAAGACGCAGAAGATCCGCGACCACGCGCGCAAGCTCGGCATCAAGCTCTGCCACGAGATCCATCCCGGCACCGGCGCCGCGACGGCCGATGACTTCCTCCACTTGGTCAAAATCACCGACGACGACGAGACGATGGCGGTCAACGCCGACCCGTCGCATTGCTGGGAAGGCGAAACGTGGGAGAGCCGCTTCCTCAAGGTCGGCGCGTATATCTACGCCGCGCACATCAAGAACTTCGTCATCCGACCCGGCTTCCCGCTCCGCGCGATGGTCTCCGATTGGTCGCGCCGCGGCATGCAATTCGTCGACCTCGGGTCCGGCGACATCAACATGCAGCGCTATGCCGAGTTGCTGCTCCACGTCGGCTACCCGCAGCGCTACACGCGCCTCATGGGCCGCGCCAGCGCCCCGCTCGTCGTCGAAGCCGAGAGCGCGCACAAGGATCTCGATTTCACCAGCGCCAACGGCGTCGCCTTCGTCCGCGACCACCTCCAGTGGCCCGCCGCCGGCGGGTCGTTTGAGGATGGGATGGGGGCGTAGGCCTTCGAATCGCAACGGTCATCGGTTTACCCGCATGGCCCTCGATCTCCCAACTGATCTTCGCGTCGGCCTTCTTGAGCAAGACGTTGCGGAGCTTCGCCACTCTTTGATGGAATTGACGAGTCCGCATACGATAACGGTCCCCATTCCCACGCTCGCGCCGGAGCCTCTGATTCTTCGCCAAACGATACTGGTCGTAGCTCAATCGGACGGGGACGAGTTTTCCGCGACCTTCTTCGATGCGAACCTCAACGCGACCGGCGATACGCAAACGGAAGCGGTGGACAACCTGAAGGACATCCTTGTCAGTACCTACCTTCGCTACTCCGCCCTTGGGGAGGACAAGCTCGGCCCAGGCCCCCGTAGGCAGTTGGCCGTGCTGCGAACGGTCATTAGTTAAGAAAGCGCCGGACGGCTCGGATCATAACCGCGGAGCACGCCATCAGATCGCAAAGAAGCTCAAGGCGCACCACGCCAGCCAGCACGGAAAGGATCCCGAGCGTGGCGTATTCCACCAGCAGGATGCGTCGTCCGCCCGCAGCCGCGTCCACTAGGTGAAACTGCACAATCCCCCGGTGGATCGGTGAGTAAAACTGAACGGTGACAGAGAAGAGAAAAGGACTGGCTGAATCACCGCCACAGGCCGAAGCACGGAAAATCCGGTGTTTTCTATTCCTCTTTTCGACTGAAACGAAGCGCATCCACCCTGTCAGACTCGCATCGACGAGGGTTTCCTGATAAATCTCTGCCCGACCGCTTCACCACTGACCGTTTAGCCTCTCCCTTACTTCTCCCATGGCCAACGTCTACCATCCATCCATCGAAGGCGCCCAACACGGCGCGAAGCCCCTCGCCGATTTCCTCGCCTACGCCAAGCGCTCCGGCGCCAGCGACGCGCAGCCGAGCAACTACATGATCGAGGGCAAGTCGGCCGCGGAGATTCGCAGCGCGTTCGAAAAAGAGGGCCTGCTGATCGACGGCGTCTCCGCGCATTGCCCCATCTGGGTAGAGTCCTCCGGGTCCGACTTCGTTCTTCCGCTGGAGCGCTCCAAAACGGCTTCCCCGGTAGACATCGGCACGCATCCCGAAATCCGCGCCGAGTTCCCCACGGGAAGGAATGTGCTCGCCGAGAAGCCGCGCATTGATGTCCCGCAGGGCGGAGAAATGGGGTTCATGCATTGCCGAAGGGCGGCACGAGGCATTCGCTGTAGCCGTGTGAAATCTACGAGACGGCGCGCGAGTGCAAATCGATCCGGGACTCCGGGCACTTCCGCCTTTCAGAAGGGTGTCGACCAACTTCCCAAGACCAAGGCACTTCCCTCAAATCCTCTCGGCAGGATTATCCGTATATTCGCGGTCTATGCGCATGAGGATCGTTCGAAAATGCTCTGGATGCGCCTCTTGGTCGAACTCGCGACCGAACAACTGCGCACAGCAGGCATCTCCATCGAAGTCCACTTTTGGGCGGACGACAGGTTGCGCGCCGGTGACCAATGGGAGCCGGAGATTGAGCGAGAACTCTTGGGAGCCGACATTATCATCGAGATGCTAAGTTTCAACTTTCTGCGCTCAAAGTTCATTCGCCAGTTCGAGCATCCACGCGCCCTGAAGCGTGTCCGCGCTGGCGAAGCATCCCTCTTCGCAGTGATATTGGAGAGGTGTCCATGGACGGTGTTGGAACTGGAGCCATGGCAAGTGGCGCCGCCTGAGGGACGCCCAATCACGGACTACGCTCGTGCTTCCGACGGGTGGAATGACGTCCACCATATGTTCCTCGCGTTAATGAAAGAGGTGCTATTAAGAAAGACATCTCAAAAGACTAGGGCGGCCTGACGGCGGGCCACAAACCCGGCGATGGCCCGAAGCGCTGAGTCGAAGCCGAGAACGCCCACAAAGACCTCGACTTCACCAGCGCCGACGGCACCGCCTTCGACCACGACCATCTCCAGTGGC
>DASYIS010000545.1:0-5098 GCA_035997375.1 Chthoniobacteraceae bacterium
GTCGGCGATCGTCATCTCGCGATTGCCCCACGATTGATCCTGCCAGCCAGGCCGGCTGTGGCGATAGCGCTTGGCGTTGAGTTCCTGGCAGAGCGCCTCGACGTCCACGACCTCGATCTTGACGTGAGTGCCCGGGCTCGCGTCGCCGAAGTGTTCGGAGAGGTGGAGGCGAACGCCCTCGCGGAGGAGGCCCAGGTAGAAGGGCGCCTCCGGGTCGAACTGATGACGGAACGTCTCCTCGAAGCCGAGGAACCCGACGTAGAAACCAAGCGCCTTTTCCAGATCGAAAATGCGCAGGATGGGGACGAGCGAGCCGGTGAACATGCCTTTGCATATGCACGCGCCATCGGGACGGCAACTGGGTTTCGATACGTCTGCTCCTCGGTTAAACCGAGTTGCATTCTCGCCAATCGGGAGATTGGCGTTCCCAGGCTTGCTCCTGAGCCGCGCGGCCTAAGAACCGCAGGGCGCGGCGGTTCCTTTCCGAATACGTTTGCCTCTCTTTTGATCGGATGCACATTTCTGCCGTGAACCTCGCCCCTTTGCGTCCCCCGCCCGCCTCATCCTGGCGGCCGGCGCTCTTTGCCCTCGCCTCGGTTGTCCTGATCGCGCGGACGCTGCCGGCGGCAGAGGCGGAGCATCCCGGCGCGGTGATTTACCGGAAGCTCTGCGCGGAGTGCCATGGCAAAAACGGCGAAGGGGTGCAGGACAAATACGACGAGCCGCTGCACGGCAATCGGTCGATCGAGAATCTCGCCAGGCGGATCGCGCGCACCATGCCGGATGACAATATCGGCGCGTGTGTGGGCGAGGATTCGAAGCAGGTCGCCGCTTATATTTACGATGCCTTCTATTCGCCGCAGGCTCATGCGCGGCTGCGGCCGCCGGAGTTCGATCTCGCGAGGCTGACGATCGAGCAGTACCGCAACTCGGTCGCGGACATCGTGGGCCGGTTTCGCTTTGGCTTTGACAAGCCGTTCGGCGCCGATCGCGGTTTGAAGGCGCGGTATCAGGGCCTCGTGCCGGGCGTGAAGGCGGCCAAGACCGTCACCGAAAAGAAGGGGGAGGAGGAGAAATATCGCTTCGAACGGACCGATCCGAAGGTCGAGTTCTCCTTTGCCGACGCGAGTCCGGACCCGGAGAAGATGGCGAACGAGGACTTTTCCATTCACTGGGAAGGCTCGGTCTTCGCCGAGGATACCGGCGTTTATGAGTTCATCCTCAAGACGGAGAACGGCGTTCGCCTGTGGGTGAATGACACGAAGACGCTGCTCATCGATGCCTGGGTGGGCGACGGCACGATGCGCGAGGAGAAGAAGAGCGTCTACCTCGTCGGCGGGCGCGCTTACCCGATCGTGCTCGACTATTTCAAGGTGAAGGAGAAGTCCGCCTCGATCGCACTCCAGTGGAAGCCGCCACACGGCGTGGTGGAGACGATTCCGCAGGATCACCTGTCGCCGGATCGGCTGCGGCAGACCATGGTGGTGAAGACGGGCTTTCCCGCGGACGACCGGAGCGTCGGCTACGAGCGCGGCACGGGCATCTCGAAGGAATGGGACCAGGCGACGACGGAGGCGGCGCTCGATGTCGCCGAGCACGTGGAGGCGAACCTCGACGAGCTCTCCGGGTCCAAAGCCGGCGCGCCGGATCGCGTGGACAAGCTGAAGGCGTTCGGCCGGAAGTTCACGGAGGCGGCGTTTCGCCGGCCGCTGAGCGACGAGGATTTCGAGCGGCACGTCGCGCGGCCATTCGCCGCGGCGAAGACGCCCGAGCAGGGCATCAAGCGCGTCGTGCTGTTCGCGCTGAAATCGCCGCGCTTTCTCTATCCCGAGCTGCCGGTGGAGAAGCCCGACGACTACGATGTCGCCGCCCGCCTCGCGCTGGATCTGTGGGATTCGATCCCCGACCCGAAGCTCATGCAGGCCGCCGCGGAGGGAAAGCTCCACACGCATGACCAAATCGCCGCCGCCGCCGTGAGGATGGTCGCCGATCAGCGCACAAAGGCGAAGCTGCGCGGCTTCTTTCACCACTGGCTGGAGCTCGAGCGCGCGGAGTCGATCACCAAGGACGTGCAGGCATTCCCGAACTTCGACGCGGTCGCGCTCCACGATCTCCGCACGTCGCTCCAGCTCTTTCTCGACCAGGTCGTCTGGAGCGAGAAATCGGACTACCGCGAGCTGCTCCAGGCGAACTACCTCCTGCTCAACGATCGGCTCGCGAAGCTCTACGGCAAGACGGTCGAGGGCCCCGGCTTTCAGCGCGTCGAGTTCGACCCGAAGCAGCGCGCCGGCGTCGTCACGCACCCGTACTTGCTGGCGGCGTTTGCCTCGAGCAAGCAGACCTCGCCGATCCATCGCGGCGTCTTCCTCACGCGGACGATCGTCGGCATGACGCTGAAGCCGCCACCGCAGGCCGTGGCGTTCGAGGACGCGAAATTCGACGCCCACCTCACGATGCGCGAGAAGATCACCGAACTGACGAAGAACAACAACTGCATGTCCTGCCACGGCACGATCAATCCGCTCGGCTTCAGCCTGGAAAACTACGACGCGATCGGCCGCTGGCGCACGCAGGAGAACAACAAGCCGATCAACGCCGTGACCCAGTTCAACACGGACGAAGGCGACATGATCAAGCTGACCGGCGCGCGCGACTTGGTGAAGTTTGCGGCCGAAAACCCCGGCGGCCATCGCGCGTTCATCCACCAGCTGTTCCATCACACGGTGAAGCAATCCGTCGACCTCTGCGGGCCCGATGCGCTGGAGAACTTCCGGCAGGCGTTCGTGGATTCGGGGTTCAACGTGCGCAAGCTGCTGACGGAGATCGCCACCGTGGCGGCCGAGCGGGGGTTGGTCGAGCCGGAGCACAAGGTGGCGCAGGCGAACCCTTGAGCGGTTTAGGTGCGCGGCTCGCCGTAGAAACCCGCCACGACCTCTTCCCACAGGGCGTCTGCCTTCGCCGGATCGGGCTCATCCAGCATTCGCTTCGCTCCCGCCTCGAGTTCCTCCGAGGTCCACTGACGCGCCACCGTTGCTGCCGCGCGTTCTTTCACCCATTCACGGAGTAGGCGAAAGTCCTCCGGCGAGAGTTTCGCAATGGCCGATTCAATTTCAGCGGCGGTGCTCATCCAGACAGCCTGGCACGCCCGATATTCCTCTCAAGCCCCGATCCCTCGCGCGACCCGTTTGCGGGTTGCAATCGCGCGACGGCTCCGGTACGCACCCCCTCCATGAATACGTCCCCCACCATCGCCGGCGAGCAGATCATCTGGAAAGGCTCGGTTTCCCAATGGCATTACGCCGGGCGCTGGCTGCTGATCGTCCTCTTCCTCGCCGGCGCGGTAGCGGCGCTCATCCACCCGCTTCCGTTCCCGGTGCCGGGTCCCACCGTGGCCGCGGTTTTGGCGGGAGTCGCTCTCGTGTTGCTACTCACGGTCTTCATCGACCGCGCCCGGCGGACGTACACGATCACCGATCACCGGATCAGCACCGAGTTCGGGATCATCTCGAAGCAGTCGAACGAAATCCGGCTCCATGACGTGCGGAGCATCAACCTGACGATGAAGGGGATCTCCGGGATCTTCGGGATCGGACGGCTCGAGTTTTCCTCGGCGGCCACGGACGATGCGGAGGTGGTTTTCTGGAATGTCGGCGGCGCCGAGGGGCTGCGCGACCAGGTGCGCGGCCTGCAAACGCGCGGGGATGTCGCGAACCACGAGTGAGCCGCGCGCTCTCACCTCTTTACGTCTCGACCAGCTCAATCAAGTGCCGCAGGACTCCCAATTTCGCCCCGCCCCGCCAAGCCGCAGCCTTCAGAACTCGCTGAACATCGGTCCGCTGACGGCGGTCATCATGGGCCTCTGCATCGTCGTCGCGCTCCTCACGAAGCTCGGGACCAATGAGCGGTTCCTCGTGCCGCTGCTCATCACGGTGCAAGATAGGAAGACGCTGCCGGAGGTCTTGCACGGCGAGCTGTGGCGGGTGCTCACGCCGATCTTCCTTCATTTCGGCCTGCCGCACATCGTTTTCAATATGCTCGCCTTCAAGGATCTCGGCACCCTGGTCGAGCGTCTCGTCGGCAGCCGAACGCTGCTCGCGTTCGTCCTGATCGCCGGGATCGGCTCGAACCTCGTGCAGTTCCGCTTCGGCGACACATTCGTCTTCGGCGGCCTGTCCGGTGTCGTCTACGCGCTGTTCGGCTACGTCTGGATGAAATCGCAATTCGATCCGTTCGCCGGCTTCCGCCTGCATCAGCAAACGGTGATCATGATGATCGGCTGGTTCTTCCTGTGCGTCTTCGGGGTCATCCCCCACGTCGCCAACTGGGCCCACGGCGCCGGGTTGGTGATCGGCATGATCTGGGGCTTCGCGGCGGCGAAGATGCGGCGGGCGGCGTGAACGGAGCCCTGGGAACGCCAATCTCCCGATTGGCGAGGCGCACGGTTCGGGCGACTGCTCCGCGGCGGAGCCGCGTTGCATTCTCGCCAATCGGGAGATTGGCGTTCCCAGGGTTCCAAACACGACAAAACCGGCGCGGTTGCCCACGCCGGTTTTGCGAATGAACTGGTCGGTGCTGCTTACTTCAGGACGGCGGCGTGGAACTCGTTCCAATCGTCGAGGTTGTTCAGCTTCACGGCGTCGCGATAGCTGCAGCTGCTGTCGGTCAGGCCGCTGGCCGAGAAGATGCCGTTGCGGGTCTCGTCGCTGTGGATGTAGCCGTTGATCGCGCCGTTGAGCTCGCCGATGGTGCCCGCATCCAGCTTCACGCCGGGCTGCGCTTTCACCCACGCTTCGAACTGCGTGTAGGTCGGCTTGCTGGTCTTGATGTAGTTGGTCACGGCGTCCGGGCTGAGGCCGAGGGCGCTGAGGACCATCGAGTCGTAGCCGCCGCCGATCGCGGGATAGCCGGCGGCGAGTTTGCCCTGGGTGTCGAGGCTGACCTTCTGCCAGAGGCGGGGAAGATGCTGGACGCCGAGCGGGCCGGAGGTGGCGGAGCTGATGGTGGGGACGTAGGTGGTGCTCATGGGATTGAGGGAGTTGTGGGTTTTGTTGTTCTGCGGGTGAGAGGGGTTACTTCTTTTTCGCGGCGGCCTTGGCCG
>DASYIS010000546.1:0-25247 GCA_035997375.1 Chthoniobacteraceae bacterium
CGCCGGCGGCGCGAGCAGCGGCTGCGTGCCCAAGCCACCCAACTCGGCTTTCCACTCACCCCACTCCAAGCCGTGTAAAACCTGGTTTGTTTCTGAGGAGGCGGCTCTCTGTTCGCGGAAAGCGAACAGGTGCCGCCTCCAATTTGGTTTGGCCGCGTTGGTGGCAGGAGACACTCAAGAAAACGGAGGCGGCACCTATTTGCTTAAAGCAAATAGAGAGCCGCCTCTACACCTCAGGGATAGCGGCTGCACCCGCCGGCTTACGCCAGCGCCGTCAGATCCGCGTCGACCATGATCTTCACCAACTGCTCGAACTTCGTCTGCGGCTCCCAGCCGAGCTTGGCCTTTGCTTTGTCGTAACTGCCGATGAGCAGCTCGACCTCGGCGGGGCGCTCGTAGCGGGCGTCGTATTTCACGTGCTCCTGCCAGTCGAGGCCGACGTGCGCGAACGCCCTTTCCACGAACTCCTTCACGGTGTGCGTCTCATTCGTCGCGAGCACGTAATCGTCGCCCGCCGGCTGCTGGAGCATGCGCCACATCCCTTCCACGTACTCCGGCGCGTAACCCCAGTCGCGCTTCGCGTCGAGGTTGCCGAGGTAGAGCTCCTTCTGCTTGCCGAGCTTGATCGCCGCGACCGCGCGCGTGATTTTGCGGGTGACGAACGTCTCGCCGCGCCGCGGGCTCTCGTGGTTGAAGAGGATGCCGTTGCTCGCGTGCATGCCGTAGCTTTCACGGTAATTCACCGTGGCCCAGTACGCGTAGACCTTGGCCACCGCGTACGGCGAGCGCGGCCAGAACGGCGTCGTCTCGGTCTGCGGCACGGCCTGGACTTTGCCGAACATCTCGCTCGAGCTCGCCTGGTAAAACTTCGCCTGCACCTTCGCTTCGCGGATCGCTTCGAGGATGCGGATCGTCCCCAGGGCGACGATGTCGCCGGTATTCTCCGGGATGTCGAACGAGACGCGAACGTGGCTCTGCGCGCCGAGATGATAGATCTCGTCGGGCGTGATGCGGTCGATCAGGCGCGTGAGATTCAGCGAATCCGAGAGGTCTCCGTAATGCAGGTGCAGCCGCACGCCATTGATGTGCGGGTCCTGGTAGAGGTGGTCAATGCGCGCGGTGTTGAAGGTGCTGGCCCGGCGGATGATGCCGTGGACGTTGTACCCTTTTTCGAGGAGCAGTTCGGCGAGGTAGGAGCCGTCCTGTCCGGTGATGCCGGTGATCAGTGCTGTTTTCAAATCGTGGTTTGGTGGCGCTGAGGGGGACGGCTAGAAAATGCTTTCCGCGACGGTGATGATGTCACCGGGCTGGACTTGAAAGGTCGAGACGCGTTCGTCCTTCGCCATCGATTTGGCGTTGAGCTTGAGGATGTTCTCCTTCCCATCGCCCTTGCGGCGGACGGTGATCTTCGAGGCATCCGCGATGCGCGTGTAGCCGCCGGCCATCGCGATGGCATCGAGCAGCGTCACCCCCTCGCGCTCGGGCATGTCGTAGCTGCCCGGCTTGCCAACCTGCCCCAGCACAGTGAAGCGTCGTTTGCCGTACTCGAGCACCGTCACGCTGACCTGCGGATTCACGAGGTAATCCTTGTCCAGCGCGCGCCGGATGAGATTCGCCGCCTCCTGCGGCGTCAGCCCGCCGATGGTGACGACGCCGATGAGCGGGAAATTAATCGTCCCCTTCGGCGAAATGCGCAGCTTGGAGGAGAGGTCGTCTTCCTGGAAAACCCGGATGTCGACCATGTCATTGGGCGCCAGCGAGTAGGTCTCCGCATCGGCCGCGAGAGCCCGCTGCGGCGTCGCGAACAGCGCCAGCCAGCCGGCCAGGACGGCGAGCAGGTGGCACAGGAAAATAGAGCGGCGTGGTGTCATGGAATGTGCATCCGGCGGAAAGCAGGAATGACGCCATCTCTTATCGCAGGGGGAAGCCCCGCCGACAAGCTGCGCAAACGCGCGCACGGTGCGCGCGAAGCGCCAACCTGGGAACGCCAATCTCCTGATTGGCGAGATGCAAACGCGGTTCCACCGCGGAGCAGTCGAGCGCCCCGGGGTGAATCGCCATTTGGGCGCTGGGCACTGCTCCGCGGTTACACCGCGTTTGCATCTCGCCAATCGGGAGATTGGCGTTCCCAGGATCCGCGCCTCAGAACAGCACATCGAAAACCAGGGTCGCCCGCGTTTCCTCGAAGCTCCGGTCCGCGTCCGACGAGCTGTTATTGCGATACTCGCCGGCGACCTCCGCCGTCAGCCAGCGGGTCAACCCGAGCCCGACCGCCGTTCGCGCCGACCAGAAATCGTCGTGCCGCGTGCCGTCCCCCGCGCTCCCACTGTAGTCGGCCCGCTCGTAGCCGCCGCTCAAGTCGAAGAAGTACCGCTCCAGCAGCCGTTGGTGGTACTGCAGCTTCACCCCAGTCGCCGTGAAATCCTCGCCGACCGCGCCGGACGGCTGCACGTCGCGATACGTCTGCACGTGATAGTACGCCCGCTCGGTCGGCGCCCACGTGGCGTGGAGTGCAAAGACGCCGTTGACCTCATTTCCATGCCCGTGGATTTGCCGTAACTCCGGGCCCGCAACCGCACTGAGCGTCAGCTTGCTGGAGGCCTCCCAGAGCAGGCGGAACTGCACCTGCTCGTAGGTCTCCGAGGGCCCTTCGCTGCGCTCCACCTGGCCAGCCGCCACGCCCACGCTCGCCGTCGTCTTCGGCAGCGCGCGGAAGTTCAGCCACTCCTCCGTCCGGAACTCCTGCGAATCGACGAAATTGGCCGTCTTCGGAGCGCCGCCGCCATTGCTGTCGTACTGCTGGTTGTCGTAGTAAAAGTTCGCCTCCACGCCCGTCTTACCGCTGACCTCATAGCGGTTCGTCAGCGCCGCCGAGACGTGGCTGTTTTCCACGCGGCTGCCGATGTCCGCCGACGGGGCATTGACCCGCTGCCAGCCCGCACGCAGCCCGACCGTCAGCTTCTGGAAGGTGTACTCCCCGTGCAGCCGCAGATCCTGGTCGAACGAATCCTGCCCCGAGTGATCCGCGAACGCCACGAAGCTCGGCGCATAATCGAGGTAGAGGAAATTCTTGTCCGCGTAGCGCTCGAAGCGGTAGCGAAACGAATCCGCGCTGGCCAACTGATCCTTGAAATCGCCGAGCCCGATCGCGACGCCCGGCGTGATCGTGAAGATGAAGTCGCTCTGCTCGCCCGTCGACTGGATGAAAATATTGCTGTCGTACTGCGCCTGCACCCGCCCGTGCAGCACATAGCCGAAGCGCTGATTGGTGAAGCCGGCGACCGACTTCAGGCCCTTCACCTCCACCTCCTCCCGCTTCATCGGCGCCACGACCACCACCGGCTCGGCTTCCGCCGGGCGAGCAGGCGCGAGGCGCGGCGTCTCCGCCGGCGGCGCCAGGGTGCGGTCGCCCGGTTCCTGCGCGAGCAAGAACGCCTCGGGATCCTGCGCCATCAGCCGACAACTCAGGGCCACCGCTCCCAATGAGCAGGCCAGCTTCGAATTCAAAATCCGTCGCCCTCGTAGTTTCCGCATGAAAGCGGCGCGGACATAGCCCACCTCGGCTTCGCCGTCAAGCGATTCGCGAGGACGGCCGGACGACGATTATCCGCCCGGCTTGCCTTATTTCTCAATCTGACGCGTTTGGCGGTAGACGAAGATCTCGAGGGTCAGCCAGGTCAGGATGAGGGAGATCCCCAGCGCAAGGTAAAGGATGACGTAGTTGAACATGGCGATGGGCCAAAAGCCGTCCTTGATCAAGACGGCGGTCTTCAAGGGCAGAAAGAGATAGCGGGACGCCGTGGCAAAACTGGCGGCTTCGGCGAGCGGATGGGTTTCATTGCGCAGCACGAACGAGGAGTTGTCCGCGACCTCCGGGCCAGCGACGTGACCCGACATTATTTTGTCACAGAACAGAATTTGGGGCAGCATGATCAGGACGACAAGCAGCACGCTCACCACCTCGCCCTTGCCACGGAGGAAGAGACAGAGCGCCGAGACGAGCAGGCCGAGGCAGGCGCCGGCGGCGAGGCCGCTCCAGACGCCGAAGACCAGCAGCAGCCACGAGCAGGGGAGATCGCTTTTGTCGATCGAAACCGACCAGCCCTCCACTTTCAGCCAGACCAGCGGGAAGGAAAGCAAGGCGGCCTGGAGCAATCCCACCCCGAGAAAAAAAGCGACCTTGGAGACGAGGTACGAGGAAGCGCGGACGGCGCCGGCGAGCTCGCGCAGCAGGATGCCGCGCTCCTTGACGATCTCGCGCACACTCTGGTTCATGCCCAGCCAGAGGGCACAGATGAGACCGAAGAGCACGCGATCACCGCTGTCATGGGGCGCGGACACGCAGATAAGAATGCCGAGGAGAAGCGGCAGCCCCGCCAGCGTGAGGACGGTCGACCACGGAGCCGCCATCCAGATCTGCGCGTAGCGGAACAGCAGCGCCACCGTCTTCGATGGGCAGGGAAGTCCGCGCGCCCGGTCGGCCGAAAGGTGCGCCGGCGGCTCGACGGCCGGGGCGGCCGTGCGGGTGAAGAGCTGCGCCAGGTCCGCCAGGCGGTGCTGCTGCTTCAGCGCCTCGGGCGATCCTTGGGCGATGATGCGTCCGCCGGCGGAGTCGGCGGCCATGAAGACGAGACTTTCCGCGCGCTCGGCTGCGGCCAGGGAGTGGGTGATGAACAGAACCGTCCGGCCCTGGCCGGCGAGCCTTTTCAGGCAATCCACCAGGCTGCGTTCCGAAGCCGTGTCGAGGCCGGTCGTCGGCTCGTCGAGCAGCAGGATGGGCGGCGACGAGATGAGCTCGATCGCCACGTTGACGCGCTTGCGCTGGCCGCCACTGAGCTGGGTGATCGACTTGCCGGCGTGCGGCTCCAGCTCCAGGTCGCGCAAAACCCGGTCGACGCGCTCGCGCCGATCCGCGCCGCCGGTGCTCCGCGGCAGGCGGAGGGCAGCCGCATACTCGAGCGATTGCCGCACCGTGAGCTCCTGGTGAACGATATCGTCCTGGGGCACGAGCCCGACTCCCCCGGCGAGGCGCGCGCGCCATTCGCCCGGGGCGACCGGCGCCTCCTGGTAGAGCAGGGAACCGCTGGTCGGCTGCAGATGGCCGGCGAGGATGCGCAGGAGGGTCGACTTGCCGCACCCGCTGGGCCCGATGAGACAGGTCAGCACGCCGGGCCGCAACGCGAGGGTCACCTCGTGGAGGATGGTGCGCGGCCCATCCGGCGAGCTGATTCTCAGACTCACGCCGGCCAGGCCGAGCGAGACCCCTTTCGACGACGCGGCCGGCTGCAGGAGGGCCTCCGCCCGGCGGTAGACGAAGCTCCATGGGCCGAAGGCGACCTGATCTTCGGATTCGAGCCGGCAGTCGATCACCGGCCGCCCGTTGACCGCGACCTCCACGGACGGCTGGCCAAAGGCGAGCACGCGCCAGTGCTCTCCACCCAGTTCGGGATAGAGGCACGCCGCGAGCGCGTCCATCGCGCCATCGGCGAGGGGGAGTGGGAAATCGGCGCCGGAGGCCGGCCCGCCGACCGTCAGCGGATGCCCGGCCTGCGCCAGCCGAATGGGAGCGGCGGGCGCGACCGTCTCGTGCGCCGCGGAGCGGGCGGGCTGGAACTGGTAACCCAAGGTCAACTGGATGGCGCCCACCTGTAGGACGTCACCCGGCGCCAGGGGCTGCGGCTGGTCGGGGGTCAAGGCCGCGCCATTCAGCAGCGTGCCGCCGGTGCTCCGCAGATCCCGCACGGCGAGGAAGCCCGGGCCGGCGCTTTCTACCTGGAAGTGCCGGCGGGAGACCCCGAGGTCGAGGTCGAACGGCCGAAAGGCGCTGATGCGGCCGTGCTGCGCCGGCAGGGCGCCGAGGGCCAACCGCTCGCCGCCGGCCGTCGCCAGAAACGGCTGCAACGACGACGCCTCCCGATAGTAAGCGGAGGCAAACTCGGGGCCCGGCGGCTCCCACCGGTGCCGGCAGGACTGGCACTGAAATCCACCGCGCGCCCGCGGACCCGGCCAGGCGGCGCCACACTGGGGGCAGATGAGAAAGGCGGTGCTAGTCGACGGTGCAGACATACCGGATTTCAAAGACGGGAGTGACCGACATCTGCGCTTGAAACAGGAAGTGGTCGGTGCCCACATTCTGGTAGGTGGCGGTGCCGCTCACGGTGGCGGAGCTGATCACCCCGTCCTTTTCCGGAACGAGGAAGTTGCCCCGCAGCCCGTGGAGCTCGCCGGTGATCTCCGCCTTGGCGCGCACGTCGCGCACGGTGAGATTCCCCTCGCGAATTCGCAGCCTTTTGGCGACGGCATTCTGCGCGTCGACGAAATCCGGCTGCCGCACCACGACGGTTTTCCCGGAGGCCTGGCCGGCGAGGCGGGGATCGAGCAAGCCGGCGAAGGCCGAGCTGTCAATCTCCCAGGATTCACCCGGCGATTTCGGGCCGTCGGGAAAAATATAGTGATCGAGCACGAAATTCGCCCGGCGAATCACGTCGCCCTCCTTCGCGCTCAGCTCGCAATCGATTGGCGCCAGCTCCCGGATCCCCCGGCCGTTCTCGAAAGTGATGCGCACCTTCTTGTTTTCCAGCAACAGCTGGTCCGTCCCGGTCGCGAACAGGCGCATCTCGCTCTCGATTTTCTTTGGGTCGAGACTTGGCAGCGTCTTGAAGATGCCGGACTGGCGGGCGGAATCGACGAAGCCGCTGGAGATCGGCAGCCGGAAATGGCTCACTGCTCCGACCACCTCGCGCACCGGCTGCACGACCTCACCGGCGTCCTTTCCGCCGATCGCGCTCACCATACTTTGGAGCCATCCGAGGAATTTATTGGGCGACTCCCCCAACTCGATCCCGATCTCGTAACTCGAGACCAGCAACGTTTCCTTGACCTTCTTGAAACTGCGATCCTCCACCACCGTATTGCCGTCGTTGGAAATGATGTGGCCATCCGATTCGTATCCGTAGAAGTACGTGAAATAGGCGGCTCCGTGCAGTCCCCAGTCTTGCTTCTCCCCTTTCCCGGAAACCTTGCCCACGACGGAGCTGTGATAGGTTTTCCCCGCCTTGCGAAGCTCTTGCAAAATCGCGGGCTCGTTGATGGGCCGGTAGCTGGGCTGAATCCGGTCATTCGCTGGAATCTCAGTCGGACCGGTGATCCGCCCGATTTCCCGCACCCCGGCCGGGCGCGGGGCTTCCGTCTCGACGCGCGAGGTGGGCGCGCGACCGGGCTCGGGTTTCACCGGGATGCTGGGGGGCGGGGTCGGCGGAAGCGCCGGCGGCTGGCGGCTGGAACGGATGACGTAAGTGCCGGCAGCGACGCTGACCAGGATGAGGGCGATCGCGGCGAGGACTTTGAGGAACATTTGCATGATGAAGAAGCCGGGGTTAGTCGGAAGTGAAAGTGAGTTTGAGATGGGAGCCCTTGTCGGTATCGATGGTCCAGGTTCCGGATTGACTGCACCAGACCTGGCCGGACGGATAGGTCATGGAGGGGCCGAACCACCGCTGCGAGATCTTGCCTTTCAGCCGTCCCTCCGGGTTGTCGACGTATTTGTCCTGGTCGCTCAGGATCATTTCGAACACTTGATCGGGCGGGCTGATATAGAAGTCGCCCGGCGCCGTGATCTTGAATTTTCGGGTATTGGCAGGGCCCTGGGCGTTGTAAAAGGGAGCGGCGAAGGGATGATGCGCCTTTGGATCGTACTTGCAGAGACTGAGAGACACGCGCGGGTGACAGTCGGTCCACCCCTTCAGCTTCTCGAAATCCGCGTCTGACAGTTCCACCTCCACGCTCAGGTGGCTGACGTGAAAGACCGTCCGATTCGCAGGCGCGACCTTCCACGCTGCCGGCGGATGCTCCATCCGAAACCTCGCCTTGATGCTGTTGCCCAGCGAGCGGTCAGCGATCCAGGCCCGGAATTCCGTGGCGACGGCGTTTATATACTGTCGGCTCTCGGCGTCAGCCAGGTCCAGGTCCCGCTTGTTGCTCAGCACCTCCAATTCGCGGAGGGCGACATCGGCGGGCACTTTCTGGTCCGCCACGCTCTCCCACAAACGACACTCCTCCTGCCAGGCGCGCGCTCCAAGGGTCGCCCGCGCCTTCACCAGGAGCGGAGGCTGGTCCCGGTACCAGTCCGCGGATTTCAACTCATCGAGTTTGCGCAGTTCGGCCACGAAATCTTCGTAAGCGGTAATCTCTTGAAGATAGTCGAAATGGCCATGCACCATTTTCGGCAGCGCGGCTAGGGCTTCCGCGGAGTGGCGTCCGGCGGGCGCCGGGTGAAGCCGGAGATAGTTGTGGTAGTCGAGGACGGCGCCCCGGTAGTTGCGCGCCGCCAGGTTGCCTTTCACCGATTCGCCATAGTTTTTCCAGTCGCTCTCGTCCTGTTGGGTGGCGTATTGTTCCTTGCGGGCCCGGGCTTCCTCGCCGTGCGCCTTGGGCCCGGCATTCTGGAGGTAGAGGTCGAGCGCCGCGATCGCGGCCGGGACATTTTCGCGACTGAGCGCGCGTTCCGCCTCGGCGCCTTGAATGGCCCAGAGCGCTTCGTCCAGGCCCAGCCACCAGGCCCGCATTTCCACGGCCAGCGACCGCTGCAGCGGCAGCGCCGCCGCTTGCGCGGCCAGGATGCTGTCGCGATTCTTAAGGTCGACCGTCTTTTGCAGATTCTGCCACGTCTGCCGATCGGCGGCCTGCGCCGCGCGGGCGCGGAGTTCCTTGAGCGCCAGGATGGCCGGCTGCGACACCAGGGCGCGGCCATGCTCGTCACACATCTCCACCGCGCGCGCCGCCTGGCCCGAGGTGATCAATTCGTCGGCCTTCTGCGCGACCAGTCGCACATCGAGCGCATCCTTGCGGCTTTGAATGTCCTGGACTTCCGGGCTCTGGGCGAACGGCCCGGCGTAGGTTTGTCCGAAGTTCGCCGCGAGGATGAACTTCCGGCTGACGGCCCCGTCGGTCCTGTCGGGCGCGTCGAGCTCGGCCACGAGACCGTCATACTGCCGCCGCATCGCCTCCCGCTCGGCGGCCGCCTGGACCGCGAGCTCCGCGATCTTCTGCGCGGTGTAACGATGGCCCCACGTCCAATGCTCGCCGGCGAACTTTTCCAGCGCAAACTTCGCGCCGGTGGCGGACGTGCGGTGCGCCTCGTAGATTTCCTTCGCCTTGCCGGCCTGGATTTGATCTCCGCAAAACCAGGCGACGGCGGCCAGCAAGGCGCAGCCGGCCGTGACTTTCAGCCCCGTTTCGATCCGCCGCCGAAGCCGGCGCCGGCGCTCCTTCGCCGCCATGACGCCCGCGCCGTGGCGCAGCGCCGCCAGGGCCTCCTGCGGAGTCTCGAAGCGCGTCTCCCTCCCGTCACCCACGTCCGGCGCGCCCTCGACCCGGAGGGGGGCGATCATCCGGGAGAGCAGGCGATCGACGTCCTCCGGCACCCGCTCCACCCCCAGCCGTGCGCTGGGCATCCGCGCGCCGGGATGCGGCAACTCGCCCACCAGCACCTCCCACGCGCTGATCCCCAGGGAATAGATGTCGCTGCGAATATCGACCGACTTCCCGCAGCGTTGCTCGGGCGACATGTACGCCAACGCGCCGAAACCGTTTTGATCGGCGGTCACCGTGAAAACCCCGTCGTCGAGGATGGCCTTGGCAATGCCGAAATCGACCAGCTTCCACGACTGGGAAACCGGATCGTGGATGATGTTATCCGGCTTGATGTCACGATGACAGATCTGCTCCTGCGAAGCGGCGAGATAATCCAGCGCGCCGAGGATATTCTCGAGCAAGCCCCGCACCTCCGGCCACGGCAGGCGCCCGCGGTTGATGAGCTGAGCCCGCAGGCTTTGCCCCTCCACGAACTCCATGGCGAACCACGGGAGGAGGCGTTGCTCGCCCCGGACCTCCACGTTCACTTCGCCGGAACGCTCAAAGCGAACGATGTGCGGGTGCTGGAGTACGGAGAGAATGGCGATCTCGCGGCGAAACCGCTCCAGCATTTTCTCGTCGGTGTTGATCGGAAATTTGACGACGATCTTCCGGGCCGCCTCCGCCTCGTTTTTCGGCTCGCCCAAAACGCCGACAAACGTCTTCCCCATGCCGCCTTGGGAAAGCCATTCCGTGAGCGACCATTCCTCCAGCTGGAAAGGGAGCGGCAGGCTGTAGCCCGTATAAGGCGCCAGCTCCAACTGACGGCGGGCGCCGGTCGCAGGGCGTGCCCCGGGCGGAAGGGTCGCGGCGAGACGCAGATAGGACTGATCTTCCTCTTCAGGCATGACGGGATGGACGGTTCATGGGCGAGTGCAGGGATTTCACCGACTCCGCGGCGTTTCCAGCCAACGGTTGGGCCGGTCGCCAAGCCCTCCGCGACCAATCCGGTTGCGGATGAATCCACGGGGATACGCCTTCCTTTCTCACCGCCCGACCCTGAAGCAATCGAGAGACGGCTGGCAAGAACAACTCACAACAGGTCGTTGCAATTTTCCAACGCTGGGCGAAAGCGCGCGAGCCCGTCACCCCGTGCGCCTCAGGACGCGCAGACGCTCCCGGCCTTCCCGGCCGGCAAAGGCCGCCTCGGGCACATAATCCTCCACGATTTCCCAGCCCTCCGCAAAGAGCGCGGTCAGGGCCGCCACGCTGAACGGGAACGGCGGCCCTTCCTCGCCCGGGTCGAGGTCCGGGTTGATGTACCACAGCCCGATCAGCAGGCCGCCGGGCCGCAGCGTGAGGTCGATGCCGCGCCGGTAGTCCGCGCGCAAGGCGGGCGGCAGCGCGCTCATGCAGGTGTGCTCCAGCACCACGTCGAAGGCGCCGCGCAGCTCCGCCGGCGGATCGAACAAATTTCCGGTCACGAAACGCTCGGCCAGGTGTGGATAGAGCGCGCGCGCCTCCGCCGTCGCCGTCGGCGCGATGTCCAGGCCCGTGGCATCGAGGCCGTGTTCCACCGCCAGCGCGACCTCATGCCCGCGCCCGCAGCCCGGCACCAGCGCCCGCCCGCGCACCGCATGGCGCTCCAGATATTGCCGCAGCGCCGGCGAGGGCGCGCCCTTGTCCCAGGGCGCTTCGCCTTTTTGATAACATGCGTCCCAGTCCATGGGCGTGATTCAAACGGGGGTCGATGCGAAGTCAAGCAACCCGGCGGGACTCGCGCGCGCTCAGCGGTTGCGGAACTGAAACGCGTACAGATCCGCGTCCTGCAGCTCCACCCGCAGGCGCACCGCTTGGCCGGAGAGCGGCGCGAGAGTGCCGCCTTTCCATGCCACGACTTGATCGACGAAATCTCCCTGGATCGGCGCGCAGTCGGCCAACGCGAACCCCGCGATCGGCCGGCCCGCGGCGTCCTGCAGTTCTGCCCGCGTGACGCCGCGGCTCGCGACGTTCAACCGCAGCTCCGCGCCCGCAAAGGTGAGCGGCTTCGTCAGCAGCGTCCCGTGCGCCTCCGCCCGCGCGGAGACGAAGCCGTCCATGCGATACACGAACCGCCGCACCCGCCCGCCCGGCCCGGCGTAGTACGCCTCCGTCGCGTAGACCGAGAGCTCGCGATCCTGCCCCGGCAATGGCAGGAGCCCGTTGGTCATGTAGTTGCTGCGGTTCCCATCGCGATCCTGAGGGGCGGTGATCGGGATGAGCGCGTCGCTCCAGCGGCGGAAGCGCACCCCGTCGCGGCTCGTCATGAAGACCGGCTCCACCTGGCTGTTCTTCGGCTGGTACCGCGTGGGAAAGCCGAGGAACAGATGCGGCGCGCGAAAGTACGGGCGCACGGCGTTGGTATAGAGATGCTCGGCCGGCGCGTCGCCGTAGGTCAGGTCCGCCTGGTTTTCCCAGTGCAGAAAGTCCTTCGAAGTCGCCGTGCGGATGGCGCGCACCTTGTTCGCGAAGATCCGCCAGTACGCCCGATACTCGCCGCGTTCCGCGTCCCAAAAGGCGAGATTCTGCGAATCGAATGCGCCGGCGGTGATCACCCCCTCCTCCGCGAGCGGCGACCAGTGGATGCCATCAGGCGAACCATACGCGCGGAGCGCCATTTTGCTTTTCCCGTCCACGATTTGCCCGACGCCGCCCAGGGCCTTGTAGCGCGCGTTTGGATTGGCCGCCGGGTTCTGGTCCTTGAACGGCGTGAAGTTGTGCGTCGCCGCATCGCCCATGTGGACGATGTTGTTTTCCTTCGAGCCCTCGTATTCGAACCGGCCAAGCTTCGGCTTCGTAAAGACCAGCCCATCGCGGCTTTCGGCGAGGCAGGTGGTCGCGGCGTGCGTCTCCTTCTTCGTCGCGGGATCGAAGTGCCACCCGCGGTAATACATGCGGAAACGCCCCTCGTCCGCGAAGACCGTGAAGTAGCCCGACGTATTCCCCTCCCACGGCGCATCACAGGTTAGCACGACCTCGCGCGCCTCGGGTTGGTGCGGCGTCAGCGCGACCCCGTCCAGCCGCTCGATGAGAAAATCGTCCACCAGCAGCTCGCGCCGGCCGCCGAGTTGGATCGGCGACTCGTCCGCGCGCGCGGCGATCGGCGTGAGATAGGCGGGTGTGGCGCAAGCCGCGGAAAGCGCGAGCGATTGCTGCAGGAAGCGGCGGCGCGTCTGGAGGGGAAGGTCCATCCACGATTCATGCCTGAAAGCTGGCCGCATGGCGAGGCTGGAGACGCGGAGCGCACGGAAACTGGCGCCGCCACCGACTGCTCGAGTTGGGCAGGATTCTCTGAAAAAAGCTTTGCTGCGCTTCTCCCCACCTCCTAGATTGCTGGTGGGATTGAACCAAACCGCATCGCGTATGTTTCTAAAGATCAAAGCCAAGAAGGCAAAAGTAAAGAAGGCGGCGCCGGCTTCCGCGAGGAAAGCGCCCCTGAAGGCGAGTGCGGTCAATGCTATCCTCAAGAACGTGGATTGGAATGATTACCGCGAGCGAGTAAACTCCGCGGTGGCCAAGCAGGACGCGGAATATTCCCGGGCCTTCGCGCGCGGGGGCTCGGTGAGTTTGTAGGCGGCGCACCGCGACACTTTTTCCGGGGATGGGGCGAGTATGCAACGGAAGTATCAGCTGCTCCGTATGGGCTCCGCAGATTTTGAGGCGGCCTTGGAAGATTCCTTGCGGGGACGATCTGAGAAAGGCCAGAGCCAGCTGCGAAGGCTCATTGAGCGGGTTCAGCAGCGGCCGCTCAAGGCCAGGTCCGTAATCATCGAGGAGGGGTACATCGACCGGGACTACCTCGATGAGCACGGCGCCTTCTATTCCCGGGCCTTCAAGCCTTACGGACCCCGTTGCAACCGCCTGCATTTCTTCCGCGCGGCCCTGGACAGCGACGCCATCGCGCTGGAGCGGCTGCAGGCCTCCTACGTCGGCTTCGCGGTGATCCGGCCCGGCGATTTGCCTCCGCTCGGGCGGACGGTCTTGCAGCCCTACCGCCGCAATCCCAATCGCCATTTTTTCCCGTGTGTCGCGATGTTTTACAGCTCACTGCAAGGAGTGACGCTGGAGGTGGAGGGGATGCCGTTCCTACAGCAGGAGGCGCAGGTGGGGCGGTGTGCGCAGGCGGCCCTCTGGATGACGGCCCGCTATATGAGCCGGCGTTTTCGCCATCGGGAATTTCGCCCCTCCGAGGTGAATGCACTGGCGAAGAGGCACATGGCGCTCGGGCGGACGCTCCCGGCCGAGTGGGGCCTCTGTCCCGCGCAAGTGCTGGACGCCCTGGAAGGAATGGGCTTTTCCGCGATTCATTACGAACGCAAACTCATGGACGAGTGTTCGCGGTTCCTCGAGGGCGCTTATTTGGCCAACAATCCACCGCAGGACGCCGCCGACCGGGTGCGTCTCGCCCGGCAGCAGGACGCCAAGTTGGCCGACATCGTGTACCGTTACGTGGAGAGCGGGTTGCCCGTTATATTGCAATCGGCCGATCACGCCGTGGTCGCCATCGGCCATTCTTACGAGCACCGGCCGAAGAAGGCGATCAGGGCGGCGATTCAGCGCATTCCCAGCTTCTTCATTCACGACGAGGGAGTGGGACCGTACGAAGAGATGCCCATCCTGGAATACGAATATGCCTTAGTCAGGGCGGACTCGAAAATTACCTTCTGGTTTTCGGACGTGCACACGGTTTTCGCCGTCGTGCCGGCCGGGGTCACCTTGCGCGGAGAGAGTGCGGAGGCGCGCGCCCGCGAAACGGTGCGCGGGTTCATCCAGTCGAAGGTCGGGGCGCAGCGGTCCAAAAGGAAACCTTCCGCGCACGGTCGCACCATGGGCGATCACCTCCAGCGCATGCACCCGGAAGTGGCCGTTGACTTGTCCCAGTTGGAGTACCGGACCTATCTGCTGCCCGATCACGAGTGGCAGGCACGGCTCCGCGAAGAGATGAACGACGGCACCCTCGGGCCGGTATTCGGCCAGGCTCTGCTGATGCTCGATTACCCCAAATATGTCTGGGTGACCGAGATCAGTAGCTCGCCTCTGCTGGCCCGCCCGGCGCGCCAGCAACGGCTCTGCCTCGGGCGCGTGATCGTCGATTCCACCGCGCCTTCCGGAACCGAGGCCACCCTGGCCACACATATTCTGGATTTCCTCCAGTTGCCGGCTCCTGACACGGCACACCCTGCCTCGCCTCCGCACTACGAGCCCGGGTACGCCCCCTTTCGCCACCGCGTCTTTTCGTGATCAGTTAGTTCCGCACAACCCAAACCCCAAGACACCATGCCCAAAGCAAAACCCGACACCATCCCCGCCCAGACCCGCATTTGTTTCGACCGTGTGGTCCCTGAGCGCTACCACCCCGCGCACGCCACGATGGAGCGCGTGGCTCGACAGCACGCCGCCGCGGCGCTCGCATTGAACCCCGCCGACGTCATTCCAGCGCGCATGGCCATCCCCGCCATCAAGAAGTGGGAAAATGGCCGGCAGCTCGTCTGCCGCTTTTTGGACGGCAGCCCGACGCAGAAGAAGAAGACCGAAGCGATCGCGCATCAATGGGAAAAATACGCCAATATCACGTTCAAATTCGTGGCGACCGGCGACGCGGAAATTCGCATCTCCTTCCAGGCGGATCCCGGCTCCTGGTCGGCGGTCGGCACGGATGCCCTGGTCGAAGCCTACTTCCCCAAATTTCAGCCCACGATGAATTATGGGTGGTTGCGGGACGGCACGGCTGATCACGAATACACACGGGTGGTCCTGCATGAGTTCGGCCATGCTCTCGGCTGCATCCACGAGCACCAAAGTCCCAAGTTCAAGAAGAAGTGGCTCAAGGCGGAGGTCTATCGTGTCTTCTCGGGGCCGCCGAACTTCTGGAGCAAGGAAGACATCGATCACAATGTCCTCCAGCGCTACGGCAGCCAAGGCATGCTGACCACGGATGGCGCCGACAATGATTCGATCATGCTGTATCAGTTCGACGGCAGTTTGTTCGTCGACGGGAAGCCGACGCCCACGAACGAGGAACTCTCCGCACAGGACAAGGCCTTCATCGCGAAGATCTATCCCAAGTAGGGCCGCTGACCGGAGTCGCGAGCAGCCCTTGCACTCGCGCACCCGGCGACTCAGCATCCAGCCATGCTCCGAAAAATCACCGTCCATGACACGCTGCGGCTTGGGCGGTGGTTCTCCGTGGCCTTTCAGCGTACCTTGCGCATTCCGGACGATGGCCGGGAATACCCGCTGCCTCCGGGGTTCGGGCGGTTTCCGCTTTATCGGTCGCGCCAGTTTGCCGCCCAGTTGCCTCCGGCATGGAGCGCCTCCGGCAGCCTGTTCATCCCGATGTACCAAAAGGAGGCCTTGTGGCTGGCTTTCGAAGGCCGCGACTGGCACCCCTGCGCAGTTCGCGTGGGCGTCGGGGGAGTGGATGCGCTCACGGGGGAGCCATGGGATAGCCCATTGAGCAGCCACCCGCAAAACTATCTGGTCGTCCCCGATCAACTGTGGCTCGACGGGATCAAGGCCAGCGAAGGCGGTGTCCGCCAGTTCGTCGCCCTACCCTTGGGACTGGGGCACACGATCGAGGGACAACTCACCGGCGAGGAGAAGCGCGGCGGGCTTCAGTTGAGGCTGTACGAAGCGCGCCCCGGGCGCTTCCCCGAGCGGGCCCCGCGCCGGCCGTCGAGCAACCTGGCCGCAGACTTTATCCCGCACGCCGGTGCGCGGTCGGCTCTCGGATTCGGAGCCGGCGGCCGCATGCGCCAAAAGGTGTACCCCGATGCCTACGGATTCGAGTCGTGGGAGAGCGAGCCGGCCGGAGAAGTCGAAATTCACCTGGTCAACAGTCGCGAGTTCCAGCGCATTACTGGCCAATGCCCCCCGTCCAGCCCGATCGATGCGGCAGCCTACTCGGCTCGGGGATTGCCGTGGTTCGAATTGGACGACGAGCTGCAGGGCGACCTCGCTCCGGCCTCGGCGCTTTCGGGCGTGAAATCGACCGCGGAGTTGGATCTGGCCCATGCGGAAACTCCCGTGGAGGTGAAGCGCGAACAAATCAGCAAGGTTTCGCGGCGTCGCCGAGCGGATTCGTAACCGCCGGCCTTCCGACTGGGGGCCTCGCGCGGGATGGACATCGCGGGTTGATTCCCACGGCGCGTCACAGGTCAGGACGACCTCGCGCGCCTCGGGTTTGTGCAGCGTCAGCGCGACCCCTTCCAGCCGATCGACGAGAAAGTCGTCCACCAGCAGCTCGCGCCGGCTGCCGAGTTGGAGCGGCGGCTCGTCCGCGCGCGCGGCGATCGGGGCCACGTACGCGGGTGTCGCCAGCGCCGCGGAGACCGCGAGCGAGCGGCGGCGCGTCTGGAGGGGAAGGTCCATCAAGGTTACATGCGTGAAAGGCGGCGGCATGGCGAGGCCCGAAAGCGCCCGCTCTGGCCGCGCCGCCGCTCACACCTGATCCACCGGCCCGACGGTGCTTCCGCTGAGCAGCCGGATCAGGCTGCGGCCGACATAGTAGAGGCTCGTCACGCCCAGCGCCAACATGACCACCGTGATCCGCCCGACGACGACGACCCGCGACACGAAAAACGTGAGAAAATAGCCACCCGAGGCGAGCAAGCCGATCCCGGCAAAGCAGAGCGTCCAGAGCGCGCGAAACCGGATGGCGGCGCTCCGCGCGCGCAGCGCCCTCTCCACGATACGATCGGCCTCCGCGCCCCCGATGCCCTTCTTGCTTTCCAGCCAGAGCCGCACGTCCTCCGCCTCTTCGCCCCAGCGGATCTTCGAGATCACCTGGTTCTGTAGCATCTCCAGCTTGTCGTCTCGCAACGTCATCCGCCCAGCATCGAAAAACGCCCCTTGGCGGGCGAGCCAAATTTCTCCCTGGTCACCAGCAAGCGGTGCGCTTGCCGGCGTCGGTCAGGTCGGTTAGGGCCGGCGCGCCACCGGCTTGAAGACAACGATGCGGTTATTGCCTTTATCGGCCACGACGACGTTGCCGGCGCGATCAATGGCGATTCCGAACGGTTCTTTGAGTTCACCGTCGCCACTGCCTTTACCGGCAAACTTTGTTCTGAAATGGCCGTCCCCATCGAAGACCTCGATGCGTGTGTTGGTATCCGTGTAACCCATGTAAACGACGATAATATTGCCGGAGGGCGCAATTGCGACGCCCATGGGAAAACTGAGGTTTTTTGTTTCTTCGGTCGCAAGGGCGGGCGTGCCGATCGTACGCAAAAAGATTCCCTCGCGGTCGAACATCTGAACGCGGATTCCCTCCGCGACGACCATGTCCCCGGAAGGTGTCGTGGTCACACTATTGAGCTTTCCGAACTGTCCGTTATCCAGGCCATCATTGCCAAACTGGAAGAGGAACTTCCCCTCTTTGCTGAGCCGCTGGATTCGGAAGTTGCCCTCGTCCGCGACCAGGATGTCCCCGGCAGGGGTTAAAGCGATCGCGGACGGCTTGAAGAAGTTGCCGTTGCCTCTGCCTTCGTTGCCGAATGCCCGCACGAATTTGCCATTCTGGTCAAACTCCTGGACGCGCGAATTTAGGGTGTCGGCGACGAAGATATGCCCGGTGCTTTCCACGGCGACACCGCCGGGACAGAAAAACTTCCCCTCGCCGTTGCCCTCCTGGCCGGCTACTTTGAAGCGATGCTTCGCGAATGAGCCGCCGAAGGCAGTCAGGAACTTGCCCGCGCCATCAAACACCTGGATGCGATCATTGAAGGTATCGGCGACCACGATATTTCCCGCCGGCGAAACCGCCACGCCCAACGGCATCTTAAACTGTCCCTCTCCGGCGCCCTCGGTCCCGAACGCGAACGAGAAAACGTAATCGAAGTTCGCAGTGGGCGGTGGCGCCGGGGGGGGTGGGCGGTGCCGGCCGTGGCGCCGCACTCGTCGCGCCGGCCGGCTTGGCGGCCTGCGGGGATGGGGGGATGCTCGAGCGGGCAAGAAAACCGAACGTCGCACCGCCCAGCGCAAGGGCTGCGAAGATGGCGGCTGTCTTCGCGCGGCTCTTGCCTTGAGCGGACACACTCGGAGTGCCCCCGCCGTTTCGTTGAGGCATGCATGCCTGACAGAAATCGGTTCTCGAACCGGTCTCGGCTGAAACGACCTGAAAGACCTGTTGATCAGGCGGAATGTCTTTCCCGCATTTGTCGCATGTGGTCATGAGCTGAATCGTATTTCTTCCTTCGGTGACTGCCAACTGCGCTCGCACTGCGCGAAGGGTCGCGTCGCCCGTCGGCAGGGAAGCTCGATCGGTAGATCGACCCCACGGCTGGCGGGAGTTTGGCGCGCGCGGCGGCCTACGAATTAGTAAAGATGAGAAATGAAGGCGACGGAATCCAAAACGGGTTCCCCGCCGGAACGGCCGGGGCGCCTTCGCCTCCTCCCGGGACCCGGCGGCATTTACGAAGTAAAACTTTTTCGGTTGTCAGTCCGGGGCGCATCCATTATCTCCCCTCCTGCCTTATGAAGCCACTACTCGGGCCCTCTCTCATCCTTGCCGCGACCGCTCTCTTTCTGGCCGGGTGCGACCCGGAGGGCCAGGGCGACCAAAAGCCGCCGAAGAAAACCGGCCCCGGCGGCTTTGCCACGCCGCAGAAGCGCGACCCGCGTCCATCCGATACCACGGACAACACGACCGGGGAAGAGCCGCCACCCAAGGAACACCGCGACCGGGCTCCGCAGGGGCCCGATTCCACTCCTGTGACCCCGCCCGCCCCCAAGGTTGCGGCGGGCGCTCCCGAGTACGCGAAGCCCGTCCCCGGCAAGCCCGGCTTTGTCACCAGCCCTTACAAGCCGTACGACGGCCTGGTCGACGTGCGCGGGTTCGCTCCCGGCACGGAGCTGCAGGACCCGTACGAAAAGGGCCGCACCTTCCTCGTGCCCGCTCAGTAGGGCGGCCATGAAGCTGGCTGTCTTTGGGCCCGGCTTGCTCGGGTCCTCCATCGCGCTGGCCGCCCGGCGCCGGGGAGATTTTCGCGTCGCCATCTGGGGCCGCCGCGAGGAAGCGGTCGCCGAGCTGCGCGCGCGCGAGATCGGGGACCTCGCCTCCACCGACCTCGCCGCCGTCGCGCGCGACGCCGACCTCGCCGTGCTCTGCGTGCCGATCGGCGCCATGCCGGCGCTCGCACGGCAGCTCGCGCAGATGCTGCCGCGCACCGCGCTCGTGACCGATGTCGGCAGCGTGAAAGCCCCCGTCGTCCATGACCTTGGCGCCATCTTCCGCGGGAATGCGCGTTTCGTCGGCAGCCACCCGATGGCCGGCTCGGAGCAGCAGGGGCTGCACGCCGCGCGCGCCGATCTCTTCGAGCAGCACGTCTGCATCGTCACGCCCGATGCGCAATCCGAGCCCGAGGCGGTCGCGGAGATCTCGAGCTTCTGGGAACGCCTCGGCTGCCTGGTGCGCCGGCTGCCGCCGGAGGAACACGACGAGATCGCCGCCGCGATTTCCCACGTGCCGCATCTCCTGGCCGCCGCGCTGGTCAATGCCGTCGCCGGCGCGAACCCGGACGCGTTCGCGTTCGCCGGGCCCGGTTTTCGCGACACGACCCGCGTCGCGAGCGGCCCGCCGGAGATGTGGACGGAGATTCTCGGGGTCAATCGCCGAGCCGTGAAAAAATCGGCGGAGGCAATGATTGAAAAACTGCGGGAGTTCCTCACACTGCTCGATTCACCCGCCGCCGGCGGAGATGCGACCATGAACCAATTTCTAACCTCCGCCAAAGCGCAGCGCGACCGCCTGCGTGTGCGGGCCTAACTCACACGATGGCTGACTGGAAAGTCCGGCGGGCACCCGCGCTGCATACTGAAATCGAAGTTCCCGGCGACAAGAGCATCTCGCACCGGGCGCTCATTCTCGCCTCGATCTCGAACGGCCCCTGCGTCATCACGGGGTTCCTGCCGAGTGAGGACTGCCTTTGCACCATGTCCGCGCTGCGGGCGCTCGGCATCCAGATCGAGACCGCCGAGCCGGCCGACGGCGGCAGCGGAGTCACCGTCGTCGTCCATGGCCGCAAGCGCGTCTTCACCGAGCCGAAGGGCGACATCGATTGCGGCAACTCCGGCACCACCATGCGCCTGCTCGCCGGCATCCTCGCGGGCCAGCCGTTCCGCAGCCGCCTCATCGGCGACGCGTCGCTGTCCCGCCGGCCGATGGCGCGCGTCATCGAGCCGCTCACCGAGATGGGCGCGAAGATCACCGCCGAGGGCGAGGGGAACCGGCCCCCGCTGGTCATCGAGGGCGGCGGGCTGCGCTCGATCAATTTCTACTCGAAAGTCGCGAGCGCGCAGGTGAAAGGTGCGGTGCTCTTGGCGGGGCTGTTCGCCAAGGGCAAGACCAGCGTGACCGAGCCGACGCAGAGCCGCGACCACACCGAGCGCATGCTCGAGTATTTCCTCGTGCGCCCGCAGCGCAGCGGCCGCACGATCTCGGTTTACGGCGACCTCGTCCCCGAGTCGCGCGACTTTCAGGTTCCCGGCGACATCTCGAGCGCGGCCTTCTGGATGGTCGCCGCCGCGGCCCATCCGCGCGCGCATCTGTTGCTGCGCAACGTCGGGCTCAACAAGACCCGCACCGGCGTCATCAGCGTCCTCCTCCGCATGGGCGCGCACGTGCGCGAGCACATCCACGAGATGGACGCGGAGCCGCTCGGCGTGGTGAATGTGGAGGGCGTCCGCCTGCACGGCACCGAGATCAGCGGCGACGAAATCCCCAACGTGATCGACGAGCTGCCGATCCTCGCCGTGGCCGGCGCGCTGGCGCAGGGGACGACGACGATTTCCGACGCGCACGAATTGCGCGTGAAGGAGACCGACCGCATCGCCGCCATCGTCGCCAATCTGCGCGCGATGGGCGCCAACGTGGACGAGACCGAGGACGGCCTGCAAATCCACGGCGGCACCCCGCTGAAGGGCGCGAAGCTCCCGAGCTTCGGCGACCACCGGATCGCCATGGCGTTCGCGATTGCCGGCCTCTTTGCGGACGGCGAGACGGTCATCCAGGACACCGAGTGCGTGAACACATCGTACCCCGGCTTTTACAAGCAGCTCGAGCAGGTCATGAAAGACCCGCCCGGGCCTTACACCACCATCCACACCTCTCTCGGCCCCCAGGAGTGAGCGACCGCCCCCCGCACATCGTCATCGCGATCGACGGCCCCGCGGCTTCCGGCAAGAGCAGCGTGGCGCGCGCCCTCGCGCGGCAGCTCGGCATCGCGTACATCAACACCGGCGCCATGTACCGCGCCGTCACCTGGCACGCGCTGCGGTCCGGCGTCGCGTCGACCGACGCGCCGGCGGTCATCGCGCTCCTCGGCCGCACGGAGTTCACCTGCGGCATCGACGCGCAGAGTGAGTCGACGTTTCTCATCGACGGCGTCGACCCGACGCCCGAGCTGCTCAGCGAAGCGATCAACGTCAACGTCTCGCACATCGCCGCCATCGTCGAAGTGCGGCGCCTGCTCGTCGACCTGCAGCGCACGTACGCGGACGATCTCGACCTCGTGATGGAAGGCCGCGACATCGGCTCCGCGGTCTTCCCGGACACCCGGTTCAAATTCTACATCGACGCCTCCGCCGAAGTCCGCGCCCAGCGCCGCGCCCGCCAGGGGCTGCAGGATTCCATCCTCAATCGCGACAAGCTCGACAGCTCGCGCCGCGCGTCGCCGCTCATCATCGCGGAGGACGCGCATGTCATCGACAGCTCGTATCTCACAATCGACGGCGTGGCCGGCGAGATCGTCGGGCGCTTGAAACAGAAGGGTCTCGGCATCGCGCCGACCCGCTCGCCCCTCCTCGGCGTCGCGGCGACCGCCTGACCCGCACACGACCATGGGCGCTGTCTACTTCGTCGGCTACAACCTTTCGAAGCTGATCGCGAAGGTCTGCTTTTCATACAAGACGTACCATCGCGAGCGCATCCCGAAAGAGGGCGGATTCATCCTCGCGATGAACCACCAGAGCTACCTCGACCCGCCGCTCGCCGGCATCTGCTGCGACCGCGAGATCTACTTCCTCGCGCGCAAGACGCTGATGAAGTGGCCGCTCCTCGGCCCGCTTTTTCCGGCGATGAACGTCATCCCGATCGACCAGGACCGCGCCGACATGAGCGCGCTCAAGGCGGTCATCAAGCTCGTCCGCGCCGGCCAGGGGACTGTCATTTTTCCCGAGGGCTCGCGGTCGTTGGACGGCACGCTCCAGCCCGCGCAACCCGGCCTCGGCCTCGTCATCGCAAAGACCCTCGCGCCCGTCATCCCGATGCGCATCTTCGGCGCGCACGAAGCCTTCCCGCGCGGGCAAAAAAAGATCCGCTTCCATCCCATCACCGTCGTCGTCGGCGAGCCGATGCGCTTCACCGAGGCCGACCTCCAGGACAAAGGCCGCGACCTCTACCAGCGCCTCTCCGAGCAAGTGATGGCGCGGATCGCGGAACTGAAGAACGAGCGGGAGGAGTAGCCGGCGGAGTGCCGTCGACCAATGTGTAGAGTGCGGCTCTCCCTGAGCCTAGGCGAACAGGTGCCGCCTCACTCTTCTTGAGCGCCGCTCGCACGTGAGACGCTCAAGGAATTGGAGGCGGCACCCCTTCGCCTGGCTAGGCTCAGGGAGAGCCGCGCTCTACACAGCGCGGCGAAGCCGCATCCGGTTGTAGCCACGGCCCTGTGGGCCGTTTGGACGTGGAGAACACGAAACGGGTCGAATGTGATTCAGCCGAATCGCAATGGTCGCGCGCAGACGGCCCACAGGGCCGTGGCTACAACCGGAGTTTCGAAGCTGCGCGCCACGAAGGCTCGCAGAGAATCTTCGCGAAAAAACAAGAAATTGCGAAGCAGTAGTACATTAGGACAACGCCGCTTCGCGGCGATCTACGCAAGCGGTTGTTAGGTTTATTTAGCGGCCGGCTTAGCCAAAGGTACGACGATCCGCGACGGGTGCGCCTGGTCGTGCCAGATGGTATTGGTCGCGGAGACGGCGTCTTTCATCCAGTCGATGGTCTGCGGGCCGCCGGTTTGGTTGTTCGGCTCGTAAAGGGGCGCGCCGGTGCTGGCGATGGTGACGCGGATGCGGTGGCCTTTATTAAAGATGATGCTGGTCCAGCCGATGTGCCACGCGAGCTTCGCCGGCTCGCCGGGCGTGAGGAGCACCTGCTTCTCGAAACCCTCGCGATACCGCGCGCGCAGCGGGTAATCCATGAGCAGCATGCTGCGGCCGTCGGGATAGACGTCGCTGACGCGCAGGATGAAGTCGGTGTCCTTCGCCGTGGAGCCGGCGAAGATTTCCGCGTTGACTTCGCCGGTCCATTCCTGCGGCTCGGGGAGCGGCGCGGTCGTCCAGGTGCGGACCTCGCTTTGCTGCTCGAACGGGCGCGCGTCTTTCGCGCCCGGAAAGCCGGTGCCGGGGATGCTCATGGGCGCGCGGGGATCGCTAATATAGGTTGTTTTCGCCGTGGCTTCGGCCGAAGGGCTCGGCGCAAGCGCGCCTCCGCTTTGCAGGTAAAGGAAGGCACTGGCCGTTCTCGGCGGGAAGTCCTGCGCCTCGCGCCAGGTGTTGCCCGGGGCGCCTTCCTCGCCGGCGGCGCCCATCACGTAATAGCGCACGCGCGGTTCCTGTTCCACGCCGTTGGCTTCGCCCTTTAGATAGTGGTTAAACCACTTCGTCATGTGCGCATAGACATCGAACATGGCGTTCTCGGGAAAAACGAGCTCGCCGATCTTGTTTGATTTCGGGTAACCGCCGTGCAGCCACGGGCCGAGGATGAGATGCTGTTGGCCGCGTGAGTTTTTCCCGCCGAGCTGTTGTCGGCCGATGAAACTCGCAATCGAACCTTGAATCATGAAGTCGTACCAACTGCCGATGGTAAAGCAAGGGACATTCATTTTGCCGAATTGGCTGCGGCAGTCTTCGTCGCGCCAGTAATCGTCGAAATCCGGATGCTGGTCCCACTCGCGCAGCAGCGCGTCGTTGTCCGCCGGCTCGCGGGCCACGGAGCCCATCGCCTTGAACCGCTCCGGCCTGGTGACGCCGCCGATGCGGTAACCTTCCTGATAAAGGCTAAGCCCGGTGTCGGTCATATATTGCGCGACGAGATGCGGCGGCTGCGTGACGGCCAGATAGTTCTGCGCATAACCCGCCTGCGACCCGCCATAGGTGCCGACCTTGCCCGTGCTCCACGGCTGGGTGGCGAGCCATTCGCACACGTCATAGCCATCGCGCAGCTCGCCCCATTGCAGGCCGCGATACCCGCGCCAGACGCCCTCGCTCTCGTGCGTGCCGCGGTAATTCACCAAGCCGATGACGAACCCATCCGCGGCGAACTTCGCCGCGGCCTTGCGCGAGCCGGCGCTCGTCACGTCCGCATAGCGCTGCTCGAAGACCGCGGGCCATTTCCCTTCGCCTGGCGGGAAATAGAGATAGACCGAGAGGCGCTTGCCATCGCGCATGGGGACCATCACGTGCTCCTCGCGCACCCCGCCGAAATCGAGCGGCGGCAGCGCGGCGGCGAACGCGGACGCGGTCAGTTGGGTGAACGCAAGCAGGAGGAGGGGGAGACGGTTCATGGGGGCGGGGTGGGGGAAGCGGGCGGCGGGCGCCGCACGCCGGGGAGGCTCACGATGCAGAGGCGCGCCGGCGCGGGCAAGCGCGCAGTGGTCCGCACAGTCCTCGGTGCGGCGCGCGGGTCAGACCGCACAGGGACTGTGCGGACCACGGAGTTTGCGGACCACGAGTTGCCGCTCGTCATCGTCGCTGCGGAGAGGCATCAAGACAGCGACCCTTATGCCTCGCCCCCTCCTCCTCGTGCTCACGTGCCTGCTCGCTTTCGCCGCGCGCTTGCCCGCGGAACCCTCGCCTTCTTT